>NZ_JBHSBN010000020.1:0-129028 GCF_042650605.1 Micromonospora zhanjiangensis | reverse complement strand
CCTTCCGCGCGCGGAACTCTGAACGACTCGACACCGATCAGTTTTCCTTACGTGGTAGGCACTTCGCTGTCTCTACAGACCCTTCCCAACCATCAAGATCCCGACCGCCGTGAAAGACCGAGGCTAACTTCTCGGCGTCTTACTCTGCGGCCGTTGACGAATAGCGCGACCGGCCCGAATTCAGGAGTTCTCGATGGAGCTTCGCCGCGCCCGCCCCAAGCTTTTCTGGATCGCCTTCTTCCTCGTGGGTGGTCTCGGCGTCATGTGGGCCTCCCAGAACGGGTGGGAGCTGCGGCTCCTGTTCATACCGGTGGGATCGGTGGCGCTGCTCGTTGCCGGCCTGCTGGCTTTCCTGGTCGGCGTCGCCCTGGTCGCCTCGGCTTTCCGCCCCACCCCGATCGTCCTCGACGAGTCGGGCCTGCGGCTGCGGGTCGCGGGCATCAACCGGTCCGTACCGTGGTCTTCGGTCGACGCGATGGTCCTGGAGCCGCATCAGGGACCGTCGGACGGCACCGACGCGCCGCGGCTGCTGCTGGTGCCGACGGCGGACGCCGACCTGGGCGTGGCGGCGGAGTACCGGAACACGGTCGACGGCCGGCCGTCGGTCGTCCTGTTGGGTCTGGACTCGCTCGCCGACTCGCCGGACCAGGTCATCCGGGCCTTCGTCCGGTACGCGGGGCGGCACCGGTTCGTCAACGGGGTGTCGGGTCCCGCGATGCCGACCGAGGCTCCTGGCCCAGCGCCGCAGGCCGAGTGACAACGGGATGATCTTTCCCTGTCGGTCACGTACCGGTTGGACTATTCTGCGCGCTGTGACCGTGCTCGAAGCGGCTGGCTGGGACTGGCGGGCGCGGCAGCGGCAGATCTCCTGGGGTTCTCGGGTGCGATTGTCGCCGCCGGATTTCGCTGGCCGTGGCGCGACAACGCGGACGGGGTCTGGCCTCGGATCATCGTCACCGCCATCGGCTTGGTGGTCGGTGCTCTGGTGGCAGCAGCCGCGCACCCGCAGCGGAAAGCCCCGGCCTCCCCGCTATCCTTCAGCAATGCCCGCCGAGCTGCCCACGTTCGAGTTCGCGTTCCCCGGTCCACTGCGTGACAGGTTGGTCGCCGCCGTGCTCGACGGCTCCAAGACCACCACGACCGGCCTGCTACAGGACTACGAGCTCGACGGCGAGCCGCTGCCGGTCGTGGGAGCGCGGGCGGCGGTGGTGGACTCCGCCGGCCGCCGGGTCGCGGTGATCGAACTGACGGAGGTACGGATCTGCCGGCTCGGCGACGTGGACCTCGACCACGCCCGGAACGAGGGCGAGGGACACGACTCGGTCGCCGCCTGGCGGGCCGGCCACGAGGAGTACTGGCACGGCGCGGACTACCGGGGCTGGCTGGGTGATCCGAACTTCTCCGTGGACGACGACACGCCGGCGGTGCTGGAGCGGTTCCGGCTGGTCGAGGCAATCTGACTCCTCCGTCCTCGGCATGACGGGCCCAGGACCACGGGTCGTTTCGTTTGCGCCGTGGCGCTACGTCGTCGGCGGCCTCGGCGCCGGGTTGGGCGTGAGCGCACTGGTGGACGCGGCATTGTCGGCGGCGACGTGACCGACCGCGGCGCGTGTTCGGGGCCGCCGCGCTATCTCACGGTCGACCGGACGTGGGCCATCGGCATCGGGTAGGTCTCGACGGTGCCGAGTCCAGCCTTGACGACCGGGTCGCTCGCGGCGATCCGGTCGAGGTCCGCCTCGTCTGCCGCCTCCACCACGGCGAGACCCCAGACCCGGCCGGGTCCAGCACCGGTCCGAACACGACCACGGTGCCGGCCGCCAGCGGTTCCGACCAGTACGCGGCGTGCTCCGTCATCACCGCCCGCTCGTCCTCGGTCTGGTCGACGAAGAAGGTCGGCCGCGGCGGGATCAACTTGTAGATGTAATTCCGGGTCCCGCTCATGCCTGCTCTCCCGCCGCGAGGTCAACGAGCGGAGTGCCGGTCTCCAGGAGAGTCTTCAAACCGCTCAGCACGAGCGTCCAACCGGCGCCGGAGACGCTCTTCGCGGTGCCGGGAGCCCCGTCGAGCCGGTCGTGGGTGAGGGTGAGCAGACACAGCCCGCCGGGGTGGGGCTCGATGTCCCAGATGACCCGGCTCGGCTGCTCGGCGGCGAGTTCCGGGTCGTAGAGCGACCGCCACTCGTGCACGAGCCGGCGCGGCGGGTCCCATTCCAGGACCGCCCCGTCGCCCCAGGTGGAGCCGTCCGGTCCGAGCGCGATGTGCCGGTCGGGAGTGTTGGTGATCCGCGCGCCGTGGAAGTAGAGCAGGGTCTGGTCGGGCTCGGTGATGGCTTGCCAGATTCGCTCCGGGGTGGTCTTGATGAAGACCTGGTAGATCTGGGTGGTCAGGTCAGGATTCGCGGTCATCGGGCTCCTCCAGTGCCTTCTTGAGTCCGGCCAGCATCGAGGCGGGACCGGCGGTGTACTTGTCGATCCAGCGGTCGTGGATGAGCCGGATCGGTACGGGGTTGAGGAAGTGCAGCTTTTCCCGGCCCGACCGGCGGGTGACCACGAGACCGGCGTCCGCCAGCACGCGCAGGTGCTTCATGACGCCGAACCGGGTCATCTCCACGGCCGACTCCAACTCGGTCAGCGTGCGGCCGTTGCGTTCGAACAGCAGATCCAGCAGCAGGCGACGGGTCGGGTCCGCGAGTGCCTTGAACACCAGATCGTCGTCCACCACGAAAAAAATAGGTGACCAGAAGGTCACATGTCAACCGGCTCGTGTCGGAGATCAGGGATGCAGGGGCCGGCGGCGGGGGCGGACGATCCGACGGGTGATCCGCCATCCCGCGCGCCCCCGCTCGACGGTGTCCTCGTAGGTGACGCTGCCGACCGACCCGTCGACCATGACGCCGAACCCCTTGGACAGCGCGTGGACCACGCCCTCCGCGGTCTCCCGGAGCACGACGTTCGTGACGTGATGGGCGACCGGGTGCGCCGTCTCGTCCATGGCCAGGCTGGCTTGCTTGATGGTGCTCAACCCGGTCATGACGGTCCCGCCCAGGGCGGTCACGTCGTACGTCACGTCGTCGGCGAACAGCGCCGACAGCCCGTCGAAGTCGCCGCGGTCGGTCAGGTGACCATGCAGGTTGATCAAATCGGTGATGGTGGTCCGGTCGTCGGCGGTCAGCGGCACGATGCCTCCCCGGCTCAAGTGGGGAACTCCCCGGTTGATTGCTGTACCGTAAGTGGGGATGTCCCCGGATAGCAAGCGCGGCCCCCGCTCCGACGCGGCGCGCAACACCACGGCACTGCTCGCCGCCGCCCGTGAACTGGTGGAAGAAGCCGGCAGCGAGATCACCCTGGACCAGGTCGCCCGCCGCGCCGGCGTCGGCAACGCGACGCTGTACCGGCATTTCCCCACCCGGGAGGACCTGCTGGCCGCCGTCTACGCCGACGAGGTGGCGGAACTGTGCCGGCGCGGTGCCCGGTTGCGGGATGCGCCGTCACCGCTGGACGCGCTCTTCACCTGGCTCGACGAGTTCGTCGTCCACGTCGCGACGAAGCGCCCCCTGGCCCTGGCGGCGACCGAAGGGCCGGGCGGCCGCCGCGGCCAACGGTTCGAGGCGTGGCACGCGTCCATCACCGCCACCGCCGCGGATCTGGTACGGCGCGCCCGGCCGGCACTGCGGCCCGACGTGACCGTCACCGACGTGTTGACGCTGGCCAGCGGCGCGGCGCTGGCCGCCGACACCGCCCAGGCGCGTCGGCTGGTGGGGTTCCTGCGCGCCGGCCTCGCCGCCCCGACCACCGGTACGGAAGACCACGAGCGGACCGGCTGACGGCACTTCCGGTCGGGGCGTCTGCAACGTTCCACTACCGACGGTAGATCTCGGGGACGGCATCCATGATCTGTTGGACCGTCGCAGCGACGTCCAGCCCGGTCGTGTCCACGCCGACGTACCGGTAGTCGGCATCGGTCGCCTCCCGGATGGTCCGGTCCTCCGGGATCAGGTCGACCATGTCGCGCCACCGCTGGGTCGTCCGCTTCGCCCGGGTGACTCGCCGCCGGTCGCGTACGTGCTTGTCGACCAGCAGTTCCACCATGAACACTGCGGCCGGACGCGGCAGCAGCCGGCGGAAGGCCAGGTAATCGGAATGGTGCCGGAGGAAGCTGCCGGCGACGACGTTGACGTAGCCGGCGGCCCAGAACCGTTCGACCAGCCCGGCGACGTTGCGGCGCAGCAGGTCGAAGAACCGGTCGTCCATCGGGCAGGGGTTGGTCTGGCCGATGTCCTCCGCGTCGATCCGGGCGCCCTCGGGCGTACGGGGGAGCAGGGCGCGCAGGATGGTCGACTTACCGGCACCCTCCTGACCGGTCACCAGAACGAGACGGCCCCCGGACTCGGTGGTGCCCGTTCCCGCCTGGTTGGCATCCGTCGGGGGCGGCGTCATCTCGAAGCCTGCGGGTCGCTCACCGGCACGGTGTCGAGGGCCCGCTCGTGTCGCTGCCGGGCCGCCAGCAACGCGGGCAGATGATCCCTGCTCCAGGCCCGCGCCGCCTCGATCAGCGTCAGCAGGCTGCGTCCCAGCGCGGTCAGTTCGTACTCCACCCGGGGCGGGTTCTCCGGGTAGGCGGTCCGCACGACCAGGCCGTCCCGTTCCATCGCCCGCAGGGTCTGGGTGAGGACCTTGGGCGTGACCCCGCGCAGCGGTACGCGGATCTCGGTGAACCGCCGACGCCCGTGCTCCAGGCAGAGCACCACCATTCCGGTCCACTTGTCACCGATCTGGAACGGCAGCGCCCCGGACGGGCACATCGGGTCGAACATCTCGGGATCCAGCTCCGCCATGCGCAGACGCTATCCCGGTATCTTTGCGGTAACCAGTATCTCGTGGATACCGTCCCTGGCGTCGAGTTCGAGCGCTGACAGAGGGGCAGGACCATGAGCGGTATCGCCATTTTCGGGGCGGGCGGCAGGGCCGGACGGGCGATCACCGCCGAGGCGCGGGCCCGGGGTCACCGGGTCACCGCCGCCGTCCGGAATCCGCCCGCGGCGGACGACCTCGCGGCGGCCGGCGTCTCGGTCGTCCAGGCCGACGTCACGGATCCACACTCGACGTTCACGATCTCCCGTGATCACGATGCCGTGATCAGCGCGGTCTCGCCCGCCTCGGGCCCGGCGGCACTGGCGGCCCTCGGTCGGCTCGACGAACAGTTCTTCGTCAAGGCCGTCGACGCGCTGCTGACCGGTATGACCCGGGCCGGCGTGCGGCGCCTCGTGGTCGTCGGCCTGTTCGCGAACCTGCGTAATGAGGACGGCCAACTGATCCTGGACGACCCGGCGGCGTTCCCCGAGCAGCTTCGTCCGTTCGCCCTGGCGCACACCGCCGGCCTCGATCGACTGCGCGGTGCGGAGACCACGGTCGACTGGCTGATGCTCACCCCGCCGGCGAACCTGGACGCGACGGCCCCGCGACTGGGCCGGTACCGGATCGGCGGCGACACGGTGCCCCGGTCCGGCCTGGTCGGCCTGTCCTACGCCGATCTCGCCGTCGCCGTGGTCGACGAGATCGAGCACCCCCGGCACCACCGGACCCGCGTCTCGGTCTCCGGCGAGTAGAGCTCCGGCGGCGACCGCACCCCACCCGGTGCTGAGCCGGGCCGGCAAGGAGGCCGACTATTCGGGACCACCGCCGAGGGCGACCGTGCGGTCAGGCAGGCGAGGGTACGCGATCCGCCGGACCTTCCACGGGTACGCCTGCGGGTGCGCCTCGGATCGGTTGGTCAGTTGGCCCGGGCGGGTGCCGGCCGGTGACCGAGCGCGGCGGCGAGTTGTCCGGCATGTTCGGCGGCCCATTCGGCGGCCACCGCCGTCGCCGCGGTGAGCCGGGACTCCAGCACGGCCAGCGGCGGTACGGGCAGCTCGGCGCCCAACTCGGCGAGCAGGTCACGCAGGGCGCGCGCCGCGTTGTCCGCGTGCGCCGGTGACGCGGCGACGACCACCGGCAGCGCGACCGTGTCGGCCAGGTCGTCCGGACCGAACTGGTCGAGGAATATCTTCAGCAGGCCGGTGTAGGTGCCCTTGTACGCCGGGGTCGCCACCACCAGCAGCCGGGCGGCCCGGACCGGGGCGAACGGGTCGTCCACCGGGGCGACCGCCCGGCCCGGCCGGGGCCCGAACGACACCCCGACGAGTTCGGCCAGCTCCAGGATCCGGAGCCGGCCCTGCGGCCCGCCGGTCCAGCCGAGACGGTCGGTCAGCTCGCCGACGATCGCGTCGGCGAGCAGCCGGGTGCGGGAGCCGGGGCGGGGATTGCCGATCAGTTCGACGACGTCGACGCTGGCTGTGGTCATGACTCTCTCCGGTTGTCGGTGGTGCTGGCGGCGTGCGCGGCACGGGTGCCGTCGGCGGCGCGGTACGTACCGCCGGGCGCCAAATCGACCGGTGCGGCCGGGGCGAACGGGACGCCGGCGGGGGCGAGGTTCCGCGGCGGCGGTCGGTGCGTCCACAGCAGACGTCCCGGCCGTCGCCGTAGGTGGGCAGGAACCAGCGGACGGTCAGGGGCGCGGTCATCGCAGCCACTCCTTGGCCAGCAGGTCGTACGAGGCGACGCGGTCGGCGTGTTAGTGGGTGATGGTGGTGACCAGCAGCTCGTCGGCCCCGGTGACGTCGCGCAGCACCCGCAGCCGCTCGGTGACCGTGTCGGGTGCGCCGACGAACTGGGTGCGTACCCGGTCGTCGACGAGGTCGCGGTCCGCGTCGGTCCAGGTGTCGGCCGCGGCCCGCTCCGGGCTGGGGAAGGGGATGGCGCCGCCACCGCCGCGGATGCTGCGCACCCACGCCGGGTACGGGCTGGCGAGCCGGCGGGCCCGCGCGTCGGTGTCGGCGACCACGACGTCCGCCGACACCGAGACGTACGGTCGGTTCAGGGCCGCCGACGGCCGGAACGCGGCCCGGTAGGTGGCGACCGCCTCCAGCACCGTTGCCGGGCTGACGTGGTAGTTGGCGGCGAACGGCAGCCCGAGCGCGCCGGCGAGCCGGGCGCTCTCGCCGCCGCTGCTGCCCAGCAGCCACACCTGTACGCCGGCTCCCTCGCCGGGTACGGCGTGCGCGTCGAGACCGTCCGCGTCGCGGTAGTCGCCGCGCAGCAGGGCCAGGATGTCGGCCACCTGTCCGGCGAACGGCGGCGGCTGCGCGCCGGGCTGGTGCAGCAAGGCGCTCGCGAGCGCGAAGCGGGGCGAGCCGACCAGGTGGGCGTACCAGAACGGCGGCGGGATGAGCAGCCCGCCGACCACCCGTTCCTCGGTGGGCGGCGCCGGGTCCCCGGCGGGGGAGGACTCAGCCCCGGCCGGACCCGTCCCGGGCGCCTCGGCGGCCAGCTCGGTGCGGCGTTGGCCGGAGCGGCCCAGGCCGAGGTCGATGCGGCCCGGGTAGAGCGCGTCCAGGGTGCCGAACTCCTCCACCACGCCCAGCGCGGTGCGGTGGCCGACCTGGACCGCGCCGGAGCCGACCCGGATGGCGCTGGTGGCGGCGGCGACCTGCCCGATCAGGACGGCCGGCGCGGAACTGGCCACGCCCGCGGCCAGGTGGTGTTCGGCCAGCCAGTACCGGTGGTAGCCGAACTGTTCGGCCTGGCGGGCCAGGTCGACGGTGTTGCGCAGCGCGCCGGCGACGGTGCCGCCGGCGGGCACCGGCGACAGGTCCAGGATGGACAACGGGGTGGCTGACATGGTGGTTCCGTTCCTGGTCAGGCCGCGACGGCGGGGGCGGGGAAGGGGCGGCTGGGGACCTGTCGACGCAGCGCCGGCGCCACCTCGGCCTGGAACAGTTCGAGGCTCTCCCGGTGCTGCTTGTCGGTCAGCCCGTCCGCGTCGGCCGACAGGTGGATCACCTCGTGACCGAGCCGGTCGTGGTAGCGCAGCACCTTGTCGACGATCTGCTGCGGGCTGCCGACCAGGAGGGAACTGCGCTTCACGGCGTCCTCCAGGGTCGGGAAGACCGGTTCCACCCCGAGCCGCCGGAACGCGGCCACCCGGGCCTCGAAGATCGGCCGGTACGTGGCGAGCGCCTCCTGCGACGTGCGCGCCGCGTAGAAGCCGGCGGTGCCCGCGCCGACCAGGGCGTCGGCCGGGTCGTGCCCGTGGTGCACCCAGCGTTCCCGGTAGTGGGTGACCAGGTCGGCGTACGGCTCGACCGGGTTGGTGACGTTGGCCGAGAAGATCGGGTCGCCGTACCGGGCGGCGAGTTCGACCGACTCGCGGCTGGTGGCGCTGCCGTGCCAGACCCGGACGGGTTGCTGCAACGGCCGGGGCCAGGTCTGCGCGTCGGTCAGCGACGGGCGGTAGCGGCCGGACCAGGTGACCTTGCCCTCCCGCCAGAGCCGGCGGAACAGCTCGTAGCCCTCCCGGTTGCGGTCCCACTGGTCGGCGGCGGTGACGTGGAACAGCTGCGCCTGGGCGGCGCCGTTGCCCTTGCCGATGATCAGTTCGAGCCGGCCGCCGGAGAGGTGGTCGAGGGTGGCGTAGTCCTCGTAGGCGCGTACCGGGTCGAGCAGGCTGAGCGTGGTGACCGCGGTGAACAGCCGGATGGTGCTGGTCCGCGCGGCGATGTGGCTGAGCACCACCGGTGGCGCCGAGGAGATGAACGGCCGTTCGTGGCGTTCGCCGACGCCGAAGCCGTCGAAGCCCAACTCCTCGGCGAGCACGGCACCCTCGACGACGTCGCGGAACCGGGCCGTGGTGCTGCGCAGCCGCCCGGTGACCGGGTCCGGCAGGTGGGTGATCAGGGTGATCAGCAGGAACTTCACGCGGCCTCCTCGCGGACGGTCGTGGTGACCGGCGACGGCGCGTCCGGCGACACCGGGCGGGCCGGCCCGAGGCCGAGGTGCTCGCGCAGGGTGGTGCCGGTGTAGGCGGTCCGGAAGACGCCGCGTTCCTGCAGCAGCGGGACGACCCGGTCGACGAACTCGTCCAGCCCGCCGGGGGTCAGGTGCGGCACCAGGATGAAACCGTCCGCGGCGTCGGACTGCACGAAGTGGTCCATCCGCTCGGCGATCCGTTGCGGCGTGCCGATGAAGGACTGCCGGCCGGTGACCTCGATGATCAGGTCGCGGATGCCGAGCCCCTTCTCCTCGGCCAGCGCCCGCCACTGCCGCGCCGTGCCGATCCGGTCGGCGTACCTGCCGGCCCGGCCCTGGCTGATGCCCGTGTCGGAGGTGTCCGGGTTCTCGGCGGGCAGTGGGCCCTCCGGGTCGTAACCGGACAGGTCCCGGTTCCACAACTGTTCCAGCAGCAGGATCGCGGTCTGCGGGCTGACCTGCTGGCGACGGATGTGATGGGCGCGTTCCTGCGCCTCGGCGTCGGTGTCGCCGAGCACGAAGGTCATCCCGGGGATGATCTTCAGGTCGTCAGGGCGCCGGCCGTAGCGGGCCAGCCGCGACTTGACGTCCCGGTAGAACTCCCGGCCGTCCTCCAGCGTGCCGTGCCGGGAGAAGATGGCGTCGGCGCCGGCCGCGGCGAACTCCCGCCCGTCGTGCGAGTCGCCGGCCTGCAGGATCACCGGGTGCAGCTGCGGGGTGCGCGGCACGGTGAACTGGCCGGCGATGTCGAACTGCTCGCCGTGGTGGGTGAACGCGCCGGGCGCCGGCACGGACAGGTACCGACCGCCGTCCCGGTCGCCCGGCACCGGGTCCGCCGGCCACGACTCCCACAACGTCCGGGCGGTACGCAGGAACTCGGCCGCCCGTTCGTAGCGCAGCGACCGGTCCAGGTAACCGCCCCGGCGGAAATTCTCCCCGGTGAACGCGTCGGAGGTGGTGACCAGGTTCCAGCCGGCCCGCCCGCCGGACAGGTGGTCCAGCGTGGCGAGCTGCCGGGCCAGCTCGTACGGCTCCCGGAAGGTGACGTTCAGGGTGCCGACCAGCCCCAGGTGGCTGGTGACGGCGGCGAGCGCGGACAGCACGGTCAACGTGTCGGGCCGCCCCACCACGTCCAGGTCGTGGATGCGTCCGCGCTGTTCCCGCAGGCGTAACCCCTCGGCGAGGAAGAAGAAGTCGAACAGGCCCCGCTCGGCAGTGCGGGCCAGGTGGACGAAGGAGGCGAAGTCGATGTGGCTGCCGGAGGCCGGGTCGCTCCACACGGTCGTGTTGTTCACGCCGGGGAAGTGCGCGGCGAGGATGATCTGCTTGGGCACGGCGGTCTCCAGGGGATCAGGCGGTCACGGCGGCGTACCGGTTGGCCGGGCGGGGCAGGCCGAGCAGGTCGCGCAGCGTCCCGCCGGGGTAGCCGGCCCGGAACAGCCCCCGCTCACGCAGGGCCGGCACCAGGGCGCGGGTGATCGCGGTGAGGTCGTCGGGCAGCACGGCCGGTCGCAGCCGGAAACCGTCCACGCCGGCCTCGTGCCACTCGGCGAGCAGGTCGGCCAGCTCGTCCGGCGCGCCGGCGAACACGGCCGCGTCGGAGACGAACTCGGCCCCGGCCAGCGCGTCCAGCCGGGCCCGACGATCCCGGGCCGCCCCGGAGGTCCCGTCGAGCAGCACGACCAGGTCAGCCAGGACCCGCAGCGGCGGATCGGTCCGCCCGACGGTGGCCTCGGCCGCCCGTACCTCGGTCACGATCGCGGCGGCGTGCCCGGCGTCGGTGGGGGTGACGAAGACGACGTCGGCGTGCCCGGCGGCGAAGGCGTACGGCACCGAGGAGTGCGCCAGCGCCGCGACCACCGGCTGCCCCTGCGGCGGCCGGGGCACGATGGACGGGCCCTTGACCGAGAACCAGCGGCCGGTGAAGTCCACGTAGTGCAGCTTGTCCCGGTCGACGAATCGACCGGTCTCGACGTCCCGGATCTCCGCGTCGTCCTCCCAGCTGTCCCAGAGCCGGCGGACCACCTGGACCGCTTCGGCGGCCTCGGCGAACAGGTCGCCGACGAGCCGGAGGGTCGCCGGGTCGTCGAGCCGGGCCGGGTCCAGCGGAGGGATGTCCCGGCGGCCGACGTGCCGCGCCTCGGTGCGGCGGGCGGACACCCGGGGTCGCCAGCCGGCCCGACCGCCGCTGACGTGGTCCAGGGTGGCCACGGCGGTGGAGACGTGGAACGGCTCGGTGTGCGTGACGCTGGTGGTCGGCACCAGCCCGATGTGCCGGGTCAGCGGGGCGATCCGGGCCGCCACCAGCAGGGCGTCGAGCCGGCCCCGGACCTGGTCGATCCGACCGTCCGGCCCGTCCAGCCGGGTCGACTGCAGGTCGAGGCTGTCCTCCAGGGTGACCAGGTCCAGGGCGGCCCGCTCGGCCTCGCCGACCAGCGTCGCCCACCAGCGGGGCGACCACGGCGCGGTGGCCGGCGCGCGCGACAGCCGCCAGGCGGCCGGATGCCAGCCGAGCCCGTCCAGGGCGACGGCCAGGTGCAGGGTGTCGCGCATGTCAGGTTCCTCCTACGCTCGACCGGTGGTGACCAGCGACGGCAGCGCGTCGAGCAGCGCGCGGGTGTAGTCGTGGCGGGGATAGCTGAAGACGTCGCCCACCGGCCCCTGCTCCACCACCACGCCGTCCCGCATGACCAGCACCCGGTCGGCCAGGTGGTGCACCACGCCCAGGTCGTGCGAGATGAACAGCAGCGCGGTCCCGTCGGCGGCCCGCAGCTCGGCCAGCAGGTCCAGGACCTGTGCCTGCACGGACACGTCCAGCGCGGACACCGGTTCGTCGCAGACCAGCAGGCTGGGCCGCGGGGCCAGCGCGCGGGCGATGGCGACCCGTTGCCGCTGGCCGCCGGACAATGCACGGGGGTGCCGGTCGAGCAGGTCCGGCCCGAGACCGACCCGGCGCAGCAGGTCCACCACCCGGTCGATACGCCCGGCCCGGTCGACGTCGGCGTCCAGGTTCTCGGCCACCACCCGCCGGACGGTGTAGCGCGGGTCGAACGAACTCAGCGGGTCCTGCGAGATCACCTGCAGCCGGCGGCGCAGCGGTCGACGGAACCGCTCGGGCACGCCCGACCAGGGCGTCCGCTCGAAGGTGACCGAGCCGCCGTCCGGGGCGAGCAGGCCGGCGACGATCCGGGCCACCGTGCTCTTGCCGGAGCCGGACTCGCCGACCAGCCCCAGCGTCTCGCCCCGGCCGATGGTGAACGAGACGTCCCGGACGACGGTGTGCGTGCCGTACCGCTTGGTCAGGTCGACCGCGGCGAGCACGGTGTCGTCCGGTCGGACCTCCGGCCGGACCGGCAGCGGCGGACGGGCCAGCGCCGGTCCCACGCAGTCCGGGCGCAGCCGGGTCGGCACGCTGAGCCGCCGCCCGCGCGAGGCCACCGACGGCACCGCGTCGAGCAGTTGACGCGTGTACGGGTGCCCGGGCGACTCCAGCAGCCGGGCGGTCGGTCCGGCCTCGACGATCTGACCGTCCCGCATCACCAGCACCCGGTCGGCGAGCTGCCCGACCACCGCCAGGTCGTGGCTGATCAGCAGCAGGCTCTGCCCGTCGGCCCGCCGCTCGGCGAGCAGCCGTAGGATCTGCGCCTGCACGGTGACGTCCAGCGCGGTGGTCGGCTCGTCGGCGATCAGCAGGGCCGGCTCGCCGGCGATGGCCGAGGCGATCAGCGCCCGCTGCCGCAGCCCGCCGGAGAGTTGGTGCGGGTACTGCCGGGCCCGGCGTTCCGGCTCCGGCACGTGCACCAGGTCGAGCAGGTGGGCGGCCCGGCCGGCGCGTTCCCGGCGGCCGACGATCGCGTGCGTGGCGAGCACCTCGCCGATCTCCGCGCCGACGGTGCGCAGCGGGTCGAGCGAGACCAGCGCGTCCTGCAGGACGAGACCGGCGAGCCGGCCCCGCACGCGCCGCCAGTCCTGCGGCCGGTGCGGCCGCACGTCCCGCCCGGCCAGCTCCAATCGGGTGGCGCGGACCCGCGCCCCGGGCCCGGTCAGGCCGACCAGGGTACGGGCGGTGACGCTTTTGCCCGAGCCGGACTCGCCCACCACCGCGACGCACTCGCCCGGCTCGACGGTGAAGCTGATCCCGCGGACGGCGGCCACCGTACCGGTCGGGGTGGTGAAGTCGACGCGCAGGTTCTCGACCGCGACCAGGGGCGTCATCAGCGTTGCCGCCCGTCGAAGCGGGCCTGCCAGTGCCGCCCGACGACGGTCAGGGCCACCACGGTGAGGGTGACCGCCACGCCCGGCAGGATGGAACTCCACCAGGCCACCTGCAGGTAGTTGCGGCCCTCGGAGAGCATCGCGCCCCATTCCGGCGACGGCGGTTGCGGTCCCATTCCGAGGAAGCTGAGCCCGGCGGCGGCGAGCACCGCCTCACCGAGCCCGATCACGGCCAGCACCGGCACCGGGCCGACCACGTTGGGCAGCACGTGCCGCAGCACCAACCGGGGCCGGGACAGCCCGAACGTGACGGCCTGCTCCACGTACCCGGCCTGGCGGACCAACAGGGTCTGCGCCCGGACCACCCGGGCGTGGTGCGGCAGGGTGGCGATGCCGATGGCGACGATCAGGCTGGTCGTGCCGGGGCCGGCGACGGCGACGAACAGCAACGCCAGCAGCAGCATCGGGAACGCCGACAGCGCGTCGAAGGACCGGCTGAGCGCCTCGTCGGCGAACCGGTGGGCCAGGCCGGCGGCCAGCCCGAGCAGCACCCCGGCGGTGACCGCCACGGCGGTGGCGGCCACCCCGATGACGAGCGAGTGCCCGGCACCGTGCACCACCCGGGTGAACACGTCCCGACCGAGGTGGTCGGTGCCGAACCAGTGCGCCGCCCCGGGCGGCGACAGCACGGTCAGCGGGTCGGCGGCGAGCGGGTCGCCGGGGGCCAGCAGCCCGGGCTGGACCGCCGCCAGGACCAGCAGGACCAGGTACGCCCCGGCGGCCAGCACGCCCGGTCCGGGCCGGCGCCGGGGCGGCCGGACGACCACCGGGGCGGACGTGTCGGTTTCGGGTACCGCCGGCGCGCCGGCGTGGGCGGTTGTCGGCCGGCCGGTGCCGGCGGGCAGGTCGCCCAGCGTCACGGTCATCGTCAGCTCCTTCGCAACCGCGGGTCGACGAGCAGGTAGGCCAGGTCGGCGGCGGTGTTGACCACCACGTACACGGCGGCGGACAGCGTCACCACGGCCAGCACCACCGGCATGTCCTTGCTGGTCACCGCGGCCAGGGTGACCTGCCCGAGGCCGGGCCGGCCGAACACCTGCTCGACGATGACGGCGCCACCGAGCAGCGCCCCGAAGAGCCAGCCGGCCAGGGTGACCGCCGGCAGCAGGGCGTGCCGCAGCGCGTGCCGGACCAGCACCACCCGCTCCCGGACGCCCCGGGCCCGGGCGGTGAGCACGAACGGTTCGTCCAGCGCCTTGTCCAGACCGTCGCGTAACACCTGCGCGAGGAGCCCGGCGACCGGCAGGGCGAGCGTGACCGCCGGCAGCACCAGGGCGGCCGGGCCCTGGTCACCGGCGACCGGGAACCAGCCGAGCCGGAACGAGAACACGGTCAGCAGCACGATGCCGATGAGGAAACCCGGCGTGGACACCAGCAGCAGTTCCACCCCCGAACTGGCCCGGTGCAACCACCGCCGGCGCGGCCCGGCGGTGGCGACGGCGACGACGAGGGCCAGCAGCACGCCGAGCCCGGCCGCCGCGACGGCCAGGGTCACCGTCGGGGCGAGTTGCTCGCCGATCACCTCCGCGACCGGCCGGTGCAGCAGGTACGACCGGCCCAGGTCACCGCCGGCCAGCCGGCGCAGGTAGTCGAGGTACTGCACGACGGCGGGCCGGTCCAGCCCCCACTCGGCGATGATCTCGGCCCTGATTTGTGGGGTGTCCGCGCCGTCGCCGACGATGGCGTCCACCGTGTCGCCGGGCGCGGCGAGCAACGCCAGGTAGGCGGCCGTGGCGGCGGCCCAGAGCACCACCAGACCGGTGCCGACCCGGCGGGTCACGGCGCGCACGCGGGAGCGGGCCACGTCAGTTCCCGATCCACAGGTCGTACGCGCTCGCGGGCACGCCGGCCGTGGGTTCGAAGCGGACCCCACCGACGGTGACGCTGGCGGCGATCTGGTCGGCCGGGGCGTAGAGCGGCAGCAGCAGCGCCTGCTCGCCGACGACCCGCTGTTGCAACTCGGCGTAGACCGCGGCCCGCTTCGCCGGGTCGGCGGTGGCCTGACCGTCGTCGAGAAGCCGGTCGACCCGCGGGTCGTCGACCTTGGTCCGGTTGATCGCGCCCCTGGTGTGCAGCAACAGGTTCAGCGCGGCCCCGGCGTCGGTGTCGGCGCGGGAGTTGTCGAACACCTCGTACTGGTTGGTGTCCAGCGCCCGCTGGGCGGTGCCCTGGTCGACCAGGGAGACCTTCAGGTCGATGCCGGCGCTCTGCTTCACCGCGGCCTGCACGGCCTGGGCGAGCACGTCGCGGCGGTCCCGCACGTACGGGGCGGACTGCACCAGCCGGACGGTGAGCCGCCGGCCGTCCTTCACCCGGTAGCCGTCGGTGTCGCGCTGCCGCCAGCCGGCCTCGTCGAGCAGGGCGTTGGCCTTGGCGGCGTCGCCGCCGTAGCTGCCCCGCAGCCGTTTGTCGTACAGCGGGCTGGACGGGCTGACCACGCTCCACGCCCGGGTGGCGGTGTCCCGGTAGACCGCCCGTAGCACGGTGTCCACGTCGACGGCCTCCCGGAACGCCCGCCGGACCCGCAGGTCGTCGAAGGGCGCGTGCGAGGTGTTGAAGTAGTACGAGTAGGCCGAGCCGGAGTTCAGCGCGCGAGTCAGCCGCAGGTTCCGGTTGGCGCTGACCAGCGGCTGGTCGGTGGCCGGTACGCCCTCGACCAGTTGCACCTGACCGGAGGTGAGCGCCCCGACCCGGACCGCCGACTCCTTGAGGAAGCGGTAGGTGATCCCGTCCAGGTACGCCGGTCCGGTGTGGCCGGCGGTGGGCGGTGCCCAGTCGTAGCCGGGGTTGCGCGTGTAGTGCAGTTCCTGGCCGGGGACGTAGCGGTCCAGCACGAACGGGCCGGTGCCGGCCAGATCGGTCCCGCCGGCCTTGAGGTTCTTCGCCTCGCGCAGCGACTTCGGGGAGACCTGGGCGCCCTGCGGGGACGCGAGGAAGTCCAGGACGAGCACGTCCGGGGCGGTGAGGGTGAGCCGTACCGTGTGCGGGTCGACCACCTCGACGGACTTCAGATTGCGCAGTTGGACGGCGGCGACGGCCGGGGCGTACCCGGGCTCGCGGAGTTTGTCGACGTTGGCCTTGACGGCCGTCGCGTCGAACGGGGTGCCGTCGGAGAAGGTGACCCCGTCGCGCAGGGCCACCGTGTAGGTCCGCCCGTCCGGCGCGGTCTGCCAGCCGGTGGCCAGCCACGGCACCAGCCTGCCGTCCTTGTCGTAGCTGAGCAGCGACTCGAACGTGTTCCAGACCAGCAGGCGGGTCTTGGCCTGGGCGTACTGGTGCGGGTTGAGGGTGATGGGCTCGGTCTCCACGGCCCAGGTGACGGTGCCGCCGGAGCGCGGCCGCCCGGCCGCGCCGGCGGCCGGACCGCCCCCGGTGGAGCAGCCGGCCACGGCGACGAGCAGGCCGGCGACGAGGGCGCCGACCGGCACGATGGTACGGCGGCGCGCGGCGATGCGGATCATCGGCGGCCCACCTCCGGTGTCGTCCGCCGCTCGTGCGGCGTCTGCTCGCCGGCCTCGACGGCGATCGGGAGCCGGTTCTCGGCCGGCGGCAGCGGGCAGGTAGCGAAGTCGGTGTACGCGCAGGGCAGGTTGGTGGCCCGGTTGAAGTCGAGCCTGACCCGGCCCCGCTCGTCCGGCGCCGGTACGGCGACCGACCGGTTGGCGGCGTAGGTGGTCACGCCGGAGGTGGCGTCGGTGAACAGCACCGTCAGGCTGCCCGGGGACGGCCCGTCGAACCCGGTGAGGCTCAACGGCAGCCCGTCGATCTCGAACTCAATCCGGCCGGCGGCGTGGTAGACGTGCCGGAGCCCGTCCACCGCCGCGCCGACGGTGGTCGGTCGGGGCTCGTCGAACGGCACGTACCGTCCCTCGACGACCCAGGCCGGTGACGGCGGGTAGGCCGGGGTGCCGCGATAGCCGGTCCGGAGCGGGTGGTCGGCACGCCGGGGTCGGACGATGTCCCGTCCGCCCCGGCGGCCGATCTCCACCACCCCAGCGGAGTCGTTGACCAGGACGCTGGCCCGTTCGGCGATCCGGCCCACCACGTACCGGCCGGTGACCGGGCGGCCGTCGGTCGTCAGTTCCTCGCCGTCGGCGAGGTCGACGACGACGCCGTCCGGCCCGGTGTGCCACCGTCCCGGGACGTCGGGAATTCGTTGGGGTCGCTCGGTGAGCCAGTACAACCCGGTGACGGCGAGGAAGCCGTCCGGGGCGGCCCGGGCCTGCTCGTGTCGCCGGTGCCAGCCGCGCCAGTCCGCGACGAACGGGTCCACGACGGTCGGTGCGGTCGTGCTCAACGGGTGCCTCCTGGTCGGGCGTACGAGGGTGGGGTGCGGTCGGGCGGTCACGGCTGGCCCGGGTGCCGGGGCGCGGCGTCGTCGCGCAGCACCGCGTAGCGTCCCTGGTGGTAGAGCAGCGGTTGCCCGCCCGTGCTGTGACCGGCGGCCACCGGTTCGGCCAGGACGATGTCGTGGTCACCGGCGGTGATCCGGTCGGCGACCCGGCACACCAGCCAGGCCAGCACGTCGTGCAGGACGGGTACGCCGTGCGGGCCGGCGCTCCAGCCGGCGCCGCTGGCGAACCGGTCGATGCCGCTGGTGGCGAAGATCCGGGCCACCTCGTCCTGGTCGCGGTCCAGCAGGTGCACCGCGATGTGTTCGGCCCGGGCGATGCCCGGCCAGCTCGACGCGGTCTGCGCGACGCAGAACGAGACCAGCGGTGGGTGCAGCGAGACGGAGGTGAACGAGGTGGCGGTGAAACCGACCGGTGGGTCACCGGCGGCGGTGACCACGGCGACCGCCGCGGCCTGGTGCCGGAGCAGACCACGAAACCGGTCGGGATCCACTGTGGTCGTGGGGTCGAAGCTGGTGGTCGCCGGTTCGATGGGGGTGGTCGCCGGTTCGATGGTGACGGACATGGCGGCGTGCCTCCTGGCGGGGATGGCGGATGCGCGGACACCGGCGCCGACGCCGGCAGCGGAGGTTCGCTGCCCGGCGCACCCCGCACCGGGTACGCCGAAGGAGTCGCGGCGGTGGGAAAGATCGCGTCAGGGTCAGCCGGCGGCCGGCCGCAGGGGGTGACGCCCGACGGGTGGAAGGAAGGGCCTCCGGTCAGCGGCAGCGGCCGCGCGCGGCGGTCCAGCCGCGGCAGCAGCCCCGCGACACCGCGACGGCGGTGGCGTCAAGCGGGGCGCTTTGCATCGACATGCCATCAGCATGAACTCTCGTTACCCTATCGGACAAGTAGGTTTCAGGACGTGGGATGATTTCCACCCCGGCCCACCGCACTAGGCTGTCCGACCATGGCCGTTCTGGACTGGCTCCTCGACTCAGACCCGTCGATCCGGTGGCAGGCGTTGCGAGACCTGACCGGCGCGCCGGTCGAGACGGTGGCGGCGGAACGGACCCGGGTGGCGACCGACGGGCGGGGCGCCCGGCTGCTGGCCCTGCGGGGCGAGGACGGCCAGTGGGCCGGCGGAGCCTACTTCCCCGGCCACCTGACCGGCCCAGCCGGTGGAACACTTTGCGCGCCCTGCGGGTCCTCGACTGGGCCGACCGCTCGGCGGGCTGACGGCGGCGCGGCGCCCCGAACCACCCGGTACGGGTCAGCCTCCGGCGAGCGTCTCCAACCGGGCGACCACCTCCCCGAGCGGCGCCGAGGTGTCGATCTCGACGGTGGCGGTGGCCCGTAACAGGGGCTCGACGGTGGCCACGTACCGCAGAATCGCGGCGCGCTCCTCGGGCCGCTTGCCGTACGGGTTGTCCGTCCGGGCGGCGACCCGCCGCAGCAGGACCTCGGCCGGTGCGCTGAGCAGCACCACCTGATCGAACAGCGGATAGAATCCACCCTGGTTGCTCTTGCAGCCGGCCACGAACAGGTTCCCGGTGCGATGGCCGGCGAGCAGGTCCCCGATCGCCCGCTCGCGCCAGATCCAGTCCGCGGAACCGTCCGGCAGCGTCACCCAGCGGCTCCACCGGTCCGTGTCGGTGTCGACGGTGCGGTGTCCACGGGTCGCGAGAACGCGCAGCACGGACGACTTGCCGGTGCCCGACATGCCGGTGACCAGAACCTTCGTCATAGTTGAGTCTCGCCCATCTTTTCCCGGCCCGCGCCTTCGGTCATTCTGGGGGACGTGGGGGAGACACGGGTCGCCCGGGGCGACGAATTCGAGGACGTCCGTGGTGGCGACCGGACGATGCGGATCAGCCATCACGAGGATCAGGGCATCGTCGTGCTGTCACTGTGGCTCGGGCCGGTCTGCCGGGCATCGTTCCGGCTGGTCGCCGACGACGTGGACCGGATGGTCGCGGCCCTGTCCGGCACGCCGGTGCCGGACGGCGGCGAGCCGGCCGGCACCGGGACGGCGTTTCCGGGCGTGTTCGCGGAGCCGGCCGCCACCGGACCGGAAGCCACCCCCGGGGGCGGCGGAACCGGATGTGCGCCGATCGAACCCGACACCGCCGCGCCGGGCGGCCGGTACGACGACGTCGAGGTCACCGGTCAGGTGGACCGGTCGGCTGCCGCCACCCTGCCGGCACCGGCCTGAGGGCGACGCCACCCCGTCGCCGGGGGCCGCGGCCCGTGCCCGGTCGACCGCCGGCTCATTGACTTCCTCCACCGCCATGAATGGCGGGGATTCCCTCCACGCTGCGCGTGGAACGCGCAGGGTCCGGGCGGGTTCCTGCTTCACCGCGCGGTGCCGGGACGGGTCTCGGTCTTACCCGCGCTCCACAGGCGTTTTCCGTCTCCGCAAGCCCTGCGGCGACGTTTCGTGCTTGGACCCGGGCTTGGTTATCGCCCGGATCCGTTCCGACCGTACCACGGTCAACGGCCTGCTCGGGCCTTGGCGGCCCTCCCAGCGCGGGCCTTCACCCCCGGCCTGAAGGCCGGAGCACTGGCCCGCATTCCGGTAGCTGCCGGTGTGGGCGAGTGCGGTGCGCGGACTTCTTCGGGTGGACATTCCGCCTCCAACGACGATCGTGGCCGGGTGGTCGTCCCTCCCGTCGCCACCCTCGCACGCCGGCCCGGCCCGACCGGGGTAGCCCGGCGGGCGGGTCGGCTGTCCGGCATCGGTCTCCGCTGCCCCGCACGGGCCGGTTCGTGGCCGGACGGGTCGCTGTGTGGTCGGACGATCGCCGTATGCCCAGGGTGGGCCGGTGTGTGGCCGGTGGCGCGCGACGGAGACGATGGTGTCGAACACGTCGACGGCGTATCGAACGGGAGTCGCCGTCCGGGCGTACGGGTAAGTGGACGTGGTTCGTCGAACGCGAGGAGGAACGTCATGACGCGACTGCCGGGTCGTCGGTCAGCTGGCGGATCGACCGTGCTGGGCCTGGCGGCCGCGCTGGTCGTGGTGCTGGCCTGCGGGGTCGGGGGACGGGGCGCCGGGGGCGGCAACCAGCCGTACGGCGCGGGCACGTCCACCCGGTCCGGGACGGCCACCCCGCCCGGCGAGGACGAGGACGGCACCATGACGGCCGAGGAGTTCCAGAAGGACGCCCAGGGGGCGATCCGGCTCGCCGAACGGTACTGGGACGAGCAGTTGCGCAGCCGGGGCCGGTCCTTCCAGCCGATCCGCCGGGTCACCACCTACACCCGCGAAGGCCAGATCAGCTGTGGCAACCAGCGGGTCCCCCGGAACAACGCCGTCTACTGCCCGGCCGGTGACTTCATCGCGTACGACGTGAACTGGGCGGCCGCCGAGTTCCGGCAGATCGGTGACGCGTTCCTGTTCTACCTCCTCGGACACGAGTACGCGCACGGCATCCAGGTCCGGCTGGGCATTCGGTACAACTTCACCATCCAGCAGGAGTTGCAGGCCGACTGCATGGCCGGCGCGTACATCGGCGACTCGGTCCGGGAGAAGGTCCTCACGCTGCAGGACGGCGACATCGACGAGCTGCGTCGGGGCCTGATCGAGGTGGGCGACGACCCGGGGCAGCCGTGGTTCGCCGAGGGCGCGCACGGCGACGCCGAGCAACGATCGAACTTCTTCTTCGCCGGCTACCAGCGCTCGCTGGCCGGCTGCGATCTCAACTGACGTGGGGGACACCCTGACCGGCCAGCATCCCGCCGCCGTGCTCTTCGACATGGACGGGACCCTCGTCGACAGCGAGAAGCTGTGGGACGTCGCCCTGCACGAACTGGCCGCCCGCTACGGCGGCACCCTCTCCGACGCGGGGCGGCGGGCGATGGTCGGCTCCAGCATGGCCGACTCGATGGCCATCCTGCACGCAGACCTGGACCAGCCGTGGCGGGACGCCGCGCTCGGTGCGGCCTGGTTGGAGGAGCGGGTCACCGAGTTGTTCGCCGCGGGCCTGACCTGGCGACCCGGCGCCCTCGCCCTGCTGCGGGCGGTCCGTACCGCCGGGATCCCGACCGCGCTGGTCACCTCGACCGCCCGGTCGCTGGTCGAGGTGGCCCTCGACACGCTGGGCCGGGACAGCTTCGACGTGGTGGTCTGCGGCGACGAGGTCGACGACCCGAAGCCGCACCCCACCCCGTACCTGACGGCGGCCCGGCTGCTGGGCGTGCCGGTGCGGCGGTGCGTGGCGGTGGAGGACTCCCCGACCGGGGTGGCCAGCGCCCTCGCCGCCGGTGCGGCGGTGCTGGCCGTACCGCACGACGTGCCGATCCCGGCCGCCGACGGCGTACATCTGGTGGCGAGCCTGACCGCGGCGGACCTCGCCCTGCTCGCCGCGCTGCTGCCGCCGGTGTCCGGCGCCGCACCGCCGCCGGCGGTCTGACAACGAGTACGCGTACACGGATCCGGGTCTGAGCCCGACGGGCGGGGCGGCGTCCCCCTCATTGACGTCGCCCCGCCCGCGGTTCCCCCCCGTTGCTCGGCACCCCCCGTTATTCGTGTGCGATCGCGCCGAGCACGTTGATCCGGGCCGCCCGGATCGCCGGCAGCACCGCGGCCACCACGCCGATCACCGCGGCCAACCCGAGGAACAACCCCATCTGGGACCACGGGAACACCAACTTCTTGATGCCCTCGTCGTGCAGCGCCCGGACCACCGCGGCACCGATGCCGGACCCGACCACCACGCCGAGCAGCGCGCCGAAGATCGAGATCACCACCGCCTCGACCGTGATCATCCGCATCGTCTGACCCCGGCGCAGTCCGATCGCCCGCAGCAGACCCAGCTCGCGGGTCCGCTCCAGCACCGACAGGGCCAGCGTGTTGACGATGCCCAGCACCGCGATCAGGATCGCCAGCGCGAGCAGCACCTGGATCATCGTCAGGATGGTGTCGAACTGGCTGGTCTGCTGCTTGATGAACTCGGCCCGGTCGGTGACCGTCACCTCGGGGCTGTCCCGCAGCAGGGCGTCCACCTGCGGCTGCACCCGGTCCACCGGCGTACCGGGGGCGAGCTGCAGGTAGGCCCGGCTCGGCTGCGGTACGGCGAAGTCCTTCGTCGCCTGTACCGGCAGCAGGAAGCCGCCGAACAGGTCGGACTCGGCGTAGATGCCGCTGAGCGTGTAGGTCTTCGGCTCGCCCCGGGACAGCTGCACCGGCACCCTCGCGCCGACGGTGAGCCCCCGCTTGGCCGCGGTGCCGGAGTCGACCAGCATCTGGTCCGGCCCGAGCGAGTCGATGCTGCCCGCGGTGGCCCGGGCCTGGTAGATGTCCTTCAGCGCCGCGACGTTGCTGGTCGCGGAGACGTACGTCTGCTTGCCGTTGACCATCGCCCGGTCGCCGTACTCGCCGGCCACCGACCGTACGCCGGGGATGGCGGCCACCCGGTCGAGCACCGCGGGGTCGAACGTCGGCGGGCGGGGCCCGTTCTGCTGACCGGCGATGACCAACTGCGCCTGGATGGTGTCCTCGGCCAGCGCCGTCAGGCTGTCCTTCGCCGAGCCGAGGATCACCGTCACGCCGGTGACCAGCGCGATGCCGACCATCAGCGCGGCGGCGGTGATCGCCGTGCGGCGCGGGTTGCGGCCGGAGTTGAGCCGGCCCAGCTTGCCCGGCACCGACCAGGAGAACAACCGGCCCAGCAGGCCGACCACCGGCCGACTGATCAGCGGGGTCAGCAGCGCCACCCCGATGAAGGCGAGCAGCACCCCACCGAGGATCGTCCAGAGCGTGCCGTTGCCGTCGCCGGCCTTGCCGGTCAGCCCGACGGCCAGCAGCGTGCCGCCGACCGCCGACACCGCGGCGCCGGCCACGCTGAGCTTCGTCAACGGCCGGTCCGGGTTGGCGACGTCCTGCATCGCCGCGATCGGTGGGATCCGGGAGGCCCGCAGCGCCGGCAGCACCGCGGCGACGACGGTCACCACCAGGCCGACGGCGAAGGCGCTGACCACCGCCGCGGCGGGCACGCCGATGCCGGCCAGTTCCAGGCCGCCGCCGAACTTGCCGAAGAGATACGCGAGCAGCGCACCGACGCCGACCCCGGCGCCCAGGCCGAGCACCGAGGCGAACAGCCCGATCACCACGGCCTCGACCAGCACCGATCCGACGACCTGGCGACGGTTCGCGCCGACGGCCCGCAGCAGCGCCAACTCGCGGGTGCGCTGGGCCACGATGATCGAGAAGGTGTTCAGGATCAGGAAGATGCCGACGAACAGCGCCACCCCGGCGAAACCAAGCAGGATCTTGTTGAAGAAGGACAACGCCTCCTTCAGGCTCGCCGACGCCTCGTCGGACAGCTGCTTGCCGGTCTTGACGACGTACCCGTCGCCCAGTTCGGCGGCGATCCGGTCGCGCAGGACGGCGTCACCGACACCGGCGGCGGCGTGCACGGTGATGCTGCTGTAGACCCCGGGCTCGCCAAGCATGAGCCGCTGGGCGACCGGTTCGGTGAAGGCCACCTGCTGCATCCCGCCGATGCTGTCCCGGCCGCCGCTGTAGCCGAAGATCCCGACCAGGGTGAACTCGCGTCGGGGACCGAGGGTCAGCACCCCGACCCGGTCACCGACCTTGATCTTCGCGGCCTGGGCGACGGCGGCGTTGACCGCGATCTCGTCGTTGGCGGTGGGGCCGTGCCCCTCGCGCAGCTTCACCAGGCCGTCATCGCCGGTCCAGTTGCCGCCGAGCTGCGGCGGTCCGACCGAGGTGAGCGCCTTGCCGTTGCTGCCGATCACCCGCGCGCCGTCGGCCTGGGCCTCGCCGGTGGCGCGCTCCACCCCGGGGACCGCGCGGACCTTCGCCAGGGTGGCGACCGGGAACGTGGCGGCGACCTGCTCACCCTCGGATTCGCTCACCGCGACCTTCGGCTTGGCGCTCACCGCGACGTCGGTGTCGGCGTACGCGTCGGCGAACACCGCGTCGAAGGACCGGCCCAGCGTGTCGGTGAGGACGAAGGCGCCGGACACGAACATCACGCCCAACACCACGGCCAGGCCGGACAGGATCAGCCGGACCTTGCGGGCCAGCAGGCTCTTGAACGTCGCGCGCAGCATCAGTGGCCCGCCTCGGCGGCGCCGTCGAGCTTCTTCATGGTGTCCAGCACGGTCTCCGGGGTCGGCTCGACCAGCTCCGAGACGATCTGACCGTCGGCGAGGAAGACCACCCGGTCGGCGTACGAGGCGGCCACCGGGTCGTGGGTGACCATGACGATGGTCTGCCCGTACTCGGCCACCGACCGGCGCAGGAAGCCGAGCACCTCGGCGCCGGAACGGGAGTCCAGGTTGCCGGTCGGCTCGTCGGCGAAGACCACCTCGGGGCGGGACACCAACGCCCGGGCGCAGGCCACCCGCTGCTGCTGGCCGCCGGAGAGCTGGCTCGGTCGGTGGCCGAGCCGGTCACCCAGTCCCACCGTCGCGATCACCGTGTCGAACCAGGCCTGGTCCGGCTTCCGCCCGGCGATCGACAGCGGCAGCAGGATGTTCTCCTTGGCGCTCAGCGTCGGCAGCAGGTTGAACTGCTGGAAGATGAAGCCGACCTTGTCCCGCCGCAGCTTGGTCAGGCCGGCGTCGCCGAGCCCGGTCACCGTGGTGTCGCCGATCTCGATGGTGCCCCGGGTCACCGCGTCCAGCCCGGCCAGGCAGTGCATCAAGGTCGACTTGCCGGAGCCGGACGGGCCCATGATCGCGGTGAACCGACCGCGTTCGAACTCGGCACTGACCCCCCGCAGCGCGACCACCTGCGCCTCGCCGGTGCCGTACACCTTCCACACGTCACGGGCGCGGGCCGCAGCCTGCGTGTCGCTGGCCACCGTCGCGGTCAATGTTTTCTCCTTCTGGTGAAGTCTCTGGTCCGGCCGGACCGTGGTCCGGCCGGCAGGTTCCATCCTCGGCCCCGTCACCGTCCGCAGCGTCCGACCCTGGGCGGAGCCGGACGCGGATTTTTCGCTGCGGGTCGGCCCGGATGCCGGCTCAGGGTTCCCCCTGAACGCGCGGCCCGTGTCCGGCGCCGGACACGCCGGACCGCCGCCACCCCGACGACACGTCTGATCACCGAACGTAACAGTGGTTGGTGCCGCGGTCGGGCCGATCGGCGGCCGGAGCCCTCTACCGCACCGCCGTGGCCAGCGGCGACGTCACCAACGGTAGGCGCCGCCCGTGCCCACGCCCTCCTGCCCGCGGCCGATTTCCGGGTACGACCGAGGGCGGGGTCCGGGATCGGCCGACGGGACGACCCCACCCCGTCGTCGGTGGTACCCGGCCGCTCAGGAGCCGGGCCGCACCAGACCCGTCTCGTACGCCAGCACCACGGCCTGCACCCGGTCGCGCAGGCCCAGCTTGGTCAGCACGTGCCCGACGTGGGTCTTGATCGTCGTCTCGCTCACCGACAACGCCCGGGCGATCTCCGCGTTGGACAGGCCGCGGGCCACCTGCACCAGGACCTCGCGCTCCCGCTCGGTCAGCGCGGCCAACGCCTTTGGCGCGGTGGCCCCCGGATCGGGCAGCGAGTCGGCGAACTTGTCCAGCAGCCGTTTCAAGATCCGGGGCGCCACCACCGCCTCGCCGGCGGCCACCGTACGGATCGCGGTGACCAGGTCCTCGGCGGGTACGTCCTTGGACAGGAAGCCGCTGGCCCCGGCCCGCAGCGCGCCCACCACGTACTCGTCGAGATCGAAGGTGGTCAGGATCAGCACCCGTACCGGCAGCCGGGCGTCGACGATCGTCCGGGTGGCGGCCACCCCGTCCATCCGGGGCATCCGGATGTCCATCAGCACCACGTCCGGCAGCAGCCGCCGGGCCAGGTCGACCGCCTCCGCACCGTCACCGGCCTCACCGACGATGTCGAGGTCGTCCTCGGCGCCGAGCACCATCCGGAACCCGGTCCGCAGCAGCGGCTGGTCGTCGACGAGCAGGATCCGCACCGGCCGCTCGCCGCTCATGTCGGCCCTCCGCTGCGCTCGCTCATGTCGTACCTCCGCCGACGGGTGCACCAAGTTGCTCCACGGGAATCTTCGCGTACACCCGGAACCCGCCGCCCGGGCGGGGACCGGTGCGCAGCGTGCCGTTGTAGAGGGCGACCCGTTCCCGCATGCCCACCAGGCCGTGCCCCAGCCGGCCGGGCCCGGGCGACGGGCCGTGCCCGGTGTCGAATATCTCCACGATCAGCCAGAGCGCGCCGAAGCTGAGCCGGACCTGCGCGGTCGCCGCGGCCCCGGCGTGCTTGAACACGTTGGTCAGCGCCTCCTGCACGATCCGGTAGATGGTCAGCGCCACCCCGGGATCCAGCGGACCAGGCACCCCGTCCACCCGCAGCGTCACCGGCAGGCCGGCCTCGCGGACCTGTTCGACCAGCGACTCGATCCCGGCCAGCCCGGGTTGCGGGCTGAGGTCCGCGGCCGGCTCGGTCTCGGTGCGCAGCACGTCCAGCAGCCGGCGCATCTCGCGCAGCGTGCTGCGGCTGGTGTCCTCGATGGTGCCCAACGCCTCGTCGGCCGCGTCGGGGTCGCGGCGCAGCACCCGGCGCGCCCCGGTGGCCAGCACCCCCATCACGCTGACGTGGTGGGCGACCACGTCGTGCAGCTCGCGGGCGATCCGCCGGCGTTCGTCGGCGACCGCCTGATCGGCCAGCGAACGCTGGTTCTCCTCCGCGACCCGGGCCCGCTCCCGCAACGCCGCCGTGGAGGTGCGTCGGGCGTGCACGGTCCGCCCGACGAAGAAGAAGACACACCCGGGCAACAGGCCACCGATCGCGCTGACCGGACCGGGCTGCTGGTCGGCCAGGCCGCCCGCGGCCCGCAGAATCAGCGGGATCAGGATCTCGGGCGTCCACAACGCGACCGTGGCGACGACCGCCGGCTTCGCCGGGCAGTTGGCGGCCATCGTGTACGTCAGCACCAGCAGGGCCACGACATGGCTGACGGTGGGGTAGTGGGCGATCGAGGTGACGACGAACGTGGCCACGGTCGCCCCGACGGCCACCCACGGCCGCAGCCGGCGCACGGCGACGGGCGCCGCGCAGAGGACCACCAGGCCCAACGCGACGGGCAGCGGGGTGCCGGCGGTCTCCGGGGCCGGCACCAACCCGACGGCGAACGAGAACAGCGCCACCGCCACCGCGAACAGGATGTCGGCCTGCAACGGTCGCTGCCGCAGCCGGTCGGCGACGCTGTTGTCCATGACAATGACGCTAGTCGCCGTTGCGGCGGGCGACTCATCGCCGATGTCGAGCCGGGCCTCCTCCTCGGGGATGACCCGCACTGATCCTTTTTCCACCTTTCCTTGCCGGCCGTCGTCGGCCGGGGTCGACGGCGGCGCGTGCGCGCCGCGGGGTTCAGGTTGGAAAAGGTTCACTCATCCGCGCCGGGCGGGGGAGCGTCGGCCGGGACCGCCGACGCGGGCCGGGCCGCCGGGACCAGACCCACCGGTACGGGTCCGGCCGGTGTGGGCC
The DNA here is from genome assembly GCF_042650605.1 of Micromonospora zhanjiangensis. Lineage (NCBI taxonomy): Bacteria > Bacillati > Actinomycetota > Actinomycetes > Micromonosporales > Micromonosporaceae > Micromonospora > Micromonospora zhanjiangensis. Next base: position 101,108 of record NZ_JBHSBN010000020.1, on the reverse strand, counting down.
CGGCCGTCGGCGGCTCGGGAAAGGGCGGGGGAGTGCCGCCGAACTCCGGGCAGTGCGCCTGGTAGCTGCACCAGCCGCACAGCTTGCTCGGCTTGGGCCGGAAGTCGCGCGCCTCGGTGGCCTGCTCGATGGCCCGCCACAGGGCCAGCAGGGTCCGCTCGAACCGGGCCAGCTCCTCCGCGTCCGGGGCGTAGTCGCAGATCTCCTCGTCCTTGAGGTAGAGCAGGCGGAGCACCCGCGGCACCACGCCACGGGTCCGCCACAGCACCAGGGCGTAGAACTTGAGCTGGAACAACGCCCGCGCCTCGAACGCCTCGCGCGGCGCGCCACCGGTCTTGTAGTCGACCACCCGCAGCGCGCCGTCGGGCGCCACGTCCAGCCGGTCGACGTAGCCGCGGATCAACAACCGGTCGTCCACGACGGTGGAGATCAACGTCTCCCGTTCGGCCGGTTCGAGCCGGGACGGGTCCTCCACGCTGAAGTAGCCACCGAGCAGGTCCCGCGCCGAGGCCAGGAACGCCACCGGGCCGGCGGTGTCGTCCGGGTCGAACAGGTCGGCCAGCTCGGGCTGCTCGGCGACCAGGCGTTGCCACTGCGGGTCGACCAGGTCACCGGCGGCCGCCGGGGTACGGTCGGCGGCCGGCAGGTCGAACAGCCGCTCCAGCACGGCGTGCACCAGGGTGCCCCGGGCCTGCTCCGCGGTGGTCCGCTCGGGCAGCCGGTCGATGCTGCGGAACCGGTAGAGCAGCGGACAGGTCTTGAAGTCCGCCGCCCGGGAGGGCGACAGCGAGGCGCTGATCCGGGCCGTCGGGCCGGCCGGCCCCGGGTCGGCCCCGGCGGGTGCCGGTTGGGTGGGTGCCGGGTGCGCTGTCACCGTTTCCGCCGTCATGACCGGAAGGTTAGGCCACCGGTACGACAGGTCCGGCGGGTGGGCGCGTCCACCCGGCCGCCGGTTTCCGTACCATCTAGCCGATGGAGGACACCTCACCCCGACGTCCGGCCGAGCGGCGAACCGGCCTGCGCGTCGGTCGGGTGTTCGGCGTTCCGGTCTTTCTCAACGTCTCCATGGTGCTGCTGGCGGTGCTGGTCACGGTCAGCTACGGCGAGTACGTCCGGCACCGGTTGGAGCTGTCCCAGGCCGCCGGCTACCTGGTCGGCTTCGGGTTCGTCGTCTGCCTGCTCGGTTCGGTGCTGCTGCACGAGTTGGGACACGCGGTGACCGCCCGCCGGTTCGGCATCGGGGTACGCGGCATCACGCTGGAACTGCTGGGCGGTTACACGGAGATGGACCGGGACGCGCCCAGCCCCCGGGTGGACCTGCTGGTCTCGCTCGCCGGGCCGGCGGTGTCGCTGGTGCTCGGGCTGGTGGCGGTGCTGGCCACCGTGGCGCTGCCGGACCGGACGCTGCCCGACCAGTTGACCTTCCAGTTGGCGGTCAGCAACCTGCTGGTCGCGGTCTTCAACAGCCTGCCCGGGCTGCCGCTGGACGGCGGACGGGCGCTGCGGGCGGTGGTCTGGGCGGTCACTCGGGACCGGCACCGCGGCACCGAGGTGGCCGGCTGGGTCGGTCGGGCGGTCGCCGGCGCCACCGCGGTCGGGGTCGCGTTGCTGACCTGGATCGGCGTGCTCGCCCCGCTCGGTCTGGCGCTGATGCTGCTGGTGGCGTTCACCCTCTGGCAGGGCGCCGGCCAGTCGATCCGGGTCGCCCGGATCAGCCGCCGTTTCCCGTTGATCGATCTGGCCCGGCTGGCCCGGCCGGTGTTCCGGGTGCCGACGGGTACCCCGCTGGGCGAGGCCCAGCGGCGCGGTGCCGAGGTGGGGCCGGGCGTCGCGCTCGGGGTGACCGACTCGTCCGGCCGGTTGGTGGCCCTGGTCGACCACACCGCCGCCGACGCGGTGCCGGCCGCGCGCCGACCCTGGGTGTCGGTGGACACGGTGGCCCGGGCGCTCGACGGCGTGCCGAGCCTGCCGGTCGGGCTCTCCGGCGAGCAGGTGATCCAGGCCGTGCAGAGCCACCCGGGCGCACAGTACGTCGTGACGTCAGGCGAAGATGTGGTCGGCGTCCTGCACGTCGCCGACCTGGCGCAGCTCCTCGAACCGAAACGAGAGATGAAGAACACGTGATCCAGCACAGCGGCCGACGCGGTCGGCCCCACCCCCGCGACGTCGAGCGCGACGGGCTGTCCGGATGACCGCGCGGCCCGTCGACGTTCCGGCGCCGCCCGCGGTACGCCGGGGCGAGTTCCGCCCGGGTGACCGGGTGCAGCTGACCGACCCCAAGGGGCGAATGCACACGATCACCCTCGAACCGGGCAGATCTTTCCACACCCACCGGGGCGCGCTGGAGCACGACGCGTTGATCGGCCTGCCGGACGGCAGCGTGGTCAGCTCCGCCGGGGGCACCGCCTACCTCGCGCTGCGGCCGCTGCTGGCCGACTACGTGCTCTCGATGCCGCGCGGCGCCCAGGTCATCTACCCCAAGGACGCCGCGCAGATCGTCGCCATGGGGGACGTCTTCCCCGGCGCCAAGGTACTCGAGGCGGGCGCCGGCTCGGGCGCCCTGACCTGCTCCCTGCTGCGGGCCGTCGGCACCGGGGGCGAGGTGCACTCGTACGAGTTGCGGCCCGACTTCGCGGAGATTGCCCGGCGTAACGTCGAGGAGTTCTTCGGCGGACCGCATCCGGCGTGGCGACTGCACGTCGGCGACGTGGCCGACTGCCCGGAGGTCGGATTCGACCGGATCATCCTGGACATGCTGACCCCCTGGGAGGCGCTCGACCTGGTGGAGCGGGCGCTGATCCCCGGTGGGGTGTTCATCGGTTACGTGGCGACCACTCCCCAGCTGTCGGAATTGGTGGAGGCGCTCCGCGAGCGCGGCGGGTTCACCGAGCCCCGGGCCTGGGAGTCGCTGGTCCGCGACTGGCACGCCGACGGGCTCGCCGTCCGACCGGACCATCGCATGATCGCCCACACCGCCTTCCTGGTCTCCTCCCGGCGGTTGGCGCCGGGCGTCACCGCACCGGCCCGGCGGCGCAAGCCGAGCAAGGGCGCCGAGGCGTACGCGCTGCGCAAGCAGGGGCTGCGGCAGGCGGGCCCGGCCGCCGGCGCGGCGACCGCGACCGCCGACGGCGCGGCCGTGGACGGCGGACCCGGCCAGGAGGAGGCCGCCCGGTGACGTGTCCTGGCGGGTCGGAGCGCGCTGGAGAGCCGGCATGAGGGAGCGGAGCGAGCGAATCATCAAGCTCGGCGCGGATGCGCCTCATGACGGGCCGGAGCGCAGCGGAGGGCCGGCATGAGCAGGCCGGCGTACAACGGGGGTGACCTGCCGGCCGTCTTCCCGGACTGGTCGCCGTACCGGGATCTGGAATCGGCGGCCCGGGCCTACCTGCGCGACCCCGACCTGGCCCTGGAGGCGCTGCACGGCGCGCTCGGCGGCGCCGCCGTGCTCGGCTTCACCCTGGAGCGTTTCGTCAACGAGGTCAACGGGGTGTGGCAGGAGGTGGTGATCTGCGACGGCAGCCGGTTGATCCTGTGGCACGGCGAGGACGTGCCGCCGGACGACGGCCCGGCCGGCTCGATGACCTCCTCACTGCGGGTGGTGCCGGTCTCGACGGTCACCGAGGTGGGCTGCCGCCGGCGGCTGACCCGTACCCCCGACGGCGGGATCAGGGTCGACAGCGTGGACGTCTACCTGCTGCTCAGCTCGCTGGACGAGACCGCACCCGCCGAGGAGGCCCCGGCGCCGCCGCGGCACGACGCGCTGCGGTTCGGCAAGACCCGCGACGACGGCGGGGACGGGCAGATCGCCCGGTTGGAGGAGTTCGCCCGGTTGGTCTCCTCGGTGGTCGGCCGACCGGCACTGTGAAACCGGGCCGGTCCGGGCGGCAACCGGCCGGTCCGGGCGGGCCGCGCCGACGGTGCCGGAGTGGCCCCAAAACGCTACCGGAGAGCGGTCCGGTCCGCCTGCGGAAGTGGCCTTGACGATCAAGGTTCAGTGACGAGGGTGTTGCGCGGGACCGAATCGGCCTCATACCGGTTAGTGTTATGGCAGAACGTTCAAGCCCCCGGGGAGGTGGGACGTGGCACGCAGCGACGACGCGGACTCGCGCGCCGCACGGTGGGAGAAGGAGGCCCACGATCTCTCCACCCAGGTCGCGTTCCTTCAAGAGGAACTCGCTCTGGTTCGGCGCAAACTGACGGAGAGCCCTCGACACGTGCGGCAGCTCGAGGAACGACTGGCGGCCACCCAGGCGCAGCTGGCTCGGCTGACCGAGAACAACGACCGGCTCGTGAGCACGCTCAAGGAAGCACGGGCCCAGATCGTCACGCTCAAGGAGGAGATCGACCGGCTGGCGCAACCGCCCAGCGGGTACGGTGTCTTCCTGGCGCGACACGAGGACGGGACGGTCGACGTCTTCACCGGCGGCCGCAAGCTGCGGGTGGCGGTGTCCCCCTCGATCGACGTGGCCGAGCTGCGGCGCGGCCAGGAGGTGCTGCTCAACGACGCCCTCAACATCGTCGACGCGTTCGGCTACGAACGGGTCGGCGAGGTGGTCATGCTCAAGGAGGTGCTGGACAGCCCGACCGGTGGGGCGGGCGACCGTGCGCTGGTCATCTCGCACGCCGACGAGGAGCGGATCGTCCATCTGGCCGAGACGCTGATCGGCGCGCCGTTGCGGACCGGCGACTCGTTGATGATCGAGCCGCGCTCGGCGTACGCGTACGAGCGCATCCCGAAGAGCGAGGTCGAGGAGCTCGTCCTGGAGGAGGTTCCCGACGTCGACTACGGCGACATCGGTGGCCTGCACTCGCAGATCGAGCAGATCCGGGACGCGGTCGAGTTGCCGTTCCTGCACGCCGACCTGTTCCGCGAACACCAGCTGCGTCCGCCGAAGGGCATATTGCTCTACGGCCCGCCGGGCTGCGGCAAGACCCTGATCGCCAAGGCGGTGGCCAACTCGTTGGCCAAGAAGATCGCCGAGCGGCGGGGCGAGGAGAAGCACACCAGCTACTTCCTCAACATCAAGGGCCCCGAGCTGCTCAACAAGTACGTCGGTGAGACCGAGCGGCACATCCGGTTGGTCTTCCAGCGGGCCCGGGAGAAGGCCGGCGAGGGCACCCCGGTCATCGTGTTCTTCGACGAGATGGACTCGGTGTTCCGGACCCGTGGCTCCGGTGTCTCCTCCGACGTGGAGAACACGATCGTTCCCCAGCTGCTCAGCGAGATCGACGGCGTGGAGGGGCTGGAGAACGTCATCGTGATCGGCGCCTCCAACCGGGAGGACATGATCGACCCGGCGATCCTGCGGCCGGGCCGACTGGACGTCAAGATCAAGATCGAGCGTCCGGACGCCGAGGCGGCGAAGGACATCTTCTCCAAGTACATCCTCTCCGGCCTGCCGTTGCACCCGGACGACCTGGCCGAGCACGGCCAGGACGCCCAGGCGACGGTGGCGGCCATGATCGAGGCCGTGGTCCTGCGGATGTACTCGGAGACCGAGGAGAACCGGTTCCTGGAGGTCACCTACGCCAACGGTGACAAGGAGGTCCTGTACTTCAAGGACTTCAACTCCGGGGCGATGATCCAGAACATCGTCGACCGGGGCAAGAAGATGGCCATCAAGGAGTTCCTCTCCTCCGGACGCAAGGGCCTGCGGCTGCAGCACCTGCTGGACGCCTGCGTCGACGAGTTCCGGGAGAACGAGGACCTGCCGAACACCACCAACCCGGACGACTGGGCCCGGATCTCCGGCAAGAAGGGCGAACGGATCGTCTACATCCGTACGCTCGTCTCCGGCGGCAAGGGCACCGAGGCCGGCCGGTCGATCGAGACCGCCAGCAACACCGGCCAGTATCTGTAACACCGGGACAGCACGGTTGAGGGCGGTACGCCGGTCGGCGTACCGCCCTCAACCGTCGGAACCGGACCCCACCGGGTCAGATGAAGATCCATTTCTTGGACACCACGTAGTTCATCGCCGCCAGCGCGCCGGCGGTGACCACCTTCGCGACCAGGTACGGCAGCCCGGCCCAGGTCAGGCCCTGCACCAGCAGCACGGTGGCGACCAGGTTGACCAGCACCAGGGCCAGGTAACGCCAGACCTGACCGCCGACCGCGCCGGTGGCGCCGAACGCCCACACCCGGTTGAGCCCGAAGTTGACCACGAACGCCGTCGCGAACGCGAGGACCGTCGCCACCGGCAGCCAGAGCCCCAGTACGCCGTGGAACACGAACAGCGCGCCGGTGTCCGTGGCCACGCTCAGCCCACCGACGATGAGGAACCGTACGCTGCTGCGACGGGTGAGGCTGGCGATGGACGCCACGGCTGAACTCACGAAGCTGCCTCCCCGGTAGGACCCGCCACAGTGGGTCACGGGTTAGCAGGCTATCGTCTGTCCGTCCCGCGACCGCCACCGACTTCCTCGAGGTGTGGATGTGACCGACACCGCCGCTCGTGATCCGAGTGTCTTCGTCCACCCGACGGCCGAGGTCGAGAACGGTGCCGACATCGGCCCGGACACCAAGGTCTGGCATCTCACCCACATCCGGTCCACCGCGCGCATCGGTGCGGGCTGCACGATCGGGCGCAACGTCTACGTCGACGCCGGCGTCGTGATCGGTGACCGGGTCAAGGTGCAGAACAACGTGTCGGTGTACGTCGGCGTGACGCTGGAGGACGAGGTCTTCGTCGGGCCGAGTGCGGTCTTCACCAACGACCGCTATCCGCGGGCGCAGAACCCCGACTGGGTGGTCACCCCCACCCTCGTCCGGCGCGGCGCCTCCATCGGCGCGAACGCCACCATCGTCTGCGGCAAGCAGATCGGCGAGTACGCGATGGTCGCGGCCGGTGCACTGGTCAGCCGGGACGTGCAGCCGTACCAACTGGTGGCGGGAAGCCCGGCGCGCCACTTCGGCTGGGTCAACCGCAAGGGCGAAGTGGTGGCCCGGACCGAGGAACGGCCGGCCCTGGACCTACTCGAAGCGCGCTGAACACACAGGAGACGGAGTTCATGTCGTTCATTCCCATCACCTCGGTGGTCATCGGTCCGGAGGAGGAGGCCGCCGTACTTGAGGTGTTGCGGTCCGGAAAACTGGCCCAGGGACCCGTCGTCGCCGAGCTGGAGCGGTCCTTCGCCGAACTCTGCGGTGTGCCGCACGCGGTCGCGGTGAGCAACGGCACGGTCGCCCTGGTGGCCGCCCTGGAGGCGCTGGGCCTCGGCCCCGGCGACGAGGTGATCACCACGCCGTTCAGCTTCGCGGCCACCCTCAACGCCATCCTGGAGTCCGGCGCGACGGTCCGGTTCGCCGACATCCGGGACGACTTCACCATCGACCCCGAGTCGGTGCGGGCGCTGGTCAACGAGCGGACCAAGGCCATCATGCCGGTCCACCTGTACGGTCTGCCGGCCGACATGCCGGCGCTGACGGCGATCGCCGAGGCGGCCGGGGTACGGATCGTGGAGGACGCCGCCCAGGCACACGGTGCCCGGATCGGCGACCGGGCCGTCGGCTCGTTCGGGGTGGGCTGCTTCTCGCTCTACGCCACGAAGAACCTGCAGTGCGGCGAGGGTGGCCTGATCACCACCGCCGACGACGCCGTCGCCGACCGGCTGCGCCTGCTGCGCAACCAGGGCATGCGGGTGCGGTACCAGTACGAGGTGCCGGGCCACAACTGGCGGCTCACCGACCTGCAGGCCGCCATCGCCGTACCGCAGGTCGGCCGGCTGGCGGCGACGACCGCGCGGCGGGCGGCCAACGCCGAGCGGCTCACCGCCGGCCTGGCCGGTCTGCCCGGCCTGGCCACCCCGACGGTGCCGGAGGGACGCGGTCACGTCTGGCACCAGTACACCGTCCGGATCGGCGCGGACGCCCCGCTGACCCGTGACGACCTCGGTAAGCGGCTGGAGCAGGCGGAGATCGGCTACGGCCTGTACTACCCGCGGCTGATGCACCACTACGACTGCTACGTCGGGCACCCGCGGATCGCCGCGGACGCCACGCCGCGGGCCGAGTCGGCCGCGACGCAGGTGCTCTCCCTCCCGGTGCACCAGCACCTGTCCGAGGGCGAGGTAGACCGGATCGTCGCGGCCGTGCGGGGGGCCTTCGATGCCTGACCTGGCAATCATCGGCGCCGGCATCATGGGCGCCAACCACGGCCGGGTCGCCCGGACCGTACCGGACCTCACCGTCACCACCGTCTGCGATCCGGACATCGATCGCGCGGCCGCCCTGGCGAAGTCCATCGGCGCCGGCTACACCTCGTCCGTGGACGACGCGATCGCCGCCGCCGACGCGGTGGTGCTCGCCACCCCCAGCGAGACCCACGGCGAGCTGGGCGAGCGGATCCTGCGCAGCGGCCGTGACCTGCTGATCGAGAAGCCGATCGCCACCTCGGTGGCGGACGCGCGCCGGCTGATCGACGTCGCCGAGCAGCAGGACCGGATCCTGATGGTGGGGCACGTCGAGCGGTTCAACCCGGTGGTGACCGAGCTGCTGCAGCTCGTCGACGACCCGATCTCCCTGGAGATCGCCCGGGTCGGCCCCTATCCCAACCGGGCCCTCGCCGACGTGGTCCTGGACCTGATGATCCACGACGTGGACCTGGCCCGCGCCGTCACCGGCGCGGAGATCGTGGAACACCGGTCGATGACCCGGGTGGTCCGCTCGGACGAGCAGGACCTGGCCTGCGCGCTGCTGATGTTCGACAACGGCGTGGTCGCCAACGTCACCGCGAGCCGGATCAGCCAGAACAAGGTCCGCCGGATCACCCTCACCCAGCGCGCCAACTGCGTGGTGGCCGACCTGCTGCGCCAGCAGGTGGAGGTGCACCGGATCGAACACTCCGAGTACCTCTCGGAGGGCGGGGTGCGCTACCGGCAGAGCGGCCTGGTGGAGATTCCCTTCCTGAGCCAGCACGGCGAGCCGCTGATGCACGAGTTGCGGCACTTCGCCGACTGCGTGGTCAACCGCCGGCAGCCGGCGGTCAGCGGCGCGGACGGCCTCGCCGCGCTGGAGGTCTGTCTCGGTATCCGCGACTCGGCGCTGGCGGGTTGAGATGTACAAGGGCAAAAAGATCGCGGCGGTGGTGCCCGCCTACAACGAGAGCAAGCTGATCGGTCAGACGATCACCACCATGCCGGAGTTCGTCGACCTCATCGTCGTGGTCAACGACTGCTCGACCGACGACACCTCGGCGCGGGCGCGGCAGGTCGGTGATCCCCGGGTGGTCGTGATCGACCACGAGAAGAACACCGGCGTCGGTGGCTCGATCATGGACGGTCACGAGCGGGCGCTCGAACTGGGCGCCGACGTCAACGTGGTGATGGCCGGGGACGCCCAGATGGACCCCGCCTACCTGCCCGCCCTGCTCGACCCGATCTGTGAGCACGGGTACGAGTTCACCAAGGCGAACCGGTTCTTCTCCCGTACCTCCTTCGCCAAGATGCCGATGGTGCGGATGCTGGGCAGCGTCGCGCTCTCCTTCGCCACCAAGCTGGCCAGCGGCTACTGGAACCTGTTCGACCCGCAGAACGGCTACACGGCGGTGGCCCGGTCGGCCCTGCTGCGGCTGAACATGGCCGGCGTGGCGCGCGGCTACGAGTTCGAGAACGACCTGCTGATCTGGTTGAACATCGCCAACGCCCGGGCCAAGGACGTACCGGTCCCGGCCGTGTACGGCGAAGAGGTCTCCACGATGCGGATCCACAAGGTGGCCCCGCGGATCGCCAGCCTGCTGTTCCGGGGATTCTGGCGGCGGATGCTGCTCAAGCACGTGCTCGCCTCGTTCTCCCCGGTCGCGCTGCTGTTCTTCACCAGCCTGCTGCTGCTCGCCTGGGGTGCCGGTTGGGGGATCTGGGTGCTGGTGGAGACGCTCGGCCCGCCGGTCGCCACCACGGGCAGCGTGCTGCTCGCGGTCGGCCCGCTGCTGACCGGCATCCACATGCTGATCTCCGCGCTCACCCTCGACATCCAGTCGACACCGGACTGACCAGTCACCCGCCGGCGGGCGGACCGCCGACCGCCCGCCCGGCGCGACCGGAACCGCCCGGCGGGGTCCGTCGCCGTACCAGAAAGGGCCGACCGGAGTCACCATGACCGACCAACGAACCACTGGCCGCGCCGGCACGCTCGGCGTACCGGGGCTGTGGGTGCTTGCCTTCCTCGGGTTCCTGCTCATGATCGGCGCGTGGTCGGTGGCCGCCCCGTACGACGGCACCCCGGACGAGCGGGAGCACGTGGTGCGCGCCGCCGGGGTGGCGGCCGGCCAGGTCGCGCCCAAGCCGGCCGCGGCGAAGAAGGGCTCGGGGGCGTTCCAGACCGTGCCCCGGGGACTGGTCCGGGAGCAGTGTTGGCAGTTCAAGCCGAACCGGTCGGCCGCCTGCGCGGTACCGCCGGGCAGCGACCCGACCCCGGTACGGGCCGGCACCGGCGCGGGCCGCTACCACCCGGTCTACTACGCCCTGGTCGGCTGGCCGCTGCAACTGTGGCCCGGCTGGTCCGGGGTCCTGCTCGCCCGGCTGATCGGCGCGGCGCTCTCGGCCGCGCTGCTGGCCAGCGCCCTCGTCGTGATCCTCAAGCGGTCCCGGCACCGGTTGATGCTCGGTGGGCTGCTCGCCGCCACCACCCCGATGACGGCGCACATGGCCAGCGCGGTCAACCCCAACGGGTTGGAGATCGCGGCCGGCGTCGCGTTCTTCACCGCAGCCATCCCGCTGCTGCTGGACCGCTGGTCACCGGCCAACCGGGGGCTGCTCACGCTGGTCGGCATCAGCGGCGTCCTGCTGGCCATGCTCCGGCAGACCGGCCCGCTCTGGATCGCCGTCGGATTCGTCGCCCTGGCGATCCCGCTGCGGCAGGGCAACCTGTGGCAGCTGCTGCGCACCCGGGCGGCCCGCTGGTGGGCCGCGGCGATCTCCCTGACGGTGGTCACCGCCGTGCTGTGGGGCGTGCTGATGAAGACCTCCGATCTCGGCAACTACGGCAGTAACCGGTACACCTACGGACAGGCCGTCTTCGTCGAGGCGAACCGGTGGCGGGACTACCTCGACCAGATGGTCGGGGTGACCTCCTGGCTGGACACCCGGATGCCGGCCCCGGCGTACCTGCTCTGGCAGTTCGCCGCCGCGGCGCTGGTGGTCATGGCGTTGGTGTTCGGCACCCGGGTCGACCGCTGGCGGCTGCTGGTGCTGATCCTCGGCGGCGTCGCGATCCCGTCGGCGGTGCAGATCGCCGCCGTGAAGCAGACCGGCTTCGTCTCCCAGGGCCGCTACATGCTGCCGATGCTCGCCGGGGTGCTGCTCTTCGCGGCGTACGTGTTGGAGCAGCGCGGGATCGACGCCGACCGCTCCCGGACGACGGTCCGGCTGCTGGTCCTGCTGTTCGTGCCGATCCACCTGTTCTGCCTGGTCTTCACGATGGTGCGATGGCAGCACGGGCTGCCGGCCCGGCTCGGGTTCGGCAGCCTCGACCCGTTCCTCGGGCCGTGGCACCCGGTACTCGGCTCCGCGACACCGCTGGTGGCCAGCGTGCTGGGACTGGCGGTGATCGGGTGGCTGGCCTGGACGGCGCCGACCCGGCGGCTGACCGACCGACCGGCAGCCGCGGGTGCGACCGCGGACCGGCCGGAGGTCTCGACCGCGGACCGGGCGGAAATCCCGACCGCGGACCGGGCGGAAATCCCGACCGCGGACCGGTCGGAGACCGCGGATCGGTCCGGGACCGCGGCCGCGGATCGTCCCGGCGGCGGGCACACCGAGGCGCCGCGGGCGTAGTCACCGCGCGGCGGTCTAGGCTGGACCCACTGTGCGACGAATGGGGCTTGGCGTGAGCGAACGTCGTGGGGCGTACCCCGCCGGCGTGGCGGGCGGCGCACAACCGAGTGGAGTGTCGGCATGAGCGTCAGACGGATCATGGGTACCGAGGTCGAGTACGGCATCTCGGTGCCGGGCCAGGCCGGCGCGAATCCGATGGTGACCTCCTCCCAGGTGGTCAACGCGTACGGCGCCCGGCCCGAGTTGACCCGGGGCGGCCGGGCGCGCTGGGACTACGAGGAGGAGTCGCCGCTGCGGGACGCCCGCGGCTTCACCTACTCCGGCGCCGCGTACGACCCGGCCGACGCGCTGGCCGACGAGGACCTCGGCCTGGCCAACGTCATACTGACCAACGGCGCCCGCCTCTACGTCGACCACGCCCACCCGGAGTACTCCACCCCCGAGGTGACCAACCCGCTGGACGTGGTGCGCTGGGACAAGGCGGGGGAGCGGGTGATGGCCGAGGCGGCCCGGCGGGCGGCCACCATCCCCGGCACCCACCCGATCCACCTGTACAAGAACAACACCGACAACAAGGGCGCCAGCTACGGCGCACACGAGAACTACCTGATGCGCCGGCAGACGCCGTTCGCCGACATCGTGGCCTACCTCACCCCGTTCTTCGTCAGCCGTCAGATCGTCTGCGGTGCCGGCCGGGTGGGTCGCGGCCAGGACGGTTCGCAGCCGGGCTTCCAGATCTCCCAACGGGCCGACTTCTTCGAGGTCGAGGTCGGCCTGGAGACCACACTGAAGCGACCCATCATCAACACCCGGGACGAGCCGCACGCGGACGCCGACAAGTACCGGCGACTGCATGTGATCATCGGCGACGCGAACCTGTCGGAGATCTCCACGTACCTCAAGGTCGGCACCACCGCGCTCGTGCTCACGATGATCGAGGAGAAGGCGCTGACCCCCGACCTGGGCATCGCCGACCCGGTCGCGGAACTCAAGGCGGTCAGCCACGACCCCGGCCTGACCCACCGGATGCGGTTGCGCGACGGTCGCCGGTTGACCGCTCTGGACCTGCAATGGGCCTACCTGGAGCGGGCCCGGGCGTTCGTGGAGCAGCGGTACGGCGCGGACGTCGACGCCGCCACCGCCGACGTGCTGGACCGGTGGGAGAGCGTGCTGGACCGGCTCGGCCGGGACCCGATGCTCTGCGCCGGCGAGTTGGACTGGCTGGCGAAGCTGCGGCTGCTGGAGGGCTACCGCGACCGGGAGGGCCTCGGCTGGGCCTCGCACAAGCTGCAACTGGTCGACCTGCAGTACTCCGACGTACGGCCGGAGAAGGGCCTCTACCACCGGCTGGTGTCCCGCGGGTCGATGGCCACCCTGCTGTCGGACGAGGAGACCCGGTCGGCGATGGTGGACCCGCCGGAGGACACCCGGGCCTACTTCCGGGGCCGCTGCCTGGCCCAGTACGCCTCCGAGGTGGTCGCCGCCAGCTGGGACTCGGTCATCTTCGACGTCGGCCGGGACTCACTGGTCCGGGTGCCGATGATGGAGCCCGAGCGGGGCACCCGCAAACACGTCGGTGCCCTGTTCGACCGGTGCGCCAGCGCCAAGGACCTGTTGGAGACGCTCACCGGCGGCTGAGTCGGCCGATCGGCTTACCCACGCGCACGCAGGCCGTGTGCGATGCTGAACAGCCCTCTCTGAGCACACCCCTTTGGCGGTTACTGTTGTTTGCTTTTCTTCGTCGTCACGGTCGACAGGCGGTGGCGACGACGCCGCTGGCGACCGCCTACACCGGACGCGCCAACAGCTTCGGCTTCCTACGGCTCTGCTTCGCCTTCGCGGTGGTGCTCGCGCACGCGGCCGTACTCGGCTTCAACCGTGGGTTGACGGACCTGGTCGACATCCCGGGACTCGCCGTCGCCGGGTTCTTCGGCATCTCCGGGTTCCTGATCACCCGGAGCGCCCGACGTACCTCGCTGCCGCGCTACCTGTGGCACCGGGCGCTGCGCATCTGGCCGGGACTGTGGGTCTGCCTGCTGTTCATCGGGTTCGTCGTCGCCCCGACGTTCTACTACCTCAAGCACGGCGGCCTGCACACCCTGTGGCGAGGCAACCGCGGGGTGCTGGACTACCTGCAGGCCAACTGGTGGGGCGGCCACCGGCAGGGCGGTATCCGGGACGTCTTCCGGGACACGCCGTACGGCGCCAAGATCAAATCCAGCATGATGGACGCCTCGCTCTGGACCCTGGCGTACGAGATCCTCTGCTACCTCATCGTGGCGCTGCTGGCCGTCGTGGGGGTGCTCAAGCGGGCGCGCTGGCTGGTGCTGCTGGCCGCGGTCGCCACCTTCGGACTGCTCTGCTGGAACCAGTGGGCGCAGCTGCGGTTCGGCCTGCCGGCGGTGCGGACCAGCGGCTACCTGCCGGAACTGCCGCTGCTGGGCACGCTGAGCACGAACTGGTTGCTCCGGTACGGCTTCATGTTCCTCGTCGGCGCCGCGGCCGAGCTCTACAGCCGGCGGCTCCCGATGAACGACGTGCTCGGGGTGGCCTCGCTGGCCGTGATCGGATGGTTCGCCTTCCATGGGCAGCTGTTCGGCCCGGCCCTGCTGGCCTACGAGTACGCGATCCTCTACCTGGCGATCCGGCTGCCCCGGGTGCTGCACCGGGTGGGTCAGCGCAACGACTACTCGTACGGCGTGTACATCTACTCGTTCGTGGTGCAGCAGGCGCTGGCCTGGGCCGGCGTACAGGCGATCGGTTTCCTGGGCTACTTCGCCGCCTCCGCGGCGCTCAGCCTCGGGTTCGCCTTCGTCTCCTGGCACCTGGTCGAGAAGCAGGCGCTGAAGCTGAAGGACTGGCAGCCCCGGCTGCGCCGCTCGGACCGCGACGCCGAGGGCTCGCCACCTGCCGACGGTTCGTCCGATCCGGCGGCCGTGAGCACGTCGTCCGCCGGGGCGGCGGGCGGTACCGTCCGACCGGTGGCGGACGCCGCCGCGACCGGGCGCCCCGGCGACACCACCGAGCCGGTGCCGACGTTGAGTCCCTCCACGCGCTGAGGCGCCGTTTGCCGCGGCCGCGCCGCGGGTGTTTCGTCCGCCGTACGCGAACATCGCGTACGGTGGGCGACTCTGTCGCTCCCGCGAGGTAGATTTTTCCCAGGCGATGTTGAGGAGGCACCAGATGGCTACTCGCGACACCGGCGGCCAGTCGCAGTCGGGCAAGGGCCGGCGGGACGAGGAGATCGAGGACGTCACGACCGAGGTGGATCCCGAGGTCGCCGAGCGGCACGCCGAGATCACCGAGGACGTCGACGACCTGCTCGACGAGATCGACTCGGTCCTCGAGGAGAACGCCGAGGAATTCGTGAGGGGCTATGTACAAAAAGGGGGCCAGTGAGGCAAATGTCCGATTCTTTGAGATCATCGGACAAGCAATGCCCTCAGTGCGGGCGGTCGCTGCCATTTACGGAATTCCACCGCAACAGTCGGCGGCCTGACGGTCTGGCCTTCTACTGCAAGGCTTGCGCGGCGACTCGCTCAGAAGCGAGCCGCCGCAAGCGAGGGATCACCGCGCAGAAGCGGGCGTCTAGTCCCGTTGCCGAAGGCATGAAGTGGTGTCCAGACTGCGACCAGATCAAGGCGATCGATGAGTTCCCCCGTATCAAGAAGGGGAGTGGACGCCACACCTACTGCAAGCCCTGCCACAACCTCCGGGGTAAGGAAACTCGGCAGCGACTGTACGGCGGTAGTCGCGAATACCATCTGCGCCGCCGCTACGGTGTCGGTGAGAAGGAGTTTCAAGAACTTCTCAGCGAGCAGGGTGGTGTCTGCGCCATCTGCGGTGCGGCTGACCCGCAACATCTGGACCACGATCATCGCACCAACTGGGTGCGCGGGATACTCTGCTTCAACTGCAACGGTGGTCTTGGTCAGTTCCGCGACAGTGAGACGCGGCTGGCCGGGGCGATCACGTATCTGAGAGGAACCACGTGGCAGCGGCTTTCGATCCATCCGGGCGTCTGGCAGATGCGTTCACCAGCGCGGGGACGTCCTCCTTCACGCAGTTCGTGAGCCAGGTGGCGCCCGAGTTGCTGCCCGGCCGCCGCCCACTGCCACCGGGCCTGGCCGCCGACATCGCCCCGCACGCCACCACGATCGTCGCCATCACCGGCGCGACCGGGGTGGTGATGGCCGGCGACCGGCGGGCCACCATGGGCAACCTGATCGCTCAGCGGGACATCGAGAAGGTGCACCCGGCCGACGCGTACTCGCTGGTCGGGATCGCGGGCACGGCCGGCATCGGGATCGAGCTGATCCGGTTGTTCCAGGTCGAACTGGAGCACTACGAGAAGATCGAGGGCGCCATGTTGTCCCTCGACGGCAAGGCCAACCGGTTGGCGTCGATGGTCCGCGGCAACCTCGGTGCGGCGATGCAGGGGCTGGCGGTCATCCCGCTGTTCGCCGGGTTCGACCTGGCCGCGTCCGACCCGGCCCGGGCCGGTCGGATCTTCAGCTTCGACGTCACCGGCGGCCCGTACGAGGAGACGCACTACAGCGCGATCGGCTCCGGTTCGCTGTTCGCCAAGTCCGCCCTGAAGAAGCGGTACCGGCCGGGCATGAGCCTCGACGACGCGGTCCGGTTCGCCGTCGAGGCGCTGTACGACGCGGCCGACGACGACACCGCCACCGGCGGGCCCGACCTCACCCGGGGCATCTACCCGGTCGTCATGACGGCCACCGCCGAGGGCACCAACCGGCTCCCCGAGGCCGAGACGGCGGCCATCGCCCAGGCCGTGGTGTCCGCCCGGATGGAGAACTCGGGCGGCTGATCCGCTCACCGCCAGCGCCGTTCCCGTACGCCGACCGAACCGCCCAGAAGGAGAACCACCGCCGTGGCCATGCAGTTCTACGCCTCGCCCGAGCAGATCATGCGCGACCGCTCCGAGCTGGCCCGCAAGGGTGTGGCCCGGGGGCGCAGCGCGGTGGTGCTCAGCTACGGCGGTGGGATCCTGTTCGTCGCCGAGAACCTCTCCAGCGCCCTGCACAAGGTCAGCGAGATCTACGACCGGATCGGCTTCGCGGCCGTCGGTCGGTACAACGAGTTCGAGAACCTGCGGCGCGCCGGCGTGCGGATGGCGGACCTCAACGGGTTGAGCTACGACCGCCGGGACGTCACCGGCCGGGCCCTGGCCAACTGGGCCGCGCAGATCCTGGGCGCCATCTTCACCGAGCAGTCCAAGCCGTACGAGGTGGAGATCTGCGTGGCCGAGGTGGGCACCACCCCGGACGACGACGAGCTCTACCGGATCACCTACGACGGCTCGGTCAACGACGAGCCCGGCCGGATGGCGATGGGCGGTCAGGCGGACGCGATCGCGAACGCGTTGAAGGCCAGCCACCGCAACGACATGGAACTCGCCGACGCGGTCAAGCTGGCGCTGAAGGCGTTGGCCAGCGTCGGCGGTGAGGGTGGCTCGACGCCCCGGTCGATCGCCGCCAACCAACTGGAGGTCGCGGTCCTGGATCGGCGCCGGACCGGTCGTACGTTCCGGCGGATCACCGGTGCCGCGCTCACCGGGCTGCTGAACGGCGACAGCGGTGCGGCCAAGGCCGAAACCGGGAAGCCGGCCGACCCGGCCGCCGATCCCAAGGCCCCGGCCAGCGGCCCGGACAAGCCCACGGTCTCGGCGGCCTCCGCCGATCTCGAATCGACCGACAAGGCCGCCACCGGGAAGGCCGGCACGGACGCGCCGGCCACCGACAAGCCGGCCACCGACAAGCCGGCCACCGACAAGCCGGCCACCGACAAGCCGGCCACCGACAAGCCGGCCGACAAGGGCGCCAAGGGTCGGCAGGACAAGGGCGAAACCGGCAGCGCCGGCAAGTCGGGCTCTTGAACCGGCTGCCCCTGCACCGCAGGCCCGGCGGGTGACCAGAGAACGGCAGCGGTGAGCGCCGTCCCGTGGATCGACGAGGCCGGTCTGCTCACCCTGCCGGCCGGAGCGCGGGTACGCGGACGGCGGGTGCGTGACCGGGACCGCGTCGGCCCGGCGGATTTCGCGCTGCTGCTGGCCGACGGGCCGGTCCCCGACTGGCCGCACCGGCGGATCCGCTGGCCGGACTTCTGGATCCCGGTCGACCGGGCCGACGCCCTCGACGCGCTCCGTGAGGCGCACCGCCGGGCCTACGCGGGCGACCGGGTGGAGGTGGCCTGCGGGGGCGGTGTCGGCCGTACCGGCACCGCGCTGGCCGCGTTGGCGGTGCTCGACGGTCTCGACCCGGACGCCGCGGTGGCCTGGGTCCGGGCCGGCTATCGCCGGCGTGCTGTGGAGACCGTCTGGCAGCGGCGCTGGCTGCGGCACGTCCACTGACCACCCGGAGCGGGCGGTCAGACCCAGCGGCGGACCACCCGCCAGTACGCCGACATCGCCGCGTTCAGCACCCCCACTCCGGGCGGGTTGATCAACGGGGTGTCGAACCGGTCGACGACGACCCGCATCCACACCCGGTCCGGCACGGTCCGCTCGGCCTGCAGCAGTCGGCGCCGGCGCGCCAGGTGTCCGCGGTGGCGCCACAGCCAGCCGTATCCGCGTAGCTTGTCGCGCAGCCAGCCCTCCTTGGTGGCCAGCAGCAGCATGACCAACTCCAGGGCGAGCAGCGGCGGAGCCAGCAGCAACAGCGAACGTCGGCCCCAGAGCGTGCTGACGAACATCAGGCGGTTGCGCTCCACGAGGTAGTACTTGAAGCTGTTGCGGCTGAACTCGTAGCGGTGCAGCGCCACCGCGTCCGGCACGTTGACCACCCGCAGGCCGACCCGCCAGGTGCGGATCGAGAGGTCGGCGTCCTCGTGGTAGGCGAAGTAGTGCGGGTCGAAGCCGCCGAGCCGGTCCCAGTGCGCCCGGGTGGTGACCAGGCAGGCTCCCATCGCCCCGGCGGTCTCGGTGGGTTCGGTACGGGTCTCCCGCTGCCGGAAGCCGCCGATCCAGCTGACCCCCAGCACGTGCACCTCGTTGCCACTGGAGTTGAGCAGTTCCGGCTCGTCGGTCAGCCGGATCGCCCCGGCCGCGATGCCGATGTCCGGATGGTCGAGCTCCTCGACGAGCCGGGCCAGGGTGGTCGGCTCCACGATCGCGTCCCCGTTGATCAGCGCGACGTAGTCACCGCTGGAGGCGCTCACGCCGAGGTTGCAGCCGGCGGAGAAGCCGATGTTCTCACCCTCGCCGACCACGGTGACCCCGGGCAGCCGACCGAGCACCTCGACGTCGTCGGTGGTGCAGCCGTTGTCGACCAGGACCACGTCGCAGTCGACCTTCGCGGAGGCCAGCAGCGACTCGACCGAGGCACGCAACAGCGGTTCGGCCTTCCAGGCCAGCACGACCGCGCTGACCCGCGGTTGCCGACCAGTTTCGGTCGCCGGGCTGGCACTCGACTCGGACATGACGGATCGTCTCCTGACGTGCTCGGGGGTGCGGAAGGTCAGGGGGTGGGCGCGAGAATACCGCTGCGTGCCGCAGTGGTGAGCATGACGTGCCAGTCCGGCAGCGGGTCCAGGCCGGCCAGCGTCCACCGCTCGTGGCCCAGCACGCTGTAACCGGGTCGGGCCGCGGGTCGGAGGAACTTCTCGCTGGTCGTCGGCCGGATCCGGTCCGGGTCCAGACCGCCCAGCGCGAACGCGGCCCGGGCCAGGCCGTACCAGGTGGTCTGCCCGGACGCGGTGGCGTGGTAGACACCGGCGGGCGCCCGCCCGACCAGCGCCGCGTCCGCCAACTCGACCAGCCGTTCCGCCAGGGCGTACGACCAGGTGGGCTGGCCGACCTGGTCGTCCACCACGTCCAGTTCGGGGTGCGTGTCGGCGAGTCGGAGCATGGTGGACACGAAATTCCGGCCGTGCCGGCCGTACAACCAGGCGGTGCGCACCACGTAGCCGGTGTCGGGCAGCAGCCGGGCGACGGCCTGCTCGCCGGCCAGCTTGCTGCGGCCGTACGCGTTGACCGGGGCGGTGGGCGCGTCCTCCGGGTACGGTCCGGTGGCGTCGCCGGGGAAGACGTAGTCGGTGGAGACGGTCAGCAGCCGGGCGCCGGTCTCGGCGCAGGCCCGGGCCAGGTTGGCCACGCCGTCACCGTTCACCGCGGTCGCCGCCGCCTCGTCGGCCTCGGCGCGGTCGACGTCGGTCCACGCGGCGGCGTTGATCACCACCGGGTGACCGGCCACGGCGGCCCGGACCGCGACGGCGTCGGTGAGATCGAGGTCGGCCCGGGTCGCGGCGGTCACCGGACGGTCCCGCTCGGCCAGTACGGCCCGCAGGTCGTGCCCGAGCATGCCGCCCGCACCGGTGACCAACCACTGACCGCACATGCGGGGCCGACTGGGCATGGGCTCACGGCCCTCGCTGCGCTCGGTGCGTTCGCTCATGCGGGGCCGACTGGGCATGGGCTCACGGCCCTCGCTGCGCTCGGTGCGTTCGCTCATGCGGGGCCGACCGCTCATGCGGGACTGACCGGGCGTGGGCTCGTGGGGGTGGTGGTCTTCAGCGGTTCCCACCATGCGCGGTTGTCCCGGTACCAGGTCACCGTCTCGGCCAGCCCACGGTCCAGCGGGATGCTCGGCGCGTACCCCAACTCCTCGCTGATCTTGGTGATGTCCAGCGAGTAGCGGCGGTCGTGGCCCTTGCGGTCGGTGACCGGGACGACCCGGTCCCAGCCCGCGCCACAGGCCTCGAGCAGCCGCTCGGTCAGTTCCTTGTTGGTCAGCTCGGTGCCGCCGCCGATGTGGTAGACCTCCCCGGCACGGCCCTTCTGCTGCACCAGGGCGATGCCCACGCAGTGGTCGTGCACATGCAGCCAGTCGCGGATGTTGCCGCCGTCGCCGTAGAGCGGGACGGTGCCGCCGTCCAGCAGGTTGGTGACGAACAGCGGGATGACCTTCTCCGGGAACTGGTACGGCCCGTAGTTGTTGGAGCAGCGGGTGAGGACCACGTCCATGCCGTGGGTCCGGTGGTAGGCCAGGGCGAGCAGGTCGGAGCCGGCCTTGGACGCCGAGTACGGCGAGTTGGGCGACAGTGGCCAGGTCTCGGTCCACGAGCCCTCGGCGATCGAACCGTAGACCTCGTCGGTGGACACGTGCACGAACCGGCCGGTGCCGTGCCGCAGCGCCGCGTCGAGCAGCGTCTGGGTGCCGAGTACGTTGGTGGTGACGAACGGCGCCGCGCCGGAGATCGACCGATCGACGTGCGACTCGGCCGCGAAGTGCACGATCACGTCGTGTCCGGCGACCACCTCGTCGACGGTCCCGGGGTCGCAGATGTCCCCCTGCACGAAGCGCAGCCGTGGGTCGTCCCGCACCGGGTCCAGGTTGGCGAGGTTGCCGGAGTAGGTGAGCTTGTCCAGCACGGTGACCGCACCGAGGGACAGCCCCGGTGCGCTACCGGTCAGCAGCATGCGGACGTACTCAGACCCGATGAATCCGGCTCCGCCGGTGACGAGGATCCTCACGGGACCGGAAGTCTACGCGACCGCGCTGGCGGTATCGCCGTCGCCGCTGCCAGCGAGTCGTGGTCGAGCTGTTCTGTCTGCTCGGTAGGCTCGCGGAATGCGCGGAATCCTACTTGCCGGCGGCACCGGTTCACGGCTGTGGCCGATCACCAGGGCGGTGTCGAAGCAGCTGATGCCGGTCTTCGACAAGCCGATGATCTACTATCCGCTGTCCACCCTGGTGATGTCCGGCATTCGGGAGATCCTGGTCATCACCACCCCGGAGGACCAGGACCAGTTCCGCCGGCTGCTCGGCGACGGCAGCCAGTTCGGGCTGCGCCTGGAGTACGTCGTCCAGCCCCGGCCGGAGGGTATCGCGCAGGCGTTCGTCCTCGGTGCCGATTTCATCGGTGGCGACTCGGTCGCGCTGATCCTCGGCGACAACATCTTCCACGGCGTGGGCCTCGGCCGGCAGCTCGCCGACCACAACGGGCTGGTCGGCGGCCGGGTCTTCGCCTACCCGGTGGCCAACCCGGAGGCGTACGGCGTGGTCGACTTCGACAGCGCCGGCCGGGTCTTGTCGATCGAGGAGAAGCCGCTCGTGCCCAAGTCCCGGTACGCCGTGCCGGGCCTCTACTTCTACGACAACCGGGTGGTCGACATCGCCCGCGGGTTGAAGCCCAGCGACCGGGGCGAACTGGAGATCACCGCGGTGAACGAGGCGTACCGGGAGGTCGGCCAGCTCACGGTGACCGTGCTGGACCGGGGCACCGCCTGGCTGGACACCGGCACCTTCGCGTCGATGATGCAGGCGGCCGAGTTCGTCCGGGTGATCGAGGAACGGCAGGGGATGAAGATCGGCTGCCTGGAGGAGGAGGCGTGGCGGGCCGGCCTCATCGACGACGACCAGTTGCGCGACCTCGCCGTCCCGCTGACCAAGAGCGGCTACGGCGAATATCTGCTCGACCTGCTCCGCTGATCACCCGCCGCCGGTCGGCCGTACGTCCCGTTTTCGTCACTGACGGGCATGCTGTCCGGTCGGGACGGTGACCAATCGGGTGCCCGGGCGGCTAATGTCTGTTCATGGAGCGGCGAATCTTCGGTCTCGAGACCGAGTACGGCGTCACGTGTACCTATCGAGGACAGCGGCGGTTGTCGCCGGACGAGGTCGCCCGGTACCTCTTCCGGCGGGTGGTTTCCTGGGGTCGGTCCAGCAACGTCTTCCTGCGTAACGGGGCCCGGCTCTATCTGGACGTGGGTTCGCACCCGGAGTACGCGACCCCGGAGTGCGACTCGGTGGTCGACCTGGTCGCGCACGACCGGGCCGGCGAGCGGATCCTGGAGGGGCTGCTCGTCGACGCCGAGAAACGGCTGCACGACGAGGGCATCGCGGGCGAGATCTACCTGTTCAAGAACAACACCGACTCCGCCGGCAACTCGTACGGCTGCCACGAGAACTACCTCGTCTCCCGGCACGGGGAGTTCGGCCGGCTGGCCGACGTCCTGATCCCGTTCCTGGTCACCCGGCAGCTCATCTGCGGGGCGGGCAAGGTGCTGCAGACCCCCCGCGGGGCCGTCTACTGCCTGTCCCAGCGGGCCGAGCACATCTGGGAGGGCGTCTCCTCGGCCACCACCCGCAGCCGTCCCATCATCAACACCCGGGACGAGCCGCACGCCGACGCCGAGCGCTACCGGCGGCTGCACGTCATCGTCGGCGACTCCAACATGAACGAGGTCACCACCCTGCTCAAGGTCGGCAGCGCCGACATCGTGCTGCGCATGATCGAGGCCGGGGTGGTGATGCGGGACCTGTCGCTGGAGAACCCGATCCGGGCCATCCGCGAGGTCTCGCACGACATCACCGGTCGCCGCAAGGTGCGGCTGGCCTCCAACAAGGAGGTCAGCGCGCTGGAAATCCAGCAGGAGTACCTCGCCAGGGCCACCGAGTTCGTCGAGCGCCGGGGCGGGGACCAGACCGCCAAGCGGGTGGTCGAGCTCTGGGGTCGGGTGTTGAACGCGGTGGAGAGCGGCGACCTGGAGCCGGTCAGCCGGGAGATCGACTGGGTGACCAAGCTCCGGCTGATCGAGCGTTACCAGGACAAGCACAACCTTCCGCTGTCGCACCCCCGGGTCGCCCAGATGGACCTGGCGTACCACGACGTGCGACGCGGGCGGGGCCTGTACGGCCTGCTGGAGCGGCGCGGCAGGGTCGACCGGGTGGCCACCGACCCGGAAATCTTCGAGGCGAAGGAGACCCCGCCGCAGACCACCCGGGCCCGGCTGCGCGGCGAGTTCATCCGGCACGCCCAGGAGAAGCGGCGGGACTTCACCGTTGACTGGGTGCACCTCAAGCTGAACGACCAGGCTCAGCGCACGGTGCTGTGCAAGGACCCGTTCCGGGCGTACGACGAGCGGGTGGAACGACTCATCGCGAGCATGTGACCCGGTCGGCGGGGCGCGGTTCCGGCCCAGGGAGCGGTCGTACGCTGCGTACCGGCCGGCGGGTTGGGTAGGCTGCCAGCCTTATGGCACCTTCCGTATCCCCGCCGGCCGGCCAGCCGGAGTCCGACGACGAGTCCGAGCAGGTTCGCCGCACCTGGCTGGAGCGGCGGCGTAACAAGATCGCCGAGGAGATCGCCCGGAACCGACGCGGCGAGTACACCGTGCCCACCTGGGTCCTGGCGGTCGCCCTGGTCGTGATCGTCGGCGCCTGGGTCGCCCTGATCGTGCTCAGCTGACCGGCCCGGGAAGGCCGGCGACCACGGGGGCACTGGCGGATCTGGGCCAGCAGACCGCACGGCACGACCCGGCGAAGCGGACGTTCTGAGCGGGACCGCTATCCGTCAGCCGCGGCCGGCCAGCCGGGCGGCGTGCCGGCCGGCGGCCGCCGCGGTCAGGAAGTAGGCGTGGTCGGCGGCCAGCCCCCGGCCCATCGTCGACAGCGCGACCGGGGTCGCCCGCAGCGCCGCGTCCAGACCGTCCGGCTCGACCCGGACGATCCGGTGCCGGCCGGCGAGCGGGGCCAACGCCTGCTCGACGGCCGCGGCGAGGTCGGCCGGCAGGCCGGTGGGCAGGACCAGGTCGGCCGGGGCCAGGGCGACCCGCCCGTACGCGGTGAGGCTGTGGTGGGACAGGCCGCGGTGCCGGGGTCGCGGGTCGGCGGCGGAGACCCGCAGCGAGCCGACCGGCCGCCCGGCCAGCGCGGCGACGGCGTTGACCGCCTCGCCGACCGAGACCCCGGAGAAGCCCCACCGGGTGCCGGTGCCGAGGTTGCCCGGCCCCTGGGTGACGATCGTGACGTCGGCCCGCAGCACGTGCCGGGCGGCGAGCAGCCCGGTGTGGACGTTGGTGGCCTCCAGGTCGCCGCCGAACGCCTGCCCGACGGTCACCGTCCCGGCCAACTGGTCGCGCAGCCCGTCCAGGGTCCGGGAGAACCACGCCGGCAGTGCCCCGCCGTCGGTCATCACGTACCCGATCCGGGCGTCCGGGGTGTCGGCCCGGATCCCGGCGAGGATCGCCGGCAGGGCCGAGTGCAGGTCGGCCGTCACCACCGGCATCCCGCCGATGTCGTCGACCTCGGCCAGCACCGTGCGGTGCGGGGACGCCTCCTCGTCGGCGCCCATCAGGATCGGCTGCAGCGGCGTGTAGCGGGCCTTGACCAGGTGCCCGGCGTCCCGGCTGTCGACCGCCTCCGGCGGGTCGGCGGGCAGCCGGTCCGGCAGCGCGACGACCAGCGCGTACCCGCCGGTGCCCAGGCCCATCATCAGCGCGCCGACGTTGAGCAGCACCCGGTCGCCGGGCTCCGGCCGGCCGACCAGGTCGGGGTAGGCGAGGGCCCGTACCGGCGTGCCGTCGGCGACGGTGACGGTCAGTTCCATCGCGCCGTGCCACTGCCGCCGCAGCGCGGTCACCGTACCGGTTCGCCAACGCACCATGCCCGGAACGCTAGTCGGACGCGACGCGGCCGGCCGGCCCGGGTCGGTTCACAGTTCCCCGTGCCGGCCGCCGCCGGTCGGTCCGGTACGACCCAACCCGCGGGTCGGGTCGAGGAAGACGTACCGGATGGTCGGGTAGCGGTCGGTGAGGCGCTGCTCGGCGAGGTCCGCCGTCGCCTCGATCTGCGCGCCGGTCGCGTCGTCGGCGAAGTCGAGCTTCGCGGCGACGAGCACGTCGTCCGGGCCGAGCTGCATGGTCAGCAGGGTGTCGACCCGTTCCACGGTCGGCAGCCCGGCCAGTTCCTCCTCGATCCCGGCGCGGATCCGGGGCGGCACCGCGCGCCCGACCAGCAGGGAGACGTTGCTGCGCGCCAGGATCGCGGCCACCACCAGCAGCAACACGCCGATCGCGATCGAGGCCACGCCGTCCCACACCGGGTTGCCGGTCAGCTCGGTCAGCCCCACCCCGAGGGCGGCCAGCACCAGGCCGACCAACGCCGCGCTGTCCTCCAGGGTGACCGCCTTCACGGTCGTGTCGGCGGTGTGCCGCAGGAACCGCAGGGGCGTCAGCCGCCAGTGTCGGGAGGCCGCGCGGACCTGCCGGACCGCCCGGGTCAGCGAGATCGACTCCAGCACGAACGAGACCGCCAGCACCAGGTACGAGACCAGGTAGCTGCCGTTGTGCCGGCTCGCGAGGATGCTCTGAACGCCCTGCGTGACCGAGAAGCCGGCCCCGGCGACGAAGGTGAACAGGGCCGCGATGAACGCCCAGACGTAGCTCTCCTTGCCGTGCCCGAACGGGTGCCGTGGGTCGGCCGGCCGGGTGCCCCGGCGCAGCGCGGTGAACAGCAGCACCTCGGTGGTGGTGTCGGCGAACGAGTGGGCCGCCTCGGAGAGCATCGCCGCCGAGCCGGACAGCAGACCGGCGACCGCCTTGGCGACGGCGATGGCGAGGTTCGCCAGACCGGCCACGACGACCGTCCCGACGCTCTCCGAACTGCCCGCCGCACGCTCCACGTCGATCACCCTATGGTTAGGGCAGACGGCCCGCTCGGCGACGAACCGGACGCCCGACCGGGCGTGCGGCGGCGGGAGGCCGCGTGGGGTGCACGGACCACCGGGTGACACTGCTAGCGTTCAGCAGGTGTCGCGGACCCGCACCGAGCGCCTGGTCAACCTGGTGATCTGCCTGCTGTCGACGCGGCGGTTCCTCACCGCGGCGCAGATCGCCGCGACCGTGCCCGGATACGAGCATGATCCGGCCGACCCGCGCGACCACGAGGCGTTCCAGCGCAAGTTCGAGCGGGACAAGGCCGAGCTGCGCGAACTCGGGGTGCCGCTGGAGACCGGCACGGCCAGCGCCTTCGACCCCGAACCCGGCTACCGCATCGCCCACCGCGAGTACGCGCTGCCGGACATCCCGCTGGAGCCCGACGAGGCGGCGGCGGTGGGCATCGCGGCCCGGCTGTGGCAGCACGCCGGGCTGGCCGCCGCGGCGTCGTCCGGCCTGGCCAAGCTGCGGGCGGCCGGCATCGACGTCGACCCGCAGGCGACCCTGGGGTTGGAACCGGTGGTGACCGTCGACCCGGCGTTCGCGCCGTTGGCCGCGGCGGCCCGGGACCGCCGCCAGGTCGCCTTCGACTACCGGGTGCCCGACGACGACGCGTCCACCAGCCGCCGGCTGCAGCCGTGGGGCGTGGTCTGCTGGCGCGGCCGGTGGTACGTGGTCGGGCACGACCTGGACCGGGAGGCCACCCGGTGCTTCCGGTTGTCCCGCATCGTCGGCGCGGTCCGGACCGTCGGCCGCCCGGGCGACTACGAGCCGCCCGCCGGGGTGGACCTGATCAGCCACGTGGCCCGCTGGTCCGGGCCGGTGGAGCGCAGCGGTCGAGCCACCGTCCTGGTCCGGCCGGGGCGGGCGGCGGGGCTGCGTCGCTGGGCGCGGGAGAGCCGTACCGGACCCGACGGCGACGAGCTGGTCCTGCCGTACGCGGATCCGGAGTCGCTGGCCGGCACGCTGGTCGGTTACGGTCCGGACGTCCGGGTGCTCGGGCCGCCGGAGGTGCGCGAGGCGGTCATCCAGCGGTTGAAGGAGGTCGCGGTGCGACACGACCAGCCGGTCACCGGCGGGCCGGTGCCGGACCGGGCGGCCGGACCGGCCGCTTCCGGACCGCACGACCCCGGGCCGGGCGAGACCGGACCGGCCGCTTCCGGACCGGGCAACACCCGGCCGGACGGGGACGCGGGCGGGCGGGCCGGCCCGGCCGCCCGGTCCGGGCCGGCGCGGCGCCGCAGCGGGGCACCGGCATGACCCGGCCGGCGACCCGGACCACCGGCGCCCGGGCCTCGGCGGACCGCCTCGCCCGGCTGCTCAACCTGGTGCCCTACCTGCTGGCCCGGCCCGGCATCGAGATCGCCGAGGCGGCCAACGACCTGGGCGTGACCGAGCGGCAGCTGCGCGAGGACCTGGAACTGCTGTGGGTCTGCGGCCTGCCCGGCTACGGCCCGGGTGACCTGATCGACATGGCCTTCGACGGCGACCGGGTCACCATCACCTACGACGCGGGCATCGACCGGCCGTTGCGGCTGACCCCGGACGAGGCGATGGCGCTGCTGGTGGCGCTGCGGATGCTCGCCGAGACGCCCGGGATGGCCAACCGGGACGCCATCGAACGGGCCCTCGCCAAGATCGAATCGGCGGCCGGTGACCTGGTCGCCGCGCCGGTCGAGGTCCGGTTGCCCGGCGACCGGGAACGGCTGGAGGCGCTACGGGGCGCGGTGCAGCGGCGCCGGGCGTTGCGGATCACCTACTACACGGCAGCTCGGGACGAGAGCACCGAACGCACCATCGACCCGATCCGGATGCTGATGGTCGAGGGCCGGGCGTACGTGGAGGCGTGGTGCCGCCGGGCCGAGGCGGTACGCCTGTTCCGGGCGGACCGGATCGACGCCCTGACGGAGCTGGACGAGCCGGCCGCGGTGCCGCCGCAGGCGCGCTCGCTGGACGTCGGCGCCGGGATCTTCCGGCCCACGCCGGACCTGCCGCTGGTGACCCTGCGGATCGGTCGGAGCGCCCGGTGGATCACCGAGTACTACCCGTGCGAGCGGGTCGAGCCCGGCCTGCGACCGCCCGGCGGCGTGGACCCGGGCCAGGTCGCCGCCGAGGAGTGGCTGGTGTCGCTGCGGGTGACCGACCTGGCCTGGGCCCGCCGGTTCATCCTGGGGATGGGCCCGGAGGTCACCGTGGTGTCCCCACCCGAGCTGGCCGAGCAGGTACGCGACCAGGCGCTGGCCGCGCTGGACGCCTACGCGGCGCCGCTCGGCGCCGGCAACGAGGTGACGGCGCCGAGCGGCGGCGGGACCGGCTAGGGGCGCCGTCGGGCGTCGCCGACCTGGCGTCGGGCCGACCGGCCCTGGCAACCGGGCGGCGGGACCGGCCAGGCACTAGGCTGACCGCCGTGGTGACGTGGATCGTGCTCGGGGTGATCGTGTTCGCGCTGCTGGTGTTGGCGCTGGCGGTCCGGCCGGTGCTGGCCGGGCTCGGCCCGCTGAGCCGGGCGGCAGAGCGGTTGCAACGCCGGCAGGGCGAGGTGGAGGCGTTGCAGGCCCGGGCGGTCGACCTGCAACAACGGGTGGAACAGGTCCAGCAGCGGGCGGAGATTACCCAGCGCCGGATCGCGGTGATCAAGGCCAAGCGCGGGGACTGACGATCGCCCGGTTCATGCATGGGTTGTGCTCGACATGCCGGTGAATCGCGCAGAATCAGAAGGTCGGGCGGGTTGACCGCGGCGGTGACGGTGTTCCAGACTGCACCGACCGGGCGAAAGATCTTCTCAGCCCGGCGGGTGGCACCGACCGTCTGCCAACGTACGATGGTCGGGACACTCCTCTGTCCGCCGAAGACCAACTGGAGCTTCCCATGGGTGCCCTCAGGCCGTGGCACATCGCCGTTTTCGTGGTCGTGCTGATCCTGCTGTTCGGCGCGAAGCGGCTGCCCGACGCGGCCCGTGCGCTGGGCCGGTCGATGCGGATCATCAAGGCCGAGACCAAGAGCCTGTCCGACGACGACAAGGACCTGGCCGAGAAGGCGGACGCGCAGGCCGGCTACCAGCCGATCCCGCCGCACCAGCAGCCGAGCTACCAGCAGCAGGGCTACCAGCAGCCGCCGGCCGGCCAGCAGCAGGCCTACCAGCCGCCCGCCGCGCCGCAGTCGCCGGTCGTCGACCCGGTGCAGCGCGTCCGCGAGAACTGACCCCGCAGAGCCCGTAGCCGTGGCCTTCGCACTCCGCAAACGCGGTCCGAGCAACTTCGAGCGGGCCGCCGACGGCTCGATGACCCTGATCGAGCACGTCCGCGAACTCCGGACCCGGCTGTTCCGCGCCTCGCTAGCGATCGCCGTCGGGCTGATAGTCGGCTTCTGGCTGTCCCAGCCGGCCTTCGACCTGCTGAAGGAGCCGTACTGCAGCCTGCCCGGAATGACCGTCAACGGAAAGTGCCAGTCGTTCCTCCAGCTGGCGCCGACCGACGGCTTCCTGCTGCGGATGAAGCTCGCGCTGTGGATCGGCCTGATCGTGGGTGCCCCGGTCTGGCTCTACCAACTCTGGGCGTTCATCGCACCCGGGCTGCACCGGCACGAGCGCAAGTGGGCGTACGTCTTCGTGGCGATCGCCGCGCCGCTGTTCGCCGCCGGCGCGGTGCTCGCCTACTTCGTGGTGGACAAGGGCCTGCGCTTCCTGCTGGAGGCCGGGGTCACCGGAACGTCGACCCAACTCGAGGTGACCCGGTACATCTCCTTCGTCACGAACATGATCCTGCTGTTCGGGGTCGCCTTCGAGTTCCCGCTGATCCTGCTGATGCTCAACTTCACCGGGGTCGCCACCGGCCGCCGGTTGCTGAGCTGGTGGCGGGCGGTCGTCTTCATCGCGTTCGCCTTCGCCGCCATCGCCACTCCCGATCCGGGACCGTTCGGCATGATCATGCTGGCTGGCGCGCTGTGCCTGCTCTACTTCATCGCCGTCGGGGTGGCCCTCATCAACGACAAACGGCGGGGTCGGGGCAAGGACGCCTATGCCGGGCTGTCCGACGACGAGGTGTCGCCGCTGGAGTTCGACCACCGGCCGGTGGACGAGGCCGACCCGATCGACCGGGCCGAGCCCGTCGAGCCGATCGCCCCGGTGGCCGCGCCGAAGCCGATCGAACGCCGCTACGACGACCTGACCTGATCCAGTCGGTACCCTCAGCAAGCGTCCGTACCAGCCGCGCCTAACCCCCGGCGACAGCCGTACCGCCGGGGGTTACCGCTGGTCACGGCCGGAAGGTACGGTGCTCGCCGTGACCGAACACGATCACCGGCCGGCGCTCGCGCCGGCCGGTCCCGTCCCGGCCGGCCCGGTGGCGGTGCTGACCAACCCGACCGCCGGCCGGGGGCGGCACGCCGACCTGCTGCCGGCGGTGCTGGACCGGCTCGCGGTGGCCGGCCGGACGCTGCGGCTGTTGACCGCCGACACCCCGGACCAGGCCCTGGCCGCCTGCCACGACGCCGTCGCCGACGGCGCCGCGGCCCTGGTCACCGTGGGCGGCGACGGCACGGTCCACCTGGCGTTGCAGGCCGTGGCGGGCACCCCGGTGGCCTACGGCGCGGTGCCCACCGGGACCGGCAACGACTTCGCCGCCGACACCGGATTCCCCGCCGACCCGCTGGCCGCCGCCGACGCGATCGGCGCGGCGCTCGCCGCCGGGCGCACCCGCCCGGTCGACCTGGCCCGGATGACCGGCCCGGACGGCAGCGTACGGTGGTTCGGCGCGGTGCTCGCCGCCGGCTTCGACGCGATCGTCAACGAACGGGCCAACCGGATGCGCTGGCCGCGCGGCCGCCGCCGGTACGACCTGGCGATCCTGGTCGAACTGGCCCGGTTGCGCCCCCGCCGCTACCGGCTGGTGCTGGACGGTGTCCCGCACGAGTTCGACGCGGTGCTGGTGGCCGTCGGCAACTGCGCCAGCTACGGCGGCGGCCTGCGGATCTGTCCCGCCGCCGACCCGACCGACGGCCTGCTCGACGTCGTGGTCGGCGGCCGGTTCGACCGGCGCGAGCTGATGCGGGTCAAGCCCCGCCTCGCCCGGGGCACCCACGTCGACCACCCGCTGGTGCGCACCTTCCGGGCCCGCACCGTCGAGCTGGCCGCACACGACATCACCGCCTACGCCGACGGCGAACGCGCCACCCCGCTCCCCGTGACGATCACCGCCGTCCCCCACGCAACCAACCTGCTGCTCTGACCCCGGTTCCGGCGGTTGATCATGAAGTTGTTGTCGCGACACGCCGGAGCGGGCGACAACAACTTCATGATCAACCCGGCGGGCCGGGGGTGGGGGTGGGGGTGGGGTGGGCTAGGTCTAGGACGGCGGTGAGGCCGTTGGGGAGGCCGGCCTCGGCGGCGGGGAGGACCAGGACGGCGCAGCCGGCGCGTACCGCGCCCGCGTCGGCGGGGGTGTCGCCCACCATCAAGGTCCGCTCCGGGTCGACCCCGAGCAGGCCGCAGGCGCGCAGGAAGATCGCCGGGTCCGGCTTGCACCGGCCCACCTCGTACGACAGTACGAACGCGTCGATCAGGCCGGTCAGGCCCCAGGCGTCGAACAACGGCCGGACGTCGAAGCCGATGTTGCTGACCAGGGCCACCGGTATGCCCGCCGCCCGCAGGGCGCGCAGCGTGTCGGCGGTGTCCTGGTACGGCAGCCAGCCCTCCGGTCGGCGTACCCGGTCGTAGAGGGCGTCCGGGAGTCCGTCCACGTCGGTCGGCACGGTCGCCGCCAGCCCGGTGTAGGCGGCCTGGTGGGCGTGTTCGTAGAGGTCGCGGTCGGCCCACACCTCGGCCAGGTGCGGCGGCACCCGGGTCGGCGCCGGCCCGCCGGCCCGGCCGGCCATCACCAGCCGGTCGGCCAGCGCGGTGGCCTTCGCCCGGTCCAGCGTCGTGCCGCACTCGGTGGCTGCGGCGAGCACCCAGCCGACCGGGTCCTCCACCTGGGCGAGGGTGCCGTGGAAGTCGAAGAGCACGGCGTCGACCGGCCGGCGGGGCGCCGGCCGGCCTGCGGCACCGGCCGGCTGGTGGACGGCGCCGACGCTGGCGGGGCCGCTCGCGGTACGAGGCTTGGGCGGTTCGGCATGGTCCGGCACGCCGTGCACCCTACCGACCGGGCCCGACGGGGCTGCTCGACGGCCTCACCGCGTGTGACGGGCCGGCACGCACTAATCTTGAGACATGTCGAGCCCCGCCGAGCGGTACGCCGCGGCGCGCCGCCGGGCCGCGCAGGCCTCCACCTTTCCCGCCCTGCACGAGTTCGCCCAGGATCTCGGGTTCGACCTCGACGACTTCCAGCGCGAGGCGTGCCAGGCCCTGGAGCGCGGCAGTGGGGTGCTGGTGTGCGCACCCACCGGCGCCGGCAAGACGGTCGTGGGCGAGTTCGCGGTGCACCTGGCGCTGCGGCACGGCCGGACCGCCGGCACCCCGCGCAAGTGCTTCTACACCACCCCGATCAAGGCGCTGTCCAACCAGAAGTACCACGACCTGGTCCGGCGGCACGGCGCCGAACAGGTGGGCCTGCTGACCGGGGACAACGCGATCAACGGCGACGCCCCGGTGGTGGTGATGACCACCGAGGTGCTGCGCAACATGCTCTACGCCGGCTCGGCGACCCTGGGCGGCCTCGCCTACGTGGTGATGGACGAGGTGCACTACCTGGCCGACCGGTTCCGCGGCGGGGTGTGGGAAGAGGTGATCATCCACCTGCCGGAGTCGGTGACCCTGGTGTCCCTGTCGGCCACCGTCTCCAACGCCGAGGAGTTCGCCGACTGGCTGGTCACCGTGCGCGGCGAGACCGAGGTGGTGGTCAGCGAGCACCGGCCGGTGCCGCTGTGGCAGCACATGCTGGTCGGCAAGCGGATGTTCGACCTGTTCCACGACGCGGACGCGGCCCGCAAGCACGACGTGCACCCGGAGCTGTTGCGCTACACCCGGGACACCATGCGCCGGTTGGACCTGGGCGAGGGGCGTACCTCCGGGCCCGGCTGGGGCCGACGCGGGCCGCGCTGGCGGGGGCCGTTCCGGCCCGACGTGGTGGAGCGGCTGGACCGGGAGAACCTGCTCCCGGCGATCATGTTCATCTTCAGCCGGGCCGGCTGCGACGCGGCCGTCCAGCAGTGCCTGGCCGCCGGGCTGCGGCTGACCACCCCCGACGAGCGGGTGGAGATCCGCCGGATCGCCGAACGCCGGATGACCGCCATCCCGAGCGAGGACCTGTCCGTGCTCGGCTACTGGGAGTGGCTGGACGGTCTGGAGCGCGGCCTGGCCGCACACCACGCCGGGCTGCTGCCCGCGTTCAAGGAGGTGGTGGAGGAGCTGTTCGTCCAGGGCCTGGTGAAGGCGGTCTTCGCCACCGAGACGCTGGCGCTGGGCATCAACATGCCGGCCCGGTGCGTGGTGCTGGAACGCCTGGTCAAGTTCAACGGCGAGGCGCACGTCGACCTGACGCCGGGGGAGTACACCCAGCTCACCGGCCGGGCCGGCCGGCGGGGCATCGACGTCGAGGGGCACGCCGTCGTGGTCTGGTCCCCGGAGGTCGACCCGCGGCACGTGGCCGGGCTGGCCTCCACCCGGACCTATCCGCTGCGGTCCAGCTTCCGGCCGTCGTACAACATGGCGGTCAACCTGGTCGGGTCGGTCGGCGCGGCGCCCGCCCGGGAGCTGCTGGAGTCGTCGTTCGCGCAGTTCCAGGCGGACCGGTCGGTGGTCGGCCTGGCCCGGCAGGTGCAGCGCAACGTCGAGACGATCGAGGCGTACGACGCGGAGGCCGAATGCCACCACGGTGACTTCGCCGAGTACTTCGCCCTGCGGGTGTCGATCGCCGACCGGGAACGGGCGCTCGCCCGGCAGGGGCAGGTGCAGCGCCGGACCGCGGCGATCAAGTCCCTGGAGCGGCTGCGGGTCGGCGACGTGATCCGGGTGCCCTCGGGCCGGCGGGCCGGGCTGGCCGTGGTGCTCGACCCGGCCGGGTCCGGGTTCGGCGAACCCCGACCGTTGGTGCTGACCCAGGACCGCTGGGCCGGCCGGATCACCCCGGGCGACTTCACCAGCCCGGCCGAGGTGCTGGCCCGCATCCGGGTGCCCAAGCACTTCAACCACCGGTCCCCGGCCGCCCGTCGGGACCTGGCGGCCGAGGTCAGCGGCACCGGACTGAACCGGCACGGCTCCCGCCGGGGCGGCCGGTCCCGGTCCGGCGGCGAGGACCACCAGCTCACCCAGTTGCGCGCCGAGTTGCGCCGGCACCCCTGCCACGCCTGCGCCGACCGGGAGGAACACGCCCGCTGGGCGGAGCGGCGTCGGCGGCTGGAACGGGACACCGAGGAACTGCGGCAGCGGGTGTCCAGCCGGACCGGTTCGCTGGCCCGTACCTTCGACCGGATCTGCGACCTGCTCACCGCGCGTGGTTACCTCTCCCCGGCCGGCGAGGTCACCGACGCGGGTCGTACCCTCGCCCGGATCTGGGGTGAGACGGACCTGCTGGTGGCCGAGTGCCTGCGTCGCGGGGTGTGGCACGGGCTGGGCCCGGCCGAACTCGCGTCGGCGGTGTCGGTGCTGGTCTTCGAGGCCCGTCGGGACGCCGACGAGCGGGCGTCGGTGCCGCGCGGCGAGGTCGCCGAGGCCGTCGACGAGACCCTGAAGTTGTGGAGCGGGATCGAGGCGGACGAGGCCAGCCGGGGCCTGGACACCACCCGGGAGCCCGACCTGGGGTTCGCCTGGCCGATCTACCGGTGGGCCCGGGGGGAGCCGCTGGCCAAGGTGCTGGCCAGCGGACACAACCTGGACGGCGAGATGCCGGCCGGCGACTTCGTCCGATGGGCCCGGCAGGTGGTCGACCTGCTCGGCCAGATCGCCGACTGCGGCGGCGCGCCGGCCGACCTGCGGGCCACCGCGAAGGCGGCGATGACGGCCGTCAACCGCGGCGTCCTGGCCTACCAGGCGGTGAGCTGACCCCGCCGCCGCGGCCAGCTCACCGCTTGATCACCGGGCTACCGGGCCCCGGAGTACGCCAACGGCGGGGCGATCGCCTGGGCGTCGGCTCCCGCGCCCACCCACAGCCCGATCAGGAAGGCGGCGGTTGCCTCCAGCAGCTCCGCGCGGTCGAGGCCGCCGCCGTCGACCGGTTCGCAGCCGAGGTCGCGGACCAGCCGCCGGACGGTCTCCAGAGCGGCCGGGTCGTCGCCGCAGAGCGGGACGGCGAGCGGTCGGCCGTCGAAGACCGGTGGGGTCAACCGCCACACGCTCTCGTGGCAGAGGTTGAACGCCTTGACCACCCGGGATCCGGGTGCGGCCGCCGCGATGCGGTCCGCGGCGGAGGGGCCACCCCTGGTATCGAGGAGGAACCCGGCGCCGAGCGGGTTGCTGCAGTCGATCACCGTGCGGCCGTCCAACGCGTCGGCCAGGCCGGCCACCAGGTCGCCGGCACCGGCGTACGGCACCGCCAGCAGGACCGCGTCCGTGCCGTGCGCGGCGGCGTCCCGCGGGTCGCCGGGCCGCGCGCCGATCCGCTCCGCGAGGGCCGTCGCCCGGCCGGCGTTCCGACCGCCCACCAGTACGTCGTGCCCGGCGCGGGCCCACTGCCCGCCCAGTGCCTCGGCCATGTTGCCGGTGCCGATGATTCCGATTCGCATCGTGTCCACTCCTGTGTGCCGTACCGGGGAAGGATTCAAGACGACAGTACGAACCGGATCGGGCACCATTCGGTGCGTGAGTATCGACCAGCCGTTCCTCGCCGACTGTCGGGCCCGGCTCGCCTTCGACCTACTGGCCAACACCTGGAACGCCGTGCTGCTGTGGGCGCTGCGCGACGGCCCGGCCCGCCCCGTTCACCTGCGTGAGCGGATCGGCGGCATCAGTCCGAAGGTGCTCACCGAGACGCTGCGCCGGTTGGCCTTCAACGGGCTGGTGGAACGAGTCCCGTACCCCGGCGCACCGCCACGGGTCGACTACCGGCTCACCGAACTCGGCCGCAGCCTGCTGCCGTTGATCGAGGCGATCGGTGCGTGGGCGTTCGCCCACGGCGACGAGGTGATGGCCGCCCAGGAACGGGCGGACCCATGGCCCGAAGATTGGCCGAAGGGACATGATCAGCCACGCTCGGCGGGGCCCGACGGACAATAATCCGGGCCGTGGCAGCCCGGCCACCGGGAATCGGCGCGGCGGCGGGTCGGTTGTGAAACTCGGAGCCTGGTCCGATCACGGTCCTGCCGGATGCGTCCGGCGTCCCGGGACGTACCCTCCGGGGTCGGTGCCCGGTTTCGGCCGCCGGCCGCCATCCGGCGGGTGATCGGTTCGTTGTCCGACCCGCCGGTTAGGCTCAGCGAGCTGACCTGGGGGTTAGCCGCACCGCCTGACGACACGTCCAGCGGGGGTGTTCCGCCGCCACGATCCGGGGAGTACGACGAGTTGACTGCGCAGCCCGAGACCCTGTACGGGGCCGACGACCTCACGCACCTCGAGGGCCTGGACGCCGTCCGGAAGCGGCCCGGCATGTACATCGGGTCGACCGACAGTCGGGGCGTCAACCATCTCGTCAACGAGATCCTGGACAACTCCACCGACGAGGGTGTCGCCGGTCACGCCACCCGGGTCGAGGTCACCCTGCACGCCGACGGCTCGGTGCAGGTCGACGACGACGGGCGCGGCATCCCCACCGACGTGCACGGCAAGTCCGGCCTGTCCGGCGTGGAACTGGTGCTGACCCGGCTGCACGCCGGCGGCAAGTTCGGCGGCTCCGGCTACAAGACCTCCGGTGGCCTGCACGGCGTCGGCGCCTCGGCGGTGAACGCCCTCTCGCTGCGGTACGACGTGACCGTCCGGCGCGGCGGCAAGGTTCACCAGATGTCCTTCCAGCGCGGCATCCCCGGCGCCTTCGACGGCGACGGTCCGACGGCGCGGTTCACCCCCGAGTCCGGCCTGCGGGTGACCCGGAAGATGCGGCGCGCCGAGACGACCGGCACCAGCACCCGGTACTGGTACGACGCCCGCTACTTCGAGACCGGCGCGGCGCTGGACGTCGACGCCGTCCGCACCAAGCTGCGCAACACCGCCTTCCTGGTCCCCGGCGTCAGCTTCGTGCTGCGGGACGAGACCGGCGAGGAGGCCACCGAGGAGGAGTTCACCTTCCCCAACGGCCTGGCCGACATGGTGGAGTTCCTCGCCCCGACCGGCGACAAGCCGGTCTCCGGCACCCTGCTGGCCACCGGTACGGGCACCTACAAGGAGAACGCCGCCGACGAGAACGGCGTGATGCGCTCCGGCGTCGAGCGGCGGGCCGAGGTCGAGGTGGCGTTCCGCTGGGGCACCGGCTACGAGCGCACCGTCGAGTGCTTCACCAACACGATCCGCAACACCCACGGCGGCACCCACCGCAAGGGCTTCGAACGGGCCGCCGTACGGGCGCTGACCGAGGCGATCCGCAACAGCCGGGGCCTGCTGCGCCCCAAGGAGGACCTGCCCACCCTGGACGACGTCCTGGAGGGCATGACCGCCGTCGTGCACGTCCGGATCCCGGAGCCGCAGTTCACCTCGCAGACCAAGGACGAACTCTCCACCGCGGGCATCACCAAGGTGGTGCAGAACGTGGTCGAGCAGCACGTCAAGACGTGGCTGGACGGCCGGCGGACCAAGGCCGAGGCGCGCACGGTGCTGCAGAAGATCGTGGACGCGGCCCGGGTGCGGCTGACCCAGAAGCAGCAGAAGGACGCCGCCCGGCGCAAGACCGCGCTGGAGGGCGCGTCGATGCCGCCGAAGCTGGTCGACTGCCGGTCCACCGGGGTCGAGCGCAGTGAGCTGTTCATCGTGGAGGGCGACAGCGCACTCGGGACGAGCAGAATGGCCCGTTCGTCCGAATATCAGGCATTGCTGCCGATCCGAGGCAAGATCCTCAACGTGCAGCGGGCCAGCCTGCAGCAGGTGCTGGACAACGCCGAGTGCTCGGCCATCGTGCAGGTGCTCGGTGCCGGCTCGGGACGCACGTTCGACCTCGGCTCGATGCGCTACGGCCGGATCCTGATCATGGCCGACGCGGACGTCGACGGCTCGCACATCCGGACCCTGCTGATCACCCTGTTCGCCAAGTACATGCGACCGGTGATCGAGGCCGGCCGGCTGTACGCGGCGATGCCCCCGCTGCACAAGGTCACCACCAGGGGGCGGAACCCGGAGACGATCTTCACCTTCACCCAGGCCGAGATGGAGCGGACGGTGGCCCGGCTGGAGAAGGCCGGCAAGCAGGTGGTCTCCCCGGTGCCCCGGTTCAAGGGCCTCGGCGAGATGGACGCCGACGAGTTGTGGGACACCACCATGAACCCGGCGACCCGGTCGGTCCGACGGATCACGATGGACGACGTCGAGGCCGCCGAGCAGGTGCTCGAACTGCTGATGGGGGAGAAGGTCGAGCCGCGCCGCAACTGGCTGGTCGATTCCGCGAGCCGGGTCGACCAGGAAGCCATCGACGCCTGATCCGGCACCCGCCCCGACACCCGACCTGAACCTTTCCGAGGAGATCGCTGAGCATGGCACGCCGCAAGGGCAACCAGCCGAAGGTCGACCTGTCCGCCTTCGACCAGGCGGGCGCGCGGGTGGTCGACAATCCGCTGCGGACCGAGGTGGAGGACTCCTACCTGGAGTACGCCTACTCGGTCATCCACTCCCGCGCGCTGCCGGACGCCCGGGACGGCCTCAAGCCGGTACACCGGCGGATCCTCTACTCGATGAGCGAGCAGGGCCACCGTCCGGACCGGGCCCACGTGAAGTCCGCCCGGGTGGTCGGCGACGTGATGGGCCGACTGCATCCGCACGGTGACCTGGCGATCTACGACGCGATGGTCCGGCTGGCCCAGGACTTCTCGCTGAACACCCCACTCATCGACGGCCATGGAAATTTTGGGAGCCCGGACGACGGACCGGCCGCGAGCCGATACACCGAGGCTCGGATGTCCCGGGCGGCGATGCTGCTGGTCGGTGAGCTGGGCGAGGAGACCGTCGACTTCAAGCCGAACTACGACGGCTCGTTGCAGGAGCCCAAGGTGCTGCCGGCCGCCTTCCCGAACCTGCTGGTCAACGGCACCTCGGGGATCGCGGTCGGGATGGCCACCAACATGATCCCGCACAACCTGGGCGAGGTCGTCGCGGCGGCCCGCTGGCTGATCACCCACCCGAACGCCTCGCTGGACAAGCTGATGGAGTTCGTGCCCGGCCCGGACCTGCCCACCGGCGGGCTGCTGCTCGGCCTGGACGAGGTGCGCAAGGCGTACGAGACCGGTCGCGGGGTGGTCCGGATGCGTGGCCAGGTGGAGATCGGCCCGGTGCAGGGCAGCCGGGGCCGGCAGGCGATCACCGTCACCGAGCTGCCGTACGGGGTGGGCGCCGAGAAGGTGATCGAGAAGATCACCGACGAGGTGAACAAGACCAAGCGGTTGCAGGGCATCGCCGACGTCAAGGACCTGACCGACCGGGAGAACGGCACCCGGCTGGTGATCGAGTGCAAGGTGGGGGTGAACCCGCAGGCGCTGCTGGCCGACCTGTACCGGCTCACCCCGCTGGAGCAGTCGTTCGGGATCAACAACCTGGTCCTGCTGGACGGACAGCCGCAGACCCTCGGCCTCAAGGAGCTGCTGGAGGTCTTCCTGGCCCACCGGTACGAGGTGGTGACCCGGCGGACGACGTTCCGACGGCGCAAGCGGCAGGACCGGTTGCACCTGGTCGACGGCCTGCTGATCGCGCTGCTGGACATCGACAAGGTGGTCAAGCTGATCCGTGGCAGCGAGGACGCGGCGGCCGCCCGTGCCGGCCTGATGCGCCAGTTCAAGCTGTCCGAGATCCAGGCCAACTACATCCTCGACACCCCGCTGCGCCGGCTGACCAAGTTCGACCGGCTCGAACTGGAGAGCGAGCAGGAGCGGCTGCGCGCCGAGATCGCCGAGCTGTCGGAGATCCTCGACAACGAGAGTGTGCTGCGGAAGGTCGTCTCGACCGAGTTGGCGGCGGTCGTCAAGGAGTTCGGCACCGAGCGGCGGACCACGCTGATCGACGGCGACCTCAAGGAGGTGCTGGCCGCGTCCGCGCCGGCCGGTCCGCTGGAGGTGGCCGACGACCCCTGCCAGGTGATCCTCTCGGCGACCGGCCTGGTGGCCCGCACCGCGGCCGAGTCCGAGGAGGCGGTCGAGGGTCGGCGGCGCAACGGTCGGGTACGGCACGACACCGTCCGGGCCGTCGTCGGCGCGACGGCGCGCGGTCAGGTGCTGCTGGTGACCAACACGGGCCGGGCGTTCAAGACCGACGTGCTGCCGCTGCCGGTGCTGCCCGAGCAGGGCGGCACGGTGTCGCTGCGGGGCGGGATGTCCGCCTCCGAGCTGGTGCCGTTGCAGGCCGGCGAGCACGTGGTGGGCCTCGCGCCGCTGGGTGACCGGGGTGCCGGCTCGCCGGGCCTGGCGTTGGGCACCCGGCACGGCGTGGTGAAGGTCTGCGCGCCGGAGTGGCCGGTCCGGTCGGACGAGTTCGAGGTGATCGGCCTCAAGGACGGCGACGAGGTGATCGGCGCGAGCTGGCTGGTCGACGGCACCGAGAACCTCACGTTCGTCACGTCGGACGCGTCGCTGCTGCGGTTCGCCGCCAAGCTGGTCCGCCCGCAGGGTCTGAAGGGCGGCGGGATGGCCGGCATCAACCGGTCGGCCGGGGCCGAGGTGGTGTTCTTCGGCGCGGTCCGCACCGACGATCCGGAGCACGGTGCGCCGATGGTGGTCACCTCGACGGGTCGCGGCGTGAAGGTCACCCCGTTCGCCGAGTACCCGGCGAAGGGGCGGGCCACCGGCGGGGTCCGGGCGCATCGCTTCCTCAAGGGCGAGAGCGAGCTGGTGGTCGCCTGGGTGGGTCCCCGGCCGGCCGGGGCCACGGCCACCGGTGAGCCGGTCGAGCTGCCCGCCGAACTCGGCCGCCGGGACGGCTCGGGCTCGCCGGTGCTGCTCGGCCCGGAGGTGGTCGGCCACCTGATCGAACGCGGCTGACGCCGGTCACGTACGGGCGGGTCGCCGGACCACGAACGGTCCGGCGACCCGCCCCGGTCGGTCAGGCGGTGGGGACGTCCCGCCGGCGCAGGCCCGCCAGACCCGCCCCGCCGAGCAGCACCGCCACGGCGGTGAGCCAGACCAGTGGCGTGGCGGAGAACGTCCCGCCGGGCACCTTGGGGATGTGCACGAACGGTGAGACGTCCAGCAGTCGCTGGTTCAGCTGCAGGGACGCGCCGACCAGCCCGAGCAGTACGCAGACCGCCAGCGCGCCCCAGGCGATTCCGGCGAGCCGGGGCAGCAGCCCGATCAGCAGCACCGCCACCGCCGCGAGCACCCAGACGGCGGGTATCTGCAGCACCGCGCCGGCCAGCGCGCGGGGCACCTGCCGCCCCACCTCGCCGACGCTGGCGCCGTAGACCAGCCCGGTGGCGACGCCGGCGGTAACCAGCGCCAGCACCGGGCCGAGGGCCGAGAAGAGCAGGTGACTGGCGGCCCAGCGGAACCGGCCGACCGCGCCGGCCAGCAGTGGCTCGGCGTGCCCGGCGGACTCCTCGGCGCGCAGTTTCAGGGCGGCCTGGACGGCGTACCCGGCGGCGATGAGGCCGAGCAGGTTCAGGATGGCCGCCAGGTAGGCGTCGATGATGCCGGCCTTGCCGCCCAGCCGGAGCATGATCTCCTGCAGGGCCTGGTTGCCGTCCATCATGTCGCCGACGCCCTTGGCGACCCCGCCGAAGACGATGCCGAGCACCGCGAACCCGAGCGTCCAGCTGGCCAGCAGGCCGCGGTGCAGCCGCCAGGCCAGGGCCAGTGGGGAGCGCAGGCCGGGCGCGGCCGTGGCCGGCCCGAGCCGGTCGGGCAGCAGGCCGGCGCCGACGTCGCGTCGGCCGGACAGGGCGACCGCCGCCGCGGCCACCAGCGCGGCGAGCACGACCGCCGGGCCGAGCACCCACCAGCGCTCCCCGCCGTACGGTTGGATGCGCTGTGCCAGGCCGAGCGGTGAGATCCAGGACAGCCAGGACAGGACGCCGTCGGACAGGCCCGAGATGTCGCCGACGACGCGCACCAGGAAGGCGACACCGAGGACGACGATCGCGATGCCGCGGGCCCGGCCGGCGCCGGCGGTGAGCTGGGCGGCCACCCCGCCGACCGCGGCGAAGATCCAGCCGACGGCGGTGAACTGCGTACCCATCGCCAACGACCCGGCGGCCGGCTGGCCCTGGCCGATCAGGCCCAGCACCAGGATCAGGCCTGTCGCGAGGTTCGCCAGCGCGGTGGCCAGCAGCGCGGCCACCAGGGTGGCGTGCCGGCCGACCACCGTCGAACCGACGAGTTCCCGCCGGCCGGCCTCCTCATCGGTACGGGTGTGCCGGATGACGGTCAGCAGGCTGATCAACCCGATCATGACCGGGATGAAGCCGGCCCGCCAGGCGACCAGTTCGCCGAGGCTGGCGCCGCTGAGCGGGCCGTACAGCGCGACGAAGGTCGCGTTGGTGGCGCTCAGGTCGGCGTACTGCTGGCGTTGCGCGGCGGTGGGGAACAGGTCGGCGAACGACGTGACGTAGCTGAGCGGGATGAGGCCGAAGGCCAGGACCCACAGCGGCATCAGCACCCGGTCCCGGCGCAGGATCAGCCGGACCAGGCTGCCGGCACCGACGACGATGTTCATCGGGTCGCCTCCAGGTGCCGCGCACCGGTGCGGTTGCCGGCCCGGTCGTAGTGCCGCAGGAAGAGCTCCTCCAGCGTGGGTGGCTGGCTGACCAGGCTGCGTACGCCGACGGCGGTGAGGTGGCGCAGGGTCGCGTCCAACGCGGTGGTGTCGACGTCGAAGCGCACCCGACCGTGGTGTTCCTGCAGGTCGTGTACGCCCGGCAGGTCGGCCAGCCCGGCGACCGGCCCGGCCAGTTCCGCCTCGATCGAGGTG
The DNA here is from genome assembly GCF_042650605.1 of Micromonospora zhanjiangensis. Lineage (NCBI taxonomy): Bacteria > Bacillati > Actinomycetota > Actinomycetes > Micromonosporales > Micromonosporaceae > Micromonospora > Micromonospora zhanjiangensis. The sequence continues at coordinate 57,924 of NZ_JBHSBN010000020.1, read as the reverse complement.
CGGGTCAGGTGGCGCAGGTCGGCCAGGGAGCCGCTCTCCACGGCCCGGCCGTCGCGGATGATGGTGACCCGGTCGCAGAGCGCCTCCACCTCGGACAGGATGTGGCTGGACAGCAGCACGGTGCGCCCGTCCCGGTCCTGGGCCTCCCGCACGACCTCACTGAAGACCTCCTCCATCAGCGGGTCGAGCCCGGAGGTGGGTTCGTCGAGCAGCAGCAGCTCCACGTCGGAGGCGAACGCGGCCACCAGCGCCACCTTCTGCCGGTTGCCCTTGGAGTAGGCACGGCCCTTCTTGCGCGGGTCCAGGTCGAAGCGTTCCAGCAGTTCGTCGCGGCGTTGCCGGTTCATCCCGCCGCGCAGCCGGCCGAGCAGGTCGATCACCTCGCCACCGGACAGGTTGGGCCACAGGGTGACGTCGCCGGGCACGTACGCCAGCCTGCGGTGCAGGGCGGTGGCGTCGCTCCACGGGTCGCCGCCGAGCAGTCGTACCGTGCCGGAGTCGGCGCGCAGCAGCCCGAGCAGGACCCGGATGGCGGTGCTCTTGCCGGCACCGTTGGGTCCGAGGAAGCCGTGCACCTCGCCGGTGCGCACGGTCAGGTCCAGGCCGTCCAGGGCGCGGGTGCGTCCGAACGTCTTGACCAGGCCATCGATCTGGATCGCCTCGGTCATCGTGGTACTCCTTCGGGAAGAAGTCAGGCGGCCATGTCCGGTGCGGACGGGCCTTGTTTCCGGAGTTGGTCCAGCGCCGCCCCGAGCTGGGCGGCCTGCTGGGGGTTGATCATCGGCTGGGAGAAGATCTCCACGAACGCCCGCGTGACCCGCGCCTGCCCCTCGGGGGAGTCCACGTCGACCCCCAACGCCCGGGACAGCTGTTCCCGGAGCAGGAACACGCCCACCTTCATGGCGACCAGGACCGCGGAGTAGGCCCGCGGGTCGGCGGACTCGATCGGTTGCTCGGTCAGCCAGTCCTCACCGACCGCGACCATGTCGTCGAACATCGCCCCCGCCGCGGGTGAACCGTCCATCATCGAGCGCAGCAGGTATTCCCGCCACAGCGCCATCTGCGGATAGGCGGAGACGAGGAACAGCGGGTCGGCCAGCCGTCCGTCGGTGAACATCTGCTTGCGCAGCTGGTTGACCTGGTCCATGGCGTAGCTGTCGCAGGCGTCGCGCAGCGCCTCCTTGGAGCCGAAGTGGTGCCGGATCAGGCCGGCCGAGACACCGGCCTCCTTCGCGATGTCCCGGACCGTCGCCGCGTCGATGCCGCGCTCGGTGAACAGTCGGATGGCCGCGTCCCGGATCCGGGCCCGAGTGGTCAGGTCCTCGAACGCCGGCTGGCCGGCCGGGACGGCTGACATCGGCACCTCCTGTACACGTGTATTGGAAACTATCCGTACGGACAGAATGCTATACACGCGTATAGCGGCTCGGCAAGGCGCCACCACGACGTGGTCGGGTGGCCGCCGTCACCGAGGGTCACGTCGGCTGCAGGTGGGGGTGGTGCCGGGTCCGGGGGTGTGCGCTGCCCCGCCGGCCGGAGTCAGCCCTGGGGGCGGTAGTGCGGGTTGCGGTGCACGGTGTCCAGTCGCCCGTCGTGGTCGGTGTCCAGATAGGTCACGTCCGGTACGCCGTCACCGTCCAGGTCGAACTGCACGATGTCGGCGATCCCGTCGCCGTCCAGGTCGGTGATCGTTTCGGTGGAACCGTCCAGGTGGTGGGTGACGATCGTGTGCGACTCTCCCGCCACCGGCGATCCGACCGGAGGCCGGTGGTCGCTCGGCGGTGGGGCGTCGGGCGCGTACCGGTGGCCCCCGGGCATCCGGGTCGGACCCGGCGGTTGCGGCGTCGCCGCGGCTGGCGCGGGGGGCGCGGTCACCGGTTCCGGCGCGTCGGCCGGTGACTCGCCGCTCGGCTCGATGCCCTGCCCGGTGGGGTCCATCTCCTCCTCGGAGGGGTAGACGTTCCCGTCGAGCGTCGGATCCGGGTACCTGCTCATGGTCCTCCTCTTCGCCGGTTCCGGCCCGCGCCAAACCGGCCGGCGGGCGCCGTGTCCCGGCGGCCGGGCCGGACCGGACCGGTGGGACAAAAACCGACCCGGCCCCTGGTGCCGGGCCATCTTTGGCAATATTCTCCGAGCCGGTAGGTGCAAGCGTAGGTCTTTTTCATGCAGCCACTGGAGGCGACGTCATGCCCTTCGACCAGCACGAACTCGACCGCCGTACGCTGCTGCGGGCCGGCCTGGGCGCGGCGGCGGTGGCCGTCGTCGGCACCGAACTGGCCGCCGGGACGGCGGCGCAGGCCGCACCCGGGGCGGACCTGGACTGGATCATCGGCTGCGACGACTGGGGCGCCCGACCGCCGGCGAGCACGATCCAGCTCAGCGGCAACACCACCAACAAGATCATCGTGCACCACATGGCCTTCCCGAACGTCACCGACTACTCCCGGGACCAGGCGCTGCGGCTGGCCCGCAGCTGTCAGGACCTGCACATGGACGGCAACGGCTGGGCGGACACCGGACAGCACTTCACGGTCAGCCGGGGCGGTTACGTCCTGGAAGGCCGGCACCGCAGCCTGGAGACCCTGCGGGAGGGCCGGCAACAGGTGGTCGCGGCGCACTGTCCCGGCGAGAACGGCAACGCCATCGGCATCGAGAACGAGGGCACGTACGTCACCGAGACGCCGCCGGCAGCCCTGCTGGACTCGCTGACCCGGCTGTGCGTGACCATCTGCCAGCGGTACGGGCTGCACGCCCACGACATCTTCGGGCACTGGGACTTCCGCGCCACCGACTGCCCGGGCATTCTGTTCTACCGGGAGTTTCCCGCCCTGCGCCGCCGGGTGGCCGCCGGCCTCGGCACGCCGGCCGGTGATGTTCCGGCCCGTCGCTGGCCGGACATCTGGCGGTTCGTCGGCGGACCGGTGGTCCAGGTCGCCCAGTACCTGCTGAACTTCCGCGGCTACGCCGTGCCGGTGAACGGCGTCTTCGACGCGGCGACCGTGGCGGCGGTGCAGGACTGGCAGGCCCGCAACGGCCTCCCGGTCGACGTCGACGCCACCCTGACCGGACCGACCTGGGAGACGCTGGCGCCGGAGTTGGCCAAGGACGCCACCGGGCTGCCGGTCAAGGCGGTGCAGTACATCCTGCGGAACAAGGGGTACGCGGACGTCACCGTCACCGGGACGTACGACCAGCCGACCATGAAGGCGGTCCAGGACCTGCAGCGACTGCACGGGTTGACCCCGAACGGCAAGGTCAGCACGAGCACCTGGTGCGCGGTGGTCGGCGGCGTCGTCCGTCAGGCGTTCGCCGCCCGCTGAGCCGGCCGCCCATCCGGCCGAGCACAGACCCGGGCGTGCTCGTGCCGGGTGACCGGGCCGGACCCAGGGGCTGACGACCAGGGATCGAGGGCTGACGACCAGGGATCAGGGGCTGGCGGCCAGGAAGAGGAAGGCGGCGAACAGGGCGAGGTGCACCCCACCCTGCAGCGGGGTGGCCCGGCCCGGCACCACGGTGAGGATGCCGGTCAACACGGTCAGCGCCAGCAGCACCATCTGGGTGGCGCCGAGGCCGAGCAGGAGCGGTCCGGGCAGCCAGATCGAGGCCAGCGCGATCGTCGGGATGGTCAGCCCGATGCTGGCCATGGCCGAGCCGTACGCCAGGTTGAGGCTGGTCTGCACGCGGTCGCGGCGGGCCGCGCGGGCCGCGGCCAGCGTCTCCGGCAGCAGCACCAGCAGAGCGATCACCACACCGACCACCGACTGCGGGAAACCGGCCGCGGTCACCCCGGACTCGATGGTGGGCGAGATGGCCTTGGCGTCGCCGACCACGGCGACCAGCGCGACCAGCAGTAGACCGAGGCTGACCAGCGCGGTCCGGGTGGACGGCGGCCGGGCGTGCTCCGCGCCGTCGACGATCTCGCCCTCGTCGGCCACGGGCAGGAAGTAGTCCCGGTGTCGCACCGTCTGCACCGCCACGAAGAGTCCGTACAGGGCGAGCGAGGCCAGGGCGGCGAAGGTCAGTTGATCGGAGGAGAACTCCGGTCCCGGCTTGCTGGTGGTGAAGGTGGGCAGTACCAGGCTGAGCGCGGCGAGGGTGGTCACCGTGGCCAGGGCGGCGCCGGTGCCCTCCGGGTTGAAGGCCGCCACCCGGTGGCGCAGCGCGCCGAGCAGCAGGCACAGCCCCACGATCCCGTTGCAGGTGATCATCACCGCGGCGAAGACGGTGTCCCGGGCGAGGGAGGCCGTCTTGTCGCCCCCGCTGATCATCAACGTGACGATCAGCGCCACCTCGATCACCGTGACCGCGACGGCGAGCACCAGCGATCCGAACGGTTCGCCGACCCGGTGCGCGACCACCTCGGCGTGGTGGACCGCGGCCATGACCGCCCCGGCCAGGAACGCGGCGACCAACACCACGAGGGCGGATGGCAGGTTCCGGCCCCAGGTGAGCGCCAGGGCCGCGGCCGCGATGATCGGAACGACCACGGTCCAACGGCTCAGCCAGGAGTTTCTCAGCTCGGTCACGCGTCAACGTTGCCAGACGATCTACCCGGTCGACGCCTGGCACGCCGGAATCACCATCGCGTGACCGGCCGTCCGACCGACCCGACGGGTGTGCCGTTCCCGCCCCGAACCGGGCCGGTACGGATCGGGAACGGGCTGGGACGTTGCCCGTATCCGGGACGGGCTGGACGTTGCCCGCGATGCCCCCTACCGGATCTGCCGATGAGCGTGCATCTTCGACTCTGCGTGAGGGTCGTCAAGGATCCTTGACGAGAGGCGCTGCGTCAAGGATCCTTGACGCATGGTTGAGCGGCCCGAACAAGACGAACTGACGCTGCTGCGGGCGCGGCTGACTGCGCTGACCGGCTCTGATCCGTTCGGGGCGCTGGCCATGTCGGCCCGCGTCGAGGCGCTGGCCCGTGCGGCCGCTGCCGAGGCGGCGGTTGCCGCGTGCAGGCGGGGCGCGTCATGGTCGGAGATCGGGGACGCGTTCGGCATCAGCAGGCAGGCGGCACATCAACGCTTCGCCAGGTACGTCAAGGCGGCCAGGCCCCGATGACGGGCCGGTTGCGCGCCTGGTGCACCCGGGCGGTCTCTACCACGGTCGATATCGACCGTCCCGCCGCCGAGGTGTGGGCCGTACTGATCGACTTCGGCGGCTACCCCGAGTGGAACCCGCAGATCCGGCGAGCCGAGGGCGAGCTCGTCCCGGGGCGCCGGGTGACCTTCCACATGCACCCGCCGATCGGTCCTCCGATAAGGATCCGGCCCCGCGTCCTCATCGTCGATCCCGGGCACGAACTACGCCTGCGCGGCAGCCTTCCCGGAGTCTTCGGTGGTGAACACTGGTTCACACTGGAGCCGATCGACGACGGATACGGCACCCACGTGACCCAGGGCGAAACCTACCGCGGCTTGATCGTGCCATTGCTCGGGCGTGTCATCGCGGCATCCCTCATAAGTTTCCAGCGACACAACGCCGCGCTGAAGCGCCGAGTCGAAACCATCTCGACCGACCGTCAGCGCGAACCGTCGTGATCGCACGAAACGATGTCCGCACATGCCGCGATCCGGTGCGCCGGGTCCGGGCGAGCCGCTCTCGATGGGGCGGATTGATCCGGCGCGTGGTCAACCGGGTGGAGGAGATCCACGGGCCGGGGGTGGTGCCGCTGCCCGGCCGCACGGCGTTCTACGCGCTGGTCGACCGGCTGTCGGCCGGCAGGCACACCTTCGGTTCGGCGGTCACCCGCCGGCAGACGGCCAACCGGCCGGCCGGGGCGTTCACCCCGACGTTCGCGTCCCGGCCCGGAGAGCAGGTACAGATCGACTCCACCCCGATCGACGTAATGGTGCTGCTGGACACCGGGCTGATGGCCCGGGCGAACCCGACCATCGCCGTCGACGTGGCCACCCGCACGATCTGCGCCGGGGTACTGCGTCCGGTCGGCACCAAGGCCGTGGACGCGGCGTTGCTGCTGGCCCGGATGCCGGTCCCGGAGCCGATCCGGCCGGGCTGGCCAACGCGCTGCGCATGTCCGCGTCCCGGCTGCCACACGCCCGGCTCGTCGACGTCGACGCGCGGATGCGGGAGGCCGCCGCCCGGCCGGTCATCATCCCGGACCAGATCGTCATCGACCACGGCCGGGTGTTCGTGTCCGAGACGTTCGAGCGGGCCTGCGACCCCGCCTGGCCGCCGCGGCGGCTCCCGGCGAGCAGGTCACCGAGGCCGAGGTCGCCCGCGCTTTGGACGAACTGCTCACCCGCGCCGAGTACGGCCGGGACCGGGCCAGCGCGAAGGTCGCCGCCCGCACCGACCCGTCCTGCCCGGACCCCCGCCCCGGCCGAGCCAGTACAGCCGGACGCGCAGGTCATCCCGTTCGGTATCTTCGACGCCGACGCCGACGCGGAAAGGTGCATATGAGCCCGGCCCTCGACGACGCCCTGGCCCCCGACGACCCGCCCACCACCAAGGAAGGCTGGCTCCGGTTCGTCGACTACCAACCCGAGCCGCCACCGGTGCTCACCGGCGCCGAGCCGCTCGCGCTGACCAACCGGCAGCGGGCCGCGCACGACGAGGCCCGCCGCGACTACCACGCCGAGCTGCCCCTGGTGAACACCCCGACTATCCGGCAGGTGCTGTCCACCGGCCGGCTGCTGGTGCAGCTCAACCGCCGGCAGATCTCCGCCCGGCGCGGCGCCATCATCAGCGGCGCGTCGGGCACCGGCAAGACCACCGCGCTGACCCAGCTCGGCCGCACCCACGAACGCGCGGTACGCAAGCGGCACCCGACCAGCCGCACCGGCTGCCGGTCCTTTACGTCACCGTCCCGCCCGCCGCGACCGCGCGGATGCTCGCGGTCGAGTTCGCCCGCTTCTTTGGCCTGGAGTTCTCCGGTCGGGCCAACATCACCGACGTCGTCAACGCGGTCTGCGCCACCGCCGCACACACCGGCGTCGAGCTGGTCCTGGTCGACGAGATCCACAACCTCAACCTCGCTACCCGCACCGGCGCGGAGGTGTCCGACCAGCTCAAATACTTCGCCGAGCGGCTGCCGGCCACGTTCGTCTACGCCGGGATCGAGGTCGAGTCCAAGGGCCGGTTCGCCGGGGTCGCGCACCCACTCTGAAGCACAAGATCATTCGATCGGAAAGTAGACCTGAACAACTCACGCCCCGACCGTCTGGAGACGCTGATGAGCAGCAATGTCACGGCCCTGGTGGTCGCTGTCGTAGGTGTTGCAGGAACACTCGCTTCAGCTGTGATCATCCAGGTTCTGGCGATGCGTTCAAGGTGGCGCGAGATCGAGATCCAGGACAACCAGCGGCGAGAAGAGCGCGAGCAAGCCCTGCAGAGCGCTCAGCGCGCTGAGGTCAAAACTGCAATCGCCGGTTATCTGGAAGCTGCCCAGCACCTTCAGAGCCAGCTCTACGCGAGAGAGTACGGCCGCGACTTCGAGGACGTAGCGCTGATGGTCGAGCAGATCTGGCTCGCCCATGCGCAGGTAGACATCCTGTGCTCCGAGCGCCTGCGCCTACCGCTCGCGCGCCACGCGCAGGCCCTAAACGAAGTAGCCCGCCACGAAGAACGCCATGAGGACTGGTGGAACTACATCCTTCCCTACAAGAGGGCATTGATGGATGCCGTCCGTGACGAGCTGAGGTGGTCCGACAGCGCCACGCCTACCGGAGCTTGAGAGACAGGCCGCAGCCTTGATCATCCGAAGCCTTCACCGGACAGGACACGTCCGCCTGTCCGTGGGGGAGACATGCGGGTGATGCCTCGTGTCACGATCCGGGTCGCGCCGGTGACCCGGCCGGTTTCGGGATCACCCTGCCGCTGCGGGCCACCCTGGCCGTCCGGCTGGCCCGCGCGGTGGCCGCGTACCTGGTCTTCGGTATCGCGCTGGCGGTGATCACCGGCCTCGGGTTCGGGGTCCGGACCCTGCGCCGGTTCGTCGCCGGGGTGCCGGATTTATTGCCGGATGACCTGATCGGCGCGCAGGAACGGTCCCGGCGGTTGGCCGCCGCACCGGCGTCGTAGCACGGCGGCGGCGCGGCGGCACCGGACCCACCTGCCAGCGGCCCGGCGGGCCGGGTCGAGAATGGTGGGACCGGGGCCGCGCGGACCCGGGGCGAGGAGCAGCGATCATGACCCAGAGCGACACCGACGAGGCGGCCAGCTTCGCCGACCTGACGCTGCGCCCCGAGCTGCTGCACACGCTCACCAGCCTCGGCTACGAGGAGCCCACCCCGATCCAGCGGGAGTCCATCCCACCGCTGCTGGCCGGGCGGGACCTGCTCGGCCAGGCGGCCACCGGCACCGGCAAGACGGCCGCGTTCGCGCTGCCGGTGCTGCAGCTGATCGGCGCGGACACCGGCGGCGTCGAGCCGGCGGCGCTGGTCCTGGTGCCCACCCGCGAGCTGGCGGTGCAGGTCTCCGAGGCGTTCCACCGGTACGGCCGGGAACTCGGCACCCGGGTGCTGCCGATCTACGGCGGTCAGCCGATCGGCCGGCAGTTGCGGGCCCTGGCCAGCGGCGTGGACGTGGTGATCGCCACGCCCGGCCGGGCGCTGGACCACCTGAGCCGCGGCACGCTCCGGCTGGGCTCGCTGCGCACGGTGGTGCTGGACGAGGCCGACGAGATGCTGGACATGGGCTTCGCCGAGGACATCGACGCGATCCTGCAGGAGGCGCCCCAGGAACGGCAGACGGTGCTCTTCTCGGCGACCATGCCGCCCCGGATCGACGCGATGGCCCGTAGCCACCTGCGCGAGCCGGTCCGGATCCAGATCGAACGGGAACAGGCCGCACCGGGCGAGGCCCCCAAGGTACGGCAGAGCGCGTACCTGGTCGCCCGGGCACACAAGCCGGCGGCCCTGGGCCGGATCCTGGACGTCGAGGCGCCGACCGCGGCGATCGTCTTCTGCCGGACCCGGGAGGAGGTCGACCAGCTCACCGAGACGCTCAACGGGCGGGGTTACCGCGCCGAGGCGCTGCACGGCGGGATGAGCCAGGAGCAGCGCGACCGGGTGATGGGCCGGCTGCGTACCGGCACGGCGGACCTGCTGGTGGCCACCGACGTCGCCGCCCGCGGCCTGGACATCGAGCAGCTCACCCACGTGGTCAACTACAACCTGCCGTCCGCGCCGGAGTCGTACGTGCACCGGATCGGCCGGGTCGGTCGGGCCGGCCGGGAGGGGGTCGCGATCACCCTGGCCGAGCCGCGCGAGCACCGGATGCTCAAGACGATCGAGCGGGTCACCCGGCAGCGGATCACGGTGGAGAAGATCCCCACCGTCGCCGACCTGCACGCCCGGCGGTTGGAGCTGACCCGGGCCGCGCTGGAGGAGAGCCTGATCGAGGACCACTTCGAGCGGTTCCGGGTGGTGGTCGAGACGCTGGCCGACGAGTACGACGTGATGGACGTGGCGCTGGCCGCCGTGAAACTGGCCCACGAGGCCACCGGCGGCGCGGTGGACGACGAGGAGGAGATCCCGCAGTTCGTGCCCCGGGCGGAGCGGGCGGAACGCGGCCGGCGGGAGCACACCGGCGGCCGCGACCGGCGGGAGTACCGGGGCCGGGACGAGGGGATGACCCGTATCTTCGTCGGCGTCGGTCGCCGGGTCGGGGTCCGGCCGCAGGATCTGGTGGGTGCGATCGCCAACGAGTCCCGGCTGAGCGGGCGCCAGATCGGCGCGATCGAGATCGCGGACCGGTTCTCCCTGGTCGAGGTGCCGGACTCGGCGGTCAACGACGTGGTCGAGGCGCTGCGGGCGACCACCATCAAGGGCAAGCGGGTCACCGCCCGCCGCGAGCGCGACCAGGACCGCTAGCCGGCCGCCGCCGGCCCGCCGGCCGGACCTGACGGCGTGGGCCGGCCACCGTCCGCAATGAACCTTTTTCAACCTCCCCTTGCGCTCCGGCGTCGGCCGAGGTCGAAGACGCGGCTTGCGCACCGCGCGGTTCAGGTTGAAAAAGGTTCAATGGTCGCCGCGCGCCGGCCGAGCGCCGGAGGCGGGCGTACGGACTCCGCGTCGGGCGGGCAGAATCATCCCATGCGGCTGCTGCTGGTGGAGGACGACGTCCGGGTGGCGGGTGCGCTGGCGGCCGGCCTGCGTCGACGGGGTTACCTGGTCGAGCACGTCGAGACCGTCGCCGCGGCGCTCGCCGCCGGCCCGGTCGACCTGGTACTGCTGGACCTGAACCTGCCCGACGGCGACGGGCTGACGGTGTGCCGGACGCTCCGGGCGGCGAGCCCGGGGATCGGCATCATCGTGCTGACCGCCCGCAGCGAGGAACGCGACCGGGTGGTCGGCCTGCGCACCGGCGCCGACGACTACGTCGTGAAGCCGTTCTCGATGGCCGAGTTGCAGGCCCGGATCGAGGCGGTACTGCGCCGGGCGACCTGGGTGGCGCCGCCCAGTTCGGTGCTCTCGTTCGGCCCGCTGACCATCGACGTCGCCGCGCGCGAGGTCCACTACGACGGCCGGCTCGTGGCACTGACCCGCAAGGAGTTCGACGTGCTGCTCTCGCTGGCCCGCCAACCCGGGGTGGCGGTGCCGCGGGACCGGATCCTGATGGACGTCTGGCAGACCACCTGGCGAGGCGGTCACACCCTGGAGGTGCACATCGGGTCGCTGCGCAGCAAGCTCGGCGCGGACGACCTGGTGCAGACCGTCCGTGGGGTCGGCTACCGGCTCAAGGCCGGCTGAGGCGATGCGTGGCCGGCTGACCGCCACCTACCTCGCGCTGCTCTGCCTCGTCCTGCTGGCCCTGGAGGTGCCGTTGGGGATGACCCTGGTGACCCGGGACACCCAGCGGTTGGCCGCCGACCGGTTGGCCGACGCGTTCCGGTTCGCCTCGCTGGCCGAGCCGGCCCTGCGCACCGGCGAACTGTCCCCGATCGACCTGGAGATCGGCCGCTACGACCAGCTGTACGACATCGGCGTGGTGATCGTCAATCAGGACAACCTCATCATCGCCACCAGCCGTACCGACCTGCGGATCGAGGGCGACCTCGGCGCGGCCGTCCGGCGCGCGCTGGCCGGCGACCAGTCCGCCAGTCCGGCGGGGATCTGGCCCTGGCAGGACGTCCCGCTGGTGGCGGCCGTGCCGGTGGGCGGCGGGGGAGAGGTGACCGGGGCGGTGGCCACTGTCTCGGACAGCGGCGAGGTGCGCGCCGGAGTGGTCACCAAGTGGGCGGCCCTGGCCGGGGTCGGGCTGCTCGCCATGCTGGCCTCCGCGGTCGCGGCGACGGCGCTGAGCCGGTGGGTGCTCAAGCCCGTCACCGAATTGGACGCCGCCGCGCACGGGATCGCCTCCGGCGACCACGCGGCCCGGGTGCCGCGGCAACTCGGACCGCCGGAGCTGCGCCGGCTCACCGTGGCGTTCAACGAGATGGCCGACACCGTCACCGACTCGCTGCACCGGCAGCGGATGTTCGTCGCGCACGCCAGTCACCAGCTCCGCAACCCGTTGACCGCGCTTCGGCTGCGGGTGGAGGAGCTGGGCCAGGACATCACCGGCGAGGACGGCCGGGCCGGTCTGGAGTCGGCCCTCGCCGAGACCGACTGGCTGGCCCGGATCCTCGACGGGCTGCTGGCGCTGGCCCGGGCCGAGAACGGCGCGCACCGGTTGGAGCGCACCGACCCGGTGGGGATCGCCGAGTCCCGGCTCGCCGCCTGGCAACCGCTGGCGCAGCAGCGGGAGATCACCCTGTCGGCCGACCTGCCCGCCGAGACCGGACCGGTACGGGCGGTCGCCACCGGCCTGTCCCAGGCGCTCGACGCGCTGATCGACAACGCGTTGAAGTTCTGCACCGCCGGCGACACGGTACGGGTCGTGGTCCGACCGGTGGCCGACGGCGTGGTCGTGCGGGTGACCGACGACGGGCCCGGGATGTCGGAGGAACAGCTGCGGCATGCCACCGACCGGTTCTGGCGCGCCCCCGACACCCAGAACGTGCAGGGCGCCGGCCTGGGACTGCCGCTGGTCGAGGTCCTGGTGACCGCGTCCGGCGGCACGCTGACGCTGGAAACCGCCCGGCCGCACGGGTTGGACGCGCGGATCTGGCTGCCCGCCGCCGGCACCGAGGTCGACGCCGTACCGCCGGACCGGGAACCGGCGTGAAGAGGTTCAGTGCTTCGCGTCGCGGTAGTACGCGATCGCGCCGGGATGCAGCGGCAGCGGGGCGGTGGTGATGGCCGACCGGGCGTTCAGCTGCTCCGCCGCCGGATGGGCCCGGCCGAGTTGGTCCCGTTTCTCGATCAGCAGCCGGGTCAGGTCGTAGACCAGGCCGCGGGGCAGGTCGTTGCGGACGATCAGATAGTTGGGCACCGCGACCGTGGTGATCACCGGCAGGCCGTAGACGGATCGCGGCACGTCCCGGGCGACGTAGACGTCCCCGTAGCGCTTGCGCAGCGGTCCGACCCACTCGCCGAGGTCGATTAGTCGGATCGGGGTCCGCCTGGACAACTGGTTCACCGCCGCCACCGGAAGCCCGCCGGAGAAGAAGAACGCGTCGATGTGACCGGCCGCCAGTTCGGCGGCGGAGTCGTCCAGCCCCAGCCGGGACTCGGTGAGCGCGCCGGTCAGCCCGGCGGTGGCCAACAGCCGGCCGGTGGTCACCTCGGTGCCCGAGCCCGGTGCGCCCACCGAGACCGCGCGACCGCGCAGGTCGGCCAGCCGTTGGATCCGTCCCCGCGCGGCGACCACCAGGTGGAGATGATCGTCGTAGACCCGGGCCATCGCCGAGATCGACGAGGACTGCGGGAGTCCGTTGAGGATGTCGGCCTGGGTGAAACCCACCTCGGCCCCACCGTCGCGGACCAGCGCCACGTTGGCCGCGGACGCCGCGGTGACCAGCGCCTCGGCGCTGGTGCCGGGCAGTTCGGCGGAGAGGATCCGGGCGTACGCGTTGCCGATGGCGTAGTAGACGGCGGTGGGGCTGCCGGTGGCGATCCGGACCGTCCGCCCGGGCGGGACCGGCTGCTCACATCCGGCCACCAGCACGGCGACCAGCAGTAGACACGCCGACCAGCGTCTGCGTGGCACCTCGGGCACCCCCCTCGGGTCCGGATCGGACGGTGGCGGACCGGCCTGCCGGTCGGCCGCCGCAAGTTTCCCTCAAGAGATGACCGGAGCAATAGGCCCCTCGGGTGGAAGCGGCCATATTCATCGCATGAGCACCGGCCCCCAGGTCGCGTTGGCCCCACAGTTCGAGTCGGCCGTCCTGCTGCGCTGCACCAGCATCACCGCGGTCCGTTATCCCAGGCTGCGGCGTCCGGTCAGCCGCCCGCCGGGGGTGCTTGCCGAGTTCAGCGACGACCGGCCGGCGGACCGCCTGGTCGAGTTGCTCGCCGCCGGCACGGTCGCCGCGACCCGGGTGAACCTGACCGCGGGCGGGCACCGGCAGCACCGGTTGTACCGGGTGGTGGTGCCCGCGGAGCGGGCCGAACCGCTGCGCGGGGTGTTCGACCACGCCTGGAGCGCCGGCCGGAACGAGTTGCTGGCCGGGCTGCCGGTCGGATCCAGTTCGCCCCGGCATACCGTACGCGTGGAGCTGGCGACCGCGGCCTGGCGGGCGGCGCTGCTCGCGGCCGGCCGGCGGTGCCGACCGGACTTTCTCGGCATCCGGGTCAGCGACCCGGACACCGCCGCGGTCCTGGTCCGGTCCGCCCGGGTGCTCGGCGTGCCGGTCAGCACCCGGCGCGCGGGCGGGTGCACCCTGCTGGCCGTCCCGGCGCGCGAACGGTTGCCGGAGCGGATCCGGGCGGCGGCGGACCGGCCGGCCTCGCCCACTCGACACCCGACCGTCCTGGCCACGGCCTGACGGGGCGGGCGGCGGGGTTCCGGCGGGCCCGCAGACGGGGGCGGGCCGGCCGGAGCCCCGCCAGTGGTGCCTCTTGACGGTCGCCCCGAGATCGACTAGACCCTGCGAGGTAGGTCTATTCGAGTGCGACGATGCCTCGGGAAGGACGGACGTGTTGCTGAGCGAGCGGCGTCACCACGGAAACCCTGTCGACCCGGCCCGGCGGGCCCCGGTCGGCCCGGCGCGACGGTGGCGGCTACTGGGCGGTGTCGGGGCGGCGGCGCTGACCGCCGCCACGCTGACCGTCGCCGGTGCCGCGCCCGCGGCGGCCGCGCCGGCGGCCGGGCCGCCGAAGGTCACCCACGGTCCCTGTCAGTACACCCAGACGCCGGACGAGCCGGCGGCCCGACCGGTCCCGCTGCCGCCCGACCCCCGTCGTACGCCCGACCGCGGCACCGTCCGGGTCGACCTGCGTACCAACCAGGGCGGGATCGGGCTGACCCTGGACCGGGCCCAGGCGCCGTGCACGGTGCAGAGTTTCCTGCACCTGGTCCGGCACCGGTTCTACGACCGGACCGTCTGTCACCGGCTCACCACGTACCCGACCCTGCAGGTCCTGCAGTGTGGCGACCCGACCGGCACCGGTGAGGGCGGGCCGGGCTACCGCTACCGGGACGAGTTGCCGACCGACCTGCCGCCGTCGCCGGTCCGGCCGGACCGCAAGCTGTACGCCCGGGGCGTGCTGGCGATGGCCAACGCCGGACCGGACACCAACGGCAGCCAGTTCTTCCTGGTGTACGGAGATTCGGCGCTGCGTCCCGACTACACGATCTTCGGGACGGTGGACGCCCGCGGGTTGGCCACCCTGGACCGGATCGCCGCGGGCGGGGTGGACCCGGCCGCCGACCCGGCCGGCCTGGACGGGCCGCCGGCCCGGACGACCCGGATCCACCGGGCGTCGACCCACCGCTGACCGACCGCAGGGGGCGGGAGGAGCACCGAATCGAGGAGCGATCCGATGACCGAGTCCCGCCGTCCCGCGTTCCACCTGGCCGTTCCCGTCGACGACCTGGCGGCCGGCCGCACCTTCTACGGCGGCGTGCTGGGCCTGCCCGAGGGGCGGTCGGCCGCGCACTGGGTGGACTGGGACTTCCACGGCCACCAACTGGTGACCCACCTGGTCCCCGGGGCCGGGTCGGCGGACGCCGGGCGCAACCCGGTCGACGGCCACCAGGTACCCGTACCGCACTTCGGACTGGTGCTGTCGATCGAGGACTTCCACGCGCTGGCCGAGCGGATCCGGACCGCCGGGGTGCCGTTCGTCGTCGAGCCGTACCTGCGGTTCGCCGGGGAACCGGGCGAGCAGTGGACCATGTTCCTGCGTGACCCGGCCGGCAACGCGTTGGAGTTCAAGGCGTTCCGCGACGAGTCCCGGCTGTTCGCGACGGACTGAGCGACGCCGGACGGGCCACGACACCGGCGGGTGTCCGGTCGGGACATCGACCCGTGCCGTCATCGACCACTGTGGCCGGACCGTGTCTTCCCCGGCGTCCGGGTACGGCGGACATGTCGTCGTTTGCCATGGTGCTCACCGCAATGGGCGGTCACCATCTGCCACGTAGTCGAGATCCACAACCGGACGGACCGTTGTCAGTAACCGTCCGGACCACCCGGCCGTGGTCCGGCTGCGGCGGCGGATCGCCCTCGTGCCGCCGGCGCGTGGCGGAGCCGGCGGGCGCGCGTGACCGGGCGGGGCATCCGGCGGCTCGTCGCGGCGGGAGCCGTCGGGCTGGTCGTGGCGACCACCGGCTGCGGCGAACCGGGTGACAGGGCCGCCCCGGTACGGGCGTTCGGCAGCTGGGACGAGGTGCTCGCCGAGGCCGGTGGCCAGACCGTGAACCTCTACCTGGGCGACGGCTCGGCGACGGCCGAGGCGTACGTGGACCAGCATCTCGCCCCCGCGGTCGCCCGGTACGGCGTCCGGATCGTCCGGGTGCCGGGCGTCGACGCGCCGGCGGCGGTCGACCGGGCCCGCGCCGAGCGGCGCGCCGGCCGCGACGCCGACGGCGCGGTCGATCTGGTGCGGCTGAGCGGGGATGCGTTCGCCGCCGGCCGGCGGGACGAGCTGTGGCGGTGCGGCTACCCCGACCTGATGCCGAACAACAAGCTGGAGAGCGGGCGTTTCCCGGTCTCCACCCGTACCGCCGCGCTCCGCGAGGGGACCATCGGCAGCCTCGACCACCTCGGCATCCCGTACAACGCCAAGCACGCGGCGGCGGCCATGGTGGTGTTGAACGAGGCCCTGTCGTTCGACCAGCAGTTGGCGAAGGCGAAACGGGAGGTGTGGGGGGCCTATCCGGCGATCGCCCTGGACCGGCTCACCCGGGAGGAGAATCTGGCGTTCTCGACGGTGCTGGCGCCGCGCTGGGCGTTGTCGTTCGCGGAACCGACGGTCCACGCCAGCCCGGAGGTGCGACCCGAGTGGGCCAGCCGGATCGACCAGGACTGGCAGCGGGAGATCGCCCGGCGGTGAGTCAGGTCGATCAAAGCCATTGACCCCGACCGTTCCATTTTATACGTTTTCTCCAATGGAGGCGTCGATGACCTCGTTGTCACCCTCCGGCTCGGCGCGACCGGCGCCGCCCCACCGGCAGGAGGAAACATGGCCCAGCGCATGAAACTCCCCGGACTCCTCGGCGAACTGGCCGCCGAGTTCGCCGGCACGATGATCCTCATCCTCTTCGGCCTCGGCGTCGTGGCCCAGGTGGTGGCCGGGGGTCTCGGCGACCACGACAGCATCGCCTGGGCCTGGGGCCTGGGGGTCACCGTCGGCGTGTACGTCGCCGCCCGGATCAGCGGTGCCCACCTCAATCCGGCGGTGACCCTGGCGCTCGCCGTCGTCAAGGGCTTCTCCTGGCGCAAGGTGGCGCCGTACGCGCTCGCCCAGACCGCCGGCGCCTTCGTCGCCGCGCTGCTGGTGCGGTGGAACTACAGCGAGGTGCTGGCCAAGGCCGACCCCGGGCACACCCTCAAGACCCAGGGCGTCTTCTCGACCCTGCCCGGCAACGGCGTACTTCCGGTGACCCAGTGGGGCGGCCTGCGCGACCAGGTGATCGGCACCGCGATCCTGCTGTTCGTCATCCTCGCCGTCACCGACCTTCGCAACTCGCCGCCCGCCGCGAACCTCGCCCCGGTGGTGATCGGCCTGCTGGTGGTCGCCATCGGGATGGCCTGGGGCACCGACGCCGGCTACGCCATCAACCCCGCCCGGGACTTCGGGCCGCGCCTGGCGTCCTTCCTGACCGGGTACGGCACCGCGTGGCGCGACCAGTACGGTGACCTGTACTTCTGGGTGCCGATCGTCGGGCCGCTGGTCGGCGGCGTGCTGGGTGCGGGCCTCTACCAGGTCCTGATCGGCCGGTTCCTGCCCGCCGACGAGGCGCTGGAACCGGGCCGCCTGCCGACCCCCGACCCGACCGACGCCGACCCGACCGACGCCGACCGGACGGGCGCCGGCCGACCGGCCACGGTCTGATCCCGCTGGCCGTCCATCCCGAGGCGAGCAGCGGTTCCACCAGCGAGCAGAGGAGACTTAGATGGCTGACTTCGTCGGCGCGGTAGACCAGGGCACCACCAGCACCCGATTCATGATCTTCGACCACGGCGGCAACGAGGTCGGCCGGCACCAGCTCGAACACGAACAGATCCTGCCCCGGGCCGGCTGGGTGGAGCACAACCCGCTGGAGATCTGGGAACGTACCTCGTCGGTGATCCGGACCGCGATGAACGCCCGCGGCCTGGAGGCGTCGGACCTCGCCGCGCTGGGCATCACCAACCAGCGGGAGACGACGGTGGTGTGGAACCGGCGCACCGGTCGGCCGTACTACAACGCCATCGTCTGGCAGGACACCCGTACCGACCGGATCGCCTCCGCGTTGGACCGCGACGGCCGCGGTGAGGTCATCCGGCGCAAGGCCGGGCTGCCGCCCGCGACCTACTTCTCCGGTGGCAAGATCCAGTGGATCCTGGAGAACGTCGACGGGGTGCGGGAGGCCGCCGAGCGGGGCGAGGCGGTGTTCGGCAACACCGACACCTGGCTGATGTGGAACCTCACCGGCGGCGTCGACGGCGGCGTGCACGTGACCGACGTGACCAACGCCAGCCGGACCATGCTGATGGACCTGGAGACCCTGGACTGGGACGACGAGCTGCTCTCCTTCTTCGGCATCCCGCGGGCCCTGCTGCCCGAGATCCGCCCGTCGTCCGACCCGGGCCGCTACGGCACCACCCTGCCGCACGGCCCGCTCGGCGGCGAGGTGCCGCTCACCGCGATCCTCGGCGACCAGCAGGCGGCCACCGTCGGCCAGGTCTGTTTCTCGGTGGGCGAGGCCAAGAACACGTACGGCACCGGCAACTTCATGCTGCTCAACACCGGGACCACCCTGGTCCGCTCGGAGTCCGGCCTGCTGACCACCGTCTGCTACCAGTTCGGCGACCAGAAACCGGTGTACGCCCTGGAAGGCTCCATCGCCGTCACCGGCTCGGCCGTGCAGTGGCTGCGCGACCAGCTCGGCATCATCAGCGGCGCGGCGCAGAGCGAGGCGCTGGCCGCGCAGGTGCCGGACAGCGGCGGGGTGTACTTCGTACCCGCCTTCTCCGGCCTGTTCGCCCCGTACTGGCGTTCCGACGCCCGGGGTGCCATCGTCGGGTTGTCCCGGTTCAACACCAACGCCCACCTGGCCCGGGCCACCCTGGAGGCGATCTGCTACCAGAGCCGGGACGTGGCCGAGGCGATGGCCAAGGACTCCGGCGTGAGCCTCGACGTGCTGAAGGTCGACGGCGGGGTCACCGCCAACCGGCTGTGCATGCAGTTGCAGGCGGACATCCTCGGCGTACCGGTGAGCCGGCCGGTCTGCGCCGAGACCACCGCGCTCGGCGCCGCGTACGCGGCCGGGCTGGCGGTCGGGTTCTGGTCCTCCACCGACGAGCTGCGGCGCAACTGGAACGAGGCGGAGCGCTGGCAGCCGACCTGGTCGCAGGAGCAGCGCGACGAGGGGTACGCCAACTGGAAGAAGGCCGTCGAACGCACCCTCGGCTGGGTGGACGTCGACTGATCGCGCCGCCGCAGTGGTGACGCTCCCGTGACGGTGTCCGAGGAAGGCTGTGCTTCCCGACGACGGCTTGCCGGCCGTCCACGAGACGTGGTTCGGGAGGGCGAGCGTAAACCAGTAGCGTCACCGCGTCCCCGGCCGTCATGATCGCGTCCGTGCTTGTCGACCTGTGGCCGCAGTTCGGCCTCGTCATCCGTACCCCGAGGCTCGAACTCCGCCTCCCACGCGAGGAGGAGCTGGTGGCGCTCGCCCACCTCGCCGGCAGGGGAGTGCACCGCCCGGACGAACGCCCGTTCCTCACGCCGTGGACCGACGGCGGTCCCGAGGACCGGGCGCGCGTCGTGCTGCGCGGACACTGGAGCCAGCTCGCGGGGTGGCGACCCGAGGCGTGGCAACTCGGGCTCGGCGTCTTCCTCGACGGCGACCCGCTCGGCGTGGTCACGCTCCGCGCCCGCGACTTCCCGGTGGTCCGCGAGGCCACCACGGCGTCCTGGCTGGGCCTCGAACACCAGGGCAACGGGTACGGCACCGAGGCCCGGATCGGTTTGCTCACGCTGGCCTTCGACCACCTCGGAGCCAACGCCGCGCTGACCGAGGTGTTCCAGGACAACCACGCGTCCCAGGGGGTGTCCCGCAAGCTCGGCTACGAACCTGACGGCATCTCGGTCGACGCCCGCGGCGACGAGGCCCTCGTCTCCGACCGGCTCCGGTTGACTCGGCAGAAGTGGGACCGGCAGCAGCGGCCCACGGTGACGGTCGACGGCCTGGCCGCCTGCCGGCTAGCGTTCGGCCTCTGACAGCGGGGCGTCGACGCGGCGGGCGAGGTGGACGGTGATGTCGGCGGCCACCTCGACCGTGTCCGGCAACACCCGCCTGATCCGACCGAACACCTCCGCCTGCCGGCCGGCGGGCAGTTCGAGATAGGCGGAGACGGTCGACAGGTGGCCGACGTAGTGGGCGGCGCTCATCGTGAGACGCCGTCCGACCACGGACTGCCGGACATCGGTGAACCACTCGGACCGTTGCAGCTCGGTGCCCGGCCACTGCATGGCGTGTTCCGGCGGTGTCCCGTCCGGGGACGGGATCTCGTCACTGTCCAGGAACGGGGCGCGGGCCGCGCGGACGGCCTCCGCCACCGCCGGGTCGGCCAGCCCGACCGGTCCGCCGAACGAGGCGAACACGCCACCGGGCTCCAGCAGTGCGGCCGCCCGGGCCCACCGGCCCGCCGGTCTCGTCCAGTGCAGCGCCGCCGCCGCGTAGACCAAGCCGTACGTATCGTCCAGCGGCAGCTCCTCGAAGGCCGCCCGTACGGTCCTAACCTCCGCCGGCACATGCCTGCGCAGCTCGGCGAGCATGGCTTCGTCCGGCTCGGTCGCGGTGACCGCGATCTGCCGTCGCGCGAACAGGCGGGTCGCCTTACCCGTCCCGGCACCGATCTCCAGGGCGGTCCGGACCGGCCGGCCCGCGTACGCCAGCACCCGGTCGACCAGCTCCGCCGGATACCCGGGCCGGAACCGTTCGTACGCCTCGGCCACCGCCCCGAAGCTCAACGCGCGATCGGACATGCCGAGCATCCTGGCACCGGGCGGGTCGCCACCGCCCGGCATTTCCCGCTTCAGCGGGGCGGCCTTCGGGCGGACCCGGCCCTGTCCGGCCGGACGCCGCTCAAGTGGGGGCCGCCGGACAGATCGGCCCGTGGCTGGTCGCCGTGGCGTCAGGACTGTTCGGTCAGCAGTTGTTCGCGCAGGATGTCCGCGTGCCCGCAGTGCTGGGCGAGCTCACGCAACATGTGCAGGTAGACCCAGCGCAGCGGGAGCGGGCCGCGCCGGTTTCCGCGCAGCAGGTCGTCCAGCCCCAGTGACAAGGTCGCGCGGCGGGAGGCCGCGCAGGCTTCCGCATAGGCGCTCCGGACGCTCGCGATGGTGTCGTCGTCGCGCAGGACGAACGACTCGTCCGGCGTCGCCGGGATGCCGATCTCGGCGCGCGACCGACAGGTGACGGCCTCGTCGAACCACACCTTTTCCACGAAGGTGACGTGCTTGACCAGGCCGAGCAGCGTGGTCCGGGAGGGCACCAACGAGCGGCGCGCCTGTTCCTCGGTCAGCCCGTCGAGGCAGTCGTGCAGCACGCGCCGGTGCTCGTCGAGGAAGACCTCGAACTGGGCGCGGAGCGGCTGGTCGAGGACCTGTTCGGTGGAGGTGGGCGTGGTAGGCACCCGCGCAGCATCGCAAAGCCGCCGGCCAGGAGCAAACGGGATCGTGCGGGCGGTAGCACTGCTGCGGGAACGCGGCCTCGTCTACACCGTGCCGCAGCGCGGAACCTACGTCGGGCAGGAACCACCGTCGGCCGGCTGAAGCCGCTCTGAGCAGGACGACGGCCCGGTCCCCGCAAAGGGGAGCCGGGCCGTCGAGCTTGCCGGGTCAATGACGCAGGAGCAACTGCGGCAGGTCGTACGACCAGATGCCGTGACCGTGCGTGGCCGCGTACAGCCGGAGGCCGAACGGTCCGGTCTTGAGCTGCATCGTGGTGGTGGTCGGCAGGTTGCCGCCGAGCACCGACCAGCCGGGGCGGCCCGGCGCCCGGTAGTAGACGCCCAGGTCGGTGCCGACCACCAGGCCGCCGCCGAGGACCAGCTTCACCGCGTTGGCCGGGATGTCCGGCAGGTTGGCGGAGATGTCGGCCCAACTTGCGCCGGCGTCGCGGGACTCGAAGACGTGGCCGATGCCGGCACCCGGGCCCTCGGTCCACTTGCGGCTGAAGCCGTTGATCGCCACGTAGACGTGGTTCGGGTTCGCCGGGTCGACGTCGAAGCCGGAGACGTACCGGTTCGGGATCGTGCCGTCGATCGGCAGGGTGAGCTGGTGCCAGCCGGTCCCGTCGGTCTTGCCGACGGCGATGCCGCGGGTGAAGCCCTGGTTGTTGCACGGGCCGCACCACCCGACGTACGCCGTCCCGCCGGAGACCGCGACCGCGGTGGCGGTGTGCCCCTCGCCCAGGTCGAACGCGTCCGTCCAGTCGTCGCCCGACCGGATCGCCCAGCCCCGGTGCTGGACCCAGACGTGCTGGCCACCGGCCACCCAGGTGTTCTTGTCCTTCGGGTCGAAGGTGAACGGCGCGATGAACCGGGCCGCTCCGGTTTCCGCGTCCGGCGGGGCGACGTCGCGGCTGGTGGCCTTCGACTTGTCGGTGGTCCACGAGCCGTTGTTGACGGCGCAGTTGTTGGTCACCCAGATGTCCAGGTAGACGTACTCCTCGGCGATGTCGCAACCCTTGGTCGGGTCGACGATGGTGTCGCCGCCGTCGCCGCCGAAATTCGAGCCCATCACCCGGTCGCCGGGCCGTTTGATCGACTGGCCGTTGTCCTGCAGCCCGCCGCTGACCGCGACGCCCAGGCCCCGGTCGAGGCCGACGCCCACCGAGTAGTACTGCAGCACGTCCATGGTGCCGTCGTTGAGTGACGTCCAGTCGGTGGCGTGCCCGTCGGCGTCGGCCCTGCCCCGCACCGGCCGCCGGTAGCCACCGCCGTCGTTGCCGACCACCAGGTACGCCCTGCCGTCGCGGCTGCCGACGGCGACCGAGTGCTGGTCGGAGTGGGTGGTCGGGTGGCAGTCACCGGTCTGTTTGGCCGGGTCGATGCTCCAGCACGGGAACTCGAAGTTCCAGTACGGTCCGGGCGTGGTCCAGTGGGCGCCCGCGTCGGTGGTCTCGTAGACCTCCTCCAGCCCCACCCAGGCGTGCCTCGGGTCGGCCGGGTCGACCTGGAGGAACTGGTTGTACCATGCCTGGACGCCCGGCATGTAGCCCGCCCCGGTCAGCGCCGAACCGGAGGCGGCCAGCGCGTGGTAGTCGGCGACCAGCCGCCACGGCCCGAACGGCGAGCCGGAGTCGGACACGTAGAGGCCCTGCAGCGCGCTGTCCGGGTTGGTGTTGAGCTGCTCCGGCGACTGCTCGACCGCGTAGTACTTCGAGCCGTCCGCCGACCCGGCCATGGTCACCATGCCGACGTTGTCCGGGTCGCTGGCGATGTCACCGGCCAGCGTGATCCGCTGCCAGCTCCCGCCCCGCTTCGTGTAGAACCCGTTGTACGCGTCGCCGCTGCGCCAGCCGATCGCCAGGATCACCCTCGACGGGTCCTTCGGGTCGACGGCCACGTCGTTGGCGATGTTCTTGTACGGCGCGTTCGGGTCCTTCGCCCGCGAGCCGCCCGGCAGGAAGTCCGGGTTCGGGGCGAACTCCAACTTCCACGGTCCGGCCAGGTTGCTGGTGGAGTGGCTCCACACGCCCCGGCTGGTGGCCGCCCAGACGGTGGTGCCGGCGAACCGCAGCTTGCGGATGGTGGTGCTCTCCAGCTCGGTGCCGCCGACCCGGTCGGCCGGGGTGAACTGGCCGTGCCGCGGGTCGGCGAGGACGTAGACGCCCACCCCGACGAACGACGTGGCGCTGGTGTTGGCCTCGCCGGTGGCGTACCAGAGCCGACCCTTGCCGTCCAGGCGCAGGTCGCCGGTGGAACTGGCCGGCAGCCGTTCGGAGATGGGCTGCCAGTTGCCGCCGCCGGTCCGGGACCGGAAGACGCCGCCGTTGGCGGAACCCCCGTAGACGTAACCGGCGTTGTCGGCGGCCAGGCCGGTGATCCGGCCGGTCACCCGGCCGGCGCCGCCCGAGGAGTTGGAGTCGATGTCCCGGTAGCGGGGGTCGTCCGAGTCGTACGGCAGCGCCGTCTCGTCGGTCCACCGGCCGCCGGTACGCGGCAGCGCCTGGGCCTGCGCCCAGGCGGCCGAGTACGCCCCGGGGGCGACGATGCCGGGGGAGGTGCGGGCCTCGGCGAACTGGTCGGCCTGCTCCATGATGTCGTTCGGCCCTTCCTCCTCCTCGCCGGGGGCGAGGCTGCGGTTCTGGGTCGTCGCGGTGGCGTGCCGGTGGGCGGTCCGGGCGAGGTCACCGACCGGATGCGGGCGGGGACCGCCCGGGGCCGCCGCCAGGCCGGGCCCGGCGGAAAGGCCGAGCGCCAGCACGGAGAACAGACTGACGAGTACGACTTTCCGGTGCCTCGCCGGTAGGAATCCTGGCTTCACTGCCACTTCCTTTCGAGGACTGCGCCGCCCCAGGGGAGTGGGGCGCGTACGGGCCGGATCTTCGTCCGTCCAGTCTCGATCGGAAGTGTCAAACGTCATGGGTGCCGGCGGTCGGTTCATGCCCGGCGCGACACCGCCCGACGTGGTCGGTCGGGCGGTGTCGCCGAGTGGTCAGCCGGGCGGGAACGCCGGGTCGTGGTCAATGGCGGTCAGTGGCGGTCCGTGGCCAGGTCAGCCGTTGGCCACGATCAGCGCCACCACCAGGAGGACGAGGGCGAACGGTATCGCCAGACCGATGATGCTCATCGGTCGCAGCAGCAGCGGCGGCCCGGGATCGAGCGGCCGGCGGCTCTGGCCGTGCGCCGCCGGGCGGGGCGCCGGCAGGCCGGCGACCTTGCCCCGCGGGACGAGGTTCCACAGCACGGTGATCGGCGTGATGATGAACGACGCGTAGCCGTACCAGCCCTGCACCAGGGTGCGGGAGGTCATGGTCCGGTAGGTGGCCAGGCCGCAGTCCCGGCAGAACGGGCCGTCCAGGGACAGGAACCGCATGATGACCAGCATGCCCTGGTGGCCGCGGAACTTCGCCTTCGCCGCCGGGACGCTGGCGCACAGCCGGCAGGACAGTTCCGCCGCCCCGGCGGCCATTTGCCCGGTCGACTGCGGCTGGGCGTACTGCGGCTGGTGCGGCGGGTACGGCGGCTGCTGCGGCGGCACCGGGTACGGCTGGGCCGGGTGCGCGTACGCCTGCTGCGGCGCCGCCTGGGGGTAGGGCTGCTGCGGCGCCGGCGCGCCGTACGGCTGCGGCTGCGGCGGGTAGCCCTGCGGGATCGTCGGTTGCTGCGGAACGGGATGGGACACCGGACACCTTCACGGCTCGCTGGATCAGAACGGCCGTCATGCTAGTGGCCGACAGGCCGCGCCGTTGTCCCGTCGCGCCGGTCCGCCGCCAGCAGCCAGGACGGACGTGTTTCCTAACTGCCGGTCAGGTCGCGACCGCCGTCCGGGACGGGGGAGTCGACGGTGTCGATCCGGGCCCGCACGTCGGTGTGCTCGGCCAGCAGGTACAGCAGGTTCGCACCGTCGATGAGTTCCAGCGGCTTGCCCGAGGCGAACTCGAACGCCTCGGGCGAGTAGCCCCGGGTGGTGATGAGGATGCCCTTGGTGGCACCCTCGTCCACCACCGTGCCGAACAGGTCCCGTACCGCGGACACGTCGACCACCTCGCGGGGCCGGCGGGCCTGGACGACCACCTTGCCGCCGAAGATCGGCCGCGGGTCGACGGCCACGCAGTCCACGTCGCCGCCCGGGGTGACCCGGCTCTGCCGGGTCTCCAGCCCCAACCGGCCGAACAGGTCCTCGACCAGCCGCTCGAACTCGGCGGCCGGCAGGGTCTGCAGGTTGGGTCGGTGGTCGACGTCGGCAAGCACGTCCACCTCGTCGGTGAACCGGTTGTCGACCGCGTCGAACTCGACCACCGGCCGGACCGGGGCGAGCGTCTCCGGGCGGGGGGACACGGTGGCCTTCAGGTGTTCCAGGCAGGCCGCCGGGTCGACCTTGGCCAGGTCGATGTCGACGAAGGCGTCCCGGACGGTCCGCAGCGTGACCAGGCAGGGCCGGACCGAGTGGCCGGTGCCCCGGTCGACGGTGTCGACGATGCCGTTGAACACGATGGTCTCGACCAGCCGGGACCGGTCGGCCTCGAACAGTTCGTGCACCGTGCGCAGCGCGACCTGCATGACCACGCCGGCGTACCGGCGGCCGATCTCGGCCTGCGGTCGGGCCGCCGTGGTGACCTTGTCCCGGGCGCGGTCGAAGGTGTACTCCCGCAGCGCGGGGATGACGTCGATGGTCGGCAGTTGGTACTCCACCACGATCTGCCGCGACTCGGGCAGGTAGGCCAGCCGGTAGCGCTGCGGGAAGTCGTCCGGGTAGACCGAGTTGCCCAGCACCAGGCCGAAGTACTCGACCACCGCGGCCGGTTCGGCGGCGGCGAGGGTGGCGGCGAACCGGTCGATCTCGGCGTTGTGCGCGGCGACCTGCTCGTCGATCTGCCGGCACCGGCGCTCGTACCGGGCGCGCGCCTCGGCCAGCCGGCGCTGTCGGGCCGCCTCCGCCGCCGTGTGCTTCTCCTGGGCCAGCGCGAACGCCTTCTCCGCGTCGGCCAGCTGCTGCTGGTGCCGGTTGTCGCCGCCGAGCACCCGACCCAGACCGGTCGGCGCGGGCGGGGCGAACCTGCGCCAGTCCGGCGCGATCGCCGGTTTCTCCAACGCGCCCGGCTCGAACGGCGGGTAGGCGGCCCGCTTCTTCAGCCGGTTCAGGTCGATGTGGTCGTCGATGGCCAGCGTGGTCAGCAGGAGGTTGTCCAGCTCGTTGAGCCGGGCCCGCAGGTCGGCGTTGGCCGCCTCGACCCGGGCCGCCCGGGCGTCCAGGTAGAGCCGGCGGCGCTCCCGTTCGTCCGCGGCGGCCGCCCGCTCGGCGGCCTTGTGGGCGTTCTCCGCCGCCCACACCATCTGCTGGTGCTGCTGATAGCTGACGGCGCGTTGCCGCTGCTCGGCGTGGACCTGCTGCGCGTGCGCCCGTTGCATCTGCCGGATGATGCCCATACGCAATTATCTTTCTTCACCGCAAGGCCGGCGTCCAGTTGGCGCCGGCGGCGGGTCCGGGCGCTTCACCTGAACGATGCCGGATCTTTCCCCGTCCGTGCGCTGCCGGACGGCGTCGGATCCGCCAGACTGGTCGGATGTACGACGTCGATGTGCTGGTGCTCGGCTCCGGTCCCGGCGGGCAGAAGGCGGCGATCGCGGCGGCCAAGCTCGGCCGGCGGGTGGCTGGCCCGTAACCGGGTCCGGCTGCTGACCGGTACGGGCAGTTTCCACGACCCGAACACGATCATCGTGACCGATCCGGCCGGCCGGGAGAGCACGGTGACCGCCGGGAAGATCATCATCGCCACCGGGACCCGGCCGGCACGACCGGACAGTGTGGACTTCGACGAGCGCACCATCATCGACTCGGACGGCATGATCCACCTGGAGAAGGTCCCGAACTCGATGGTGGTGGTCGGCGCCGGGGTGATCGGCATCGAGTACGCCTCGATGTTCGCCGCCCTGGGCACCAAGGTCACCGTGGTCGAGCGGCGCAGCCGGATGCTGGAGTTCTGCGACCTGGAGATCGTCGAGGCGCTCAAGTACCACCTGCGCGACCTGGCGGTGACGTTCCGGTTCAGCGAGGCGGTCGGCTCGGTGGAGCGCCACCCGCGCGGCGCCATCGCCGTGCTGGAGAGCGGCAAGCGGGTCGCCGCGGACACGGTGATGTACTCCGCCGGTCGGCAGGGCACGGCCGGTGAGCTGCGGCTGGAGAACGCCGGCCTGGCCGCCGACAACCGGGGCCGGATCGCCGTGGACGCGCACTTCCGCACCACCGTCCCGCACATCTACGCGGTCGGCGACGTGATCGGGTTCCCGGCGCTGGCCTCCACCTCGATGGAACAGGGGCGGCTGGCCGCCCACCACGCCTGCGACGAGGCCGTCCGGGCGATGCCGGAGCTGCAGCCGATCGGTATCTACACCATCCCGGAAATCAGTTTCATCGGTCGGACCGAGGAGGAGCTGACCGAGGGCAAGGTGCCGTTCGAGGCGGGCGTGGCCCGCTACCGGGAGCTGGCCCGCGGGCAGATCATCGGCGACTCGTACGGGATGCTCAAGCTGTTGGTGGCCCCGGACACCGGCCGGCTGCTCGGGGTGCACCCCGACGCTGGCCGAGGCGTACAAGGTGGCGGCGCTGGACGCGATGAACAAGATGCGGGACATCGCCCGGCTCCGCGACTGATCCCTCGCCCCCTCCACCGACCGGTCGCCACGGGTGACCGGCCGACCGGTCGGGCGGCACTCCATATCGGAGGCGCACCGGACCGCACCCCCTGCGGACTGGTGCCCGGCCGTGGGTCGCCCCGGCGCCCGGCCGTCGTCCGGGCCGGCGGTCCGCGGCGTTCCGGCTGGTGCCCGGCCCCGGGGCGACACGCCGGACGGCCTCCGGCGGCGCCGACCGGGGCGTGGCTTCCTACGATGACCGGATGCTGCGCACCGACCGCAAGCTCGGCCAACTCGTCCAGCGCCGCCCGGAGGGCGTCACCGCGAGCCAGTGGAACGCGGCCACCCGCACCCATCTGCACTTCGTCGTCTGCGATCCGGACAGCGGGGCCCCGGTCTTCGCGGTCGAGTTCGACGACGCGGACCGGACCGACCAGGACCACCGGCGGACGGCCCGGATGAAACAGGCCGTGTGCGGCGCGGTCGGTCTGGAACTGCTGACCATCCAGTCCGCGACGCTGCGGCCGGACCGGCACGGCCGGGTGATCGTGGACTACCTCGCCGACGCGCGGGCGTTCCGCGACGCAGCCGGTGACGTCGACGACGACGCACCGCAGCCGTGCTTCCGGGACATCGTCGGCCGGCTGCCGGACGGCCGGACCGGCTTCGTCAACGACCTGGGCGCGGTCGCCCGGGCCGCGGCCGTCGAGGCGTACGTCGACCGGCGGCTGGCCGACCCGATCCTGCGCGGCCTGCACGCGTCCTGGCGGGACGGCCCGGCCGAGGGCTGGGGCTGGGTGGACGCGCGGGCCGACCGGTGCCTGTTCGAGCGGGTCCGGCTCTGGTCGCACGGCTTCTCCTGCGGGATCGACCCCGGTCGGCTGGCCGAGGACCTGGCCGCCGCGGCGGTCGGCCGGCGGCTGGTGCACCTCGACACCGGGCCGGACACCGGATCGGTCCTGCGGGACAAGGCCGACCTCGGGCGGGAGATCGCGCGCCTGCGGCTGCGCCGGGACGAACTGACGAACGAGTTCGCCTTCGACCATGTGGTCCTGGACACCTGACCGTCGACCGACGGCTGTCGGTCGCCGCCGGTGCGGCGGGTCGGCGCGGGGCCGGTGGTCGGCCGGCCGGGCCGTCGGGGTCCACCGTCCGGCCGAGGCCGTCGCACCGGGCCACCGGTTAGCCTCGTACCCCATGAAATCCCTGTTCACGGCGGGTTCCTGGGCGTCCCGCCGGTCCGCCCGTCGGGTGCTCGCGGCGCTGCTGTCGGCCGTCGGACGGGCCGGTCTGGCCGCCGCGGCCGACCGGCCCGGGCTGCTGGCGGCGGTCGACCAGCACACCGCCGCCGTCCGCGACGCCCTGGTGCCGGGGCCGGCGGCCGGCCGGTCGACGCCACCGCCGGCCCTGCTCGCCGCGTACGCCGAGGGGGTCCGGGACGCCGCCGTGGAGCACGGCTGGCAACCACCGGCGGGTCCGGTCGACTGGTCGGCACCGGACTGGGTGCTGACCCGACTGCTGGCCGTCTGCGCCCTGGCCCGCGAGGCCGGCGTGCGCCCGTGACCACCGCCCGGCCCTGAGCGGCGCGTACGCCAGGGGCACCCGTCGCGTGACGGGTGCCCCTGGTCCGCTCCGGCCGGCGCATACCGGACCGGTCCCGGGTGGCGACGGTCAGCGGTCGCCGGACTGCGGCGGCCGCGGCTGGGCACCGCCGCCCATCGACCCGCCGGCGGAGCCCATCGGCTCGGCGGTGCCGCCGCCGACGGTCGACCCCGGCCGGGTCGCGCCCGCTCCGGTACGGTCCGCCCGCTCCCGGCCCATGTCCCGCCGACCGGCGGCGTAGGCCTCGCCCCGCCGTTCGCGGGACTCGTCCTCGATCCGGGTGAGCCAGCCCTCCCAGCGGTGCTGCATCGGTCGGACCAGGCCGCCGCCGACCCCGACGATCAGGACGCCGGCGATCGTGGCGAGGACCGCCACCAGCACCGGGGTGGTCACCGTGGTGGCGATGCCGACCTGGTTGAGGGCGGCGATGACGCCCAGCGCGATGACGAAGATCGCGGCGATGTCGGCCAGGATGCGGCCGTACGACAGCCCGCCCAGCGCGCCGGTGATCAGGTCCCGGACGGCGCTCGCGATGGCCGTGGCGATCACGATGATCACGAGGGCGACGAAAGCCCGCGGTATCCACCGCACCACTGCGCTGATCAGGTCGCTGATCGGGTTCCTCCCCCAGATCCCGAAGGCGAGCTGCAACGTCAGCAGCAGGACGGCGTAGTAGGCCAGTCTGGCCAGGATGTCGCTGGCGTCGTATTTGGTCCGTTCCAGCGCCCGGCCCACCCCACCGCGCTCGACGGCCCGGTCGAAACCGACCCGCTCCAGGACGGCATCGACGATTTTCAGGACGAAACGTGCGACCAGCCATCCCACGACGAGAATGACCACGAACAGGATGATCCGCGGTACCCACAGCAGGAATCCGTGCCACACGTCGGACGCTGTGATGCCGACGTCGACCTGCGTGACCGCGACGGTTTCGGACATGGTGTCCCCCTTGTCACCTGGGCATGCCCGGCTCGCATACCCGGCGAACTCTCCGTCAACCTGGGAACACACTCCGATCATCGGGCTCGTGGGGGTTCGCGTGCTCCGGCGTCCCGACGGGCGACCCGGCGACCTCCGGCTCCGCCGGTGCGCCGGTCGGCTCGTCCGCGGCGGCGTGCCGGGCGGCCCGCCGCCGCAGCCAGAGGGTGCTGCCGATCCCGGCCAGCACCGCCACCACGAGCGCGGCCCAGGAGAAGTCCTTGAGCCACCGTTCCGCGACGCGACCGAGGTAGAACAGCAGGTAGGTGGTGCCGAAGGCCCAGAGCAGACCGCCGGCGGCGTTGGCGATCAGGAACTTCCGGTACGGCACCCGCAGCGCGCCGGCCAGCGGTCCGGCCAGGATGCGCAGCAGGGCGACGAACCGGCCGAAGAAAACCGCCCAGACACCCCATCGACCGAACATCTCCTCGGCGCGCAGCAGGTGGCTCGGACCGAGATGGCGGGGGAACCGGCGGCCCAGGCGTTCCAGCAGCGGCCGGCCGCCGCGCCGGCCCACGGCGTACCCGACGGAGTCGCCGACGATGGCCCCCAGGGCGGCGGCGCCGGCCACCCACTCCGGGGCGACCACGCCGGTGGCCGCGATCAAAGCGGCGCTGACCAGTGCGATCTCGCCGGGCAGCGGGATGCCCATGCTCTCCAGCCCGATGATCAGGCCGACCAGCAGGTACACCCCGGCCGGCGGCAGGGTTGAGAGCCACATTTCCACGTGATGCAACCGGTCCACCCTTCGACTCAGGCGCTGAATCTACCCGGCACGCAGCTCAGGATTCGACCCCGTCGCCCGATCGCGGCACCATCCGCCGGAGCGGGCCCGACCGCCGGATCAGGTAACGGTTTCGTCTCGATGGTCACCGGGACTTCTCCGCCGTGCCGGGTCGGTGCCACGGGCGATGTCCGACATGTCGGTTCTGGTCATTGGGCTACCGGTCGCGACCCGGGGCGACCGCTCTACCCAGTAACTCTGAGTGAAACAAAGATCGACGCCTTCCGGATCGACCAAAGTGCCGACCCAGATCACCGTTTCCGCTGGTCAAGCGGGGTTGGCAGGGATATTCCCGGTCGGTACTGTCGGCCCGTCCGCTCTGGCCCCTGGTCACCGTGGGTGACACCGGAGCGGGCCCGCTGAGTCGTGAACTCACGAGCCGGGGACCCACTGCACGTCTGGGGTGAATCCGTCGGGCGCAAGCCCGCGGTAGGGCGGCCTTCCCGCCCGAATCCGTCAGCTAACCCGGTAGGCGGTCTCGGAAGGAGAGCACGTTCGTGAAGCGCAGCACGAGCCGCGGTCGATCCCCCGGATCCCCCCGCCGCATACCCGTGTCCCAGGCCGCCCGCCCCGCCGGGTCGTAACGCCCGGACCGGCCAACCGACCCGTCGACGGTCGGTGGCGGCGAGGACGGTCGTACCCGCCGGGACCCGCGCCCGGCGATCACATCGAGGACGACGCCCACCACCGCGCGGCGGTGGCGGACGGTTCCGTGCGCCCGTCGCCCGACGGGCGGTCCCCGGGTGCCCCGACCTGACCTCCACCACCGACCGGACATCGCCATGTCGACGCGCCGCCGGGCCGACCTGACCCCGCGCTTCCGATCGCCTCACCGCGATCCGAAACCGGAACATCTGTGGAGGATTACGTGACGCAACGCACCCGACGACGGCTCCGCCCGTCCGGTCGCACCGTCCGGCTGACGGCCGGCTCCGGGGTGGCCCTCGTGGCGGCCCTCACCGCCGGGATCCTGGCCGTCCAGGGCCTGGCGACCGTCCCCGGCCCGTCCGGCCCGGTCGCCGCCGAACTGGCACCGGCCGGCCAGACCGAGCCGGCACCGGCCACCACCGGCCCCGCCTCGCCGACACCCGCGCAGCCCTCGGCCGCCGCGTCCCCGACGACACCCCCACCGCCCCCACCCGCGCCGAAGCCCAAGCCCCCGGCGTCCAAGACCCTGGCGTACGAGTACCAGGCTCAGATCAACTACTACTACTGCGGCCCGGCGGCCACCCGGATCGCGCTCACCGCCAAGGGCAAGAGCCCCAGCCAGGACGCCGTCGCCAGCCGGCTGGGCACCACCGAGAGGGGTACCGACTCCGCCGAGGACACCACCCGGGTGCTGAACGCGGTCATCGGCACCGACTTCTACCGGACCCGGACCGTCAAGGGTGGCAGCGCCGCCGAGGCCGACCGGATGCGGGCCGACGTGGTGCGGGCCATCACCCAGGGGTACGTCCCGGTGGTGAACGTCGCCGGTACCCGTACCGACCTCGACGGTGGCTGGCACAGCTACGACGGCGGCCACTACCTGACCGTGGTGGGCTACCGGGACAACGGCCGGACCCTCAAGCTCGCCGACCCGGCCAACCCGGACGTCAGCTTGTACTGGATGACCACCGCCGACGTCACCGGCTGGGCCGCCGGCCACGGTTACTCGGCCTGATCCGACGCGCGGGCGTCAGCCCGCTTCCCCTCGGCCGGCCCGGTTCACCGAACCGGGCCGGCCGCCGGTGGTGTGCCGGCCCGGGGCGGTGCGACCGCAGCCCGGACCGGTCGATCGGTCGGCCGCCGGGCGGTCGGAGGCGGGTGGGGCGGACGGTCAGTCGCGGGCCGGCGAGCGGACCGCGGACTCCAACTCCGCCGGCAGGTCGTGGTGCGACTGGTTGGCGAACAGCGCCACCTCGTACGCGACGTCGGCGATCTCCGCGTCGGCGGTGAACCGCACCGCCAGCAGCGCACCGCCGCGGGTGGTGGCGAGGAAGAGGTACGCCTCGGCCATCTGCACGATGATCTGTTGGACCCCGCCGTTGTCGGTGAGCCGGCCGGCGGCCAATGCCAACCCCTGCAACCCTGCGGCCACGCAGACCACCTGTTCGGCGACCTCCTGGTCGACCCCGCGAGAGGTGCCGAGCAACAGGCCGTCGGGGGACAGCACCATCGCCAACTCCGCCTCGGTGACCCGGTCGACGAGGTCGTCGAGCTTCCGGGTCAGGTCGTCGGTCAGGGTCCAGGAATGCGTCACAGGCGCGGTCCTCTCGCGGCGTCAGGCGGGGGCGCCCGCTGAGCCTACCCGGGCGTTACACGAACTCGCGGTACCGCCCGAACCCTTTTCCGCCGGAGTCGCCCGAATGGCCCGTGCGTGGCCGGTCGGCCACCGACGGCAACCCCGATAGGGTGGGCCGGCACGCTGATCCGCTCCAGTTCGACAACCCCGGGGGACGCCGCGATGAGCGATTCGTTCGCGCACCTGCACGTACACACCGAGTACTCGATGCTCGACGGCGCGGCGCGGTTGAAGGACCTGTTCAAGGAGGTCGATCGGCTCGGCATGCCGGCCGTGGCGATCACCGACCACGGCAACATGCACGGTGCGTACGACTTCTACAAGCAGGCCACCGCCGCCGGGGTCACCCCCATCCTCGGGGTGGAGGCGTACGTCGCTCCCGAGTCGCGCTTCCACAAGCAGCGGGTCAAGTGGGGCGAGCCGCACCAGAAGAGCGACGACGTCTCCGGTAACGGCGCGATCACCCACATGACGATGTGGGCCCGCAACGCCGGTGGCCTGAAGAACCTGTTCGCGCTGAACTCCCGGGCCTCGATGGAGGGCCACTACATCAAGTGGCCCCGGATGGACATGGAGCTGATCGCCGAGTACGCCGACGGCATCATGGCCACCACCGGCTGCCCGTCCGGTGCCGTGCAGACCCGGTTGCGGCTGGGACAGTTCGACCAGGCGCTCAAGGTCGCCGGCGCCTACCAGGACATCTTCGGCAAGGAGAACTACTTCCTGGAGCTGATGGAGCACGGGCTGGAGATCGAGCGGCGGGTCCGGGACGGGCTGATTGAGATCGGCCGCAAGCTCGGTATCCCGCCGGTGGTCACCAACGACTCGCACTACACCGTCGAGGAACAGGCCGCCGCCCACGACGTGCTGCTCTGTGTGCAGACCGCAAGCAACATCGACGACCCGAACCGGTTCCGGCTGGAGGGCGGCGGCTACTTCATCAAGTCCGCCGACCAGATGCGCGCGGCCGACTCGTCCGACGTCTGGGCCGAGGGCTGCCGCAACACGCTGCTGGTGGCGGAGCGGGTCGACCCGAGCGGGATGTTCGAGTTCCGCAACCTGATGCCCCGGTTCCCGATCCCGGCGGGGGAGACCGAGGAGTCGTGGTTCCGCAAGGAGACCTTCGCCGGGTTGCGCCGCCGCTACCCGGACGGCATCCCGGAGGGACACGTCGTCCAGGCCGAGTACGAGCTGGGCGTCATCATCCAGATGGGCTTCCCGTCGTACTTCCTCGTGGTCGCCGACTTCATCCAGTGGGCCAAGAGCCAGGGCATCGCGGTCGGCCCGGGCCGTGGCTCGGCGGCCGGGTCGCTGGTCGCGTACGCGCTGGGCATCACCGACCTGGACCCGATCCCGCACGGCCTGATCTTCGAGCGGTTCCTCAACCCCGAGCGGGTCTCGATGCCGGACGTCGACATCGACTTCGACGAGCGTCGGCGCGGTGAGGTCATCCGGTACGTCACGGAGAAGTGGGGCGCCGACAAGGTCGCGCAGATCGCCACCTTCGGCACCATCAAGGCGAAGGCCGCGATCAAGGACTCGGCCCGGGTGCTCGGCTACCCGTACGCCGTCGGTGACAAGATCACCAAGGCGATGCCTCCGGCGGTGATGGGCAAGGACATCCCGCTGACCGGCATCTTCGACCCCAACCACCCGCGGTACGCCGAGGCCGGCGAGATCCGCAGCCTCTACGAGTCCGAACCGGACGTACGCAAGGTGATCGACACCGCGCGGGGGATCGAGGGCCTGATCCGGCAGACCGGGGTGCACGCCGCCGGCGTCATCATGTCGGCCGAGCCGATCATCGACCACATCCCGCTGACCCGGCGGGACGCCGACGGCGCGATCATCACGCAGTTCGACTACCCGACCTGTGAGTCGCTCGGGCTGCTGAAGATGGACTTCCTCGGCCTGCGCAACCTGACCATCATCGACGACGCGGTCAAGAACATCGAGCTGAACCACGGCACCAAGGTCGATCTGCTGAAGCTGCCGCTGGACGACAAGCCGACCTACGAGCTGCTGTCCCGGGGCGACACCCTGGGGGTGTTCCAGCTCGACGGCGGGCCGATGCGGTCGTTGCTGCGGTTGATGAAGCCGGACAACTTCGAGGACATCTCCGCGGTGCTGGCCCTGTACCGGCCCGGTCCGATGGGCGCCAACTCGCACACCAACTACGCGCTGCGCAAGAACGGCCTCCAGGAGATCACCCCGATCCACCCCGAGCTGGCCGAGCCGCTGGAGGAGATCCTCGGGCCCACCCACGGCCTGATCGTCTACCAGGAGCAGGTGCAGCGCGCCGCGCAGATCCTCGCCGGCTACAGCCTCGGCAAGGCCGACCTGCTGCGCCGGGCGATGGGTAAGAAGAAGAAGGAGGTGCTCGACAAGGAGTTCATCCCGTTCCGGCAGGGGATGCGGGACAACGGCTACTCCGACGAGGCCATCCAGAAACTGTGGGACGTGCTGGTCCCGTTCGCCGACTACGCCTTCAACAAGGCACACACCGCGGGTTACGGGCTGGTCTCGTACTGGACCGGCTACCTGAAGGCCAACTTCCCGGCCGAGTACATGGCGGCGCTGCTCACCTCGGTCGGTGACGACAAGGACAAGATGGCGCTCTACCTGTCGGAGTGCCGGCGGATGGGCATCCAGGTACTGCCGCCCGACGTGAACACCTCGGCCGGGCCGTTCACCCCGGTCGGGAAGGACATCCGGTTCGGCCTCGCGGCCATCCGCAACGTCGGCGCCAACGTGGTCGCCTCGATCATGCGCTGCCGGCAGGAGAAGGGCGACTACGCCGATTTCTACGACTTCCTCGCCAAGGTCGACGCGGTGGTGTGCAACAAGAAGACGATCGAATCCTTGATCAAGGCAGGCGCGTTCGACTCGCTGAAGCACACCCGTAAAGGGCTGCTCGCCGTGCACGCGGAGGCCATCGACGCGTACGCCGACATCAAGCGCAACGAGGCGGCCGGCCAGTACGACCTGTTCGGCGCCGGCTTCGGCGCGGACGACTCCGCTCCCAGCACCGGCGGGACCGTCGCGATGCCGGTCATCGCCGACACCGAGTGGGACAAGCGGGACCGACTCGCCTTCGAGCGGGAGATGCTCGGGCTGTACGTCTCCGACCATCCGCTGTTCGGGCTGGAACACGTGCTCAGCGGCGCGGCGGACACCACCATCGCCGCGCTGGCCGAGGACGGCGCCGTGCCCGACGGGCAGGTCGTCACGCTCGCCGGGATCCTCTCCGGCGTACAACGGCGGATCACCAAGCAGGGCCGCGCGTGGGCCTCGGCCACCCTGGAGGATCTCGCCGGCGGGGTGGAGACGTTGTTCTTCCCCAACACGTACGAGGTGATCGGTCAGTACATCGCCGAGGACGCCATCGTGGTGGTCAAGGGCCGGGTCGACCGGCGCGACGACACCCCGCGGATCATGGCGATGGACATGTCCATGCCGGACATCAGCACCGCCGGCGCGAGCAAGCCGGTGACCCTCACCCTGCCGGTCACCCGGTGCACGCCGCCGATGGTGGAGAAGCTGAAGGAGATCCTGGTCCGCCATCCGGGCGACGCGGAGGTGCACGTCCGGCTGCTCAACGGCACCCGGGGCACCCTGCTGCGGCTGGGCCCGTTGCGGGTCGGACCCACCACCGCGCTGATGGCCGACCTGAAGAGCGTCCTCGGACCGGCCAACGTCAGCTGAGCCGCCACGCCCCGACCGCGCGGCCGCACGGTGCCGCGCCGCGACCGGACGGCCGCCGAGCCACCGCGCGGTGGCTCAGCGGCCGCGGTACGCCTGGACCACCGACGCCGGGATCCGGCCGCGCTCGGAGACGTCGTGGCCGTTCTTCCTGGCCCACTCCCGGATCGCCCGGTTCTCGTCGCGGTTGGTCCCGGCACTCACGCCTCGGCGGCGATTCGACCGGCGGGTCTCAACCTGGCCCCGTCCGATCCGGCTGCCCGCCGCGATGTACGGGTCGAGGGCCTTCCGCAGCTTGCCGGCGTGGGCGTCGGACAAATCAATGGTGTAGGTGACGCCGTCCACCCCGAACTCGACAGTCCGGTCCGCCTTGCCGCCATCGAGATCGTCCGTCAGAACGGTGATTACCTGCTTCGCCACGCCGATCACTCCTTTGAGAATGCATTGCGGTCAGTTTGACGCATCGTATAGCCGCGCGGCAATGATTTGCCTATCCCGAGCGAAGTTTCTGGCAATTTTCCGTCGTCTTCACCAGGTCTCCCGACGGTCGACGGATCCGTACCGCGTCGTTCTCACAATCTGGTCCGAGCGCTACCGGAGTCGGGTCCGGCAGTTCAACATTGTTGACGTCGAGGCGGAGGCAGCCGCGGCACGCCGCTCGGCCGGTGATCGTCCGACGGCCGCTGACCGGCGGCGGCGCCGCCGAACGGGCTGGTGTCGATCGCTCGCGGAGCATCGTCGGCGGCACTCGGAGTGGCGCCGGCGACGACACGTCACCGGACCGTGGAACCTCATTCGGTCTACCGAGTTTGACGTCGGCGCAGATCGAACGAGGCGGCTGGAGATGCTAGGGGTGCTCGGGTTGAAAAGGTTCGGTCGGGGTCGTTCGGGTGGGCCGCGCCGCGCCCGTGGCGTCGATTCCGCCGGCGAGCCGGTGCGGCCGCTTCCGGTAAGGAGCGGCTCGCCGGAATTCCGCGGTCCGACGATACCCGCAATGAACCTTTTTCAACCTGAACCGCGCGGTGCGCAAGCCGCGTCTTCGACCTCGGCCGACGCCGGAGCGCAAGGGGAGGTTGAAAAAGGTTCAATGGTGTCGCCAGTGGCTCTTCCCAATGAGCGGGCCGGCGTCCGGAAGAGATCGACGTCCGCTGCGGAGATCCGGAGCCGTCCTCGGCCGACGGCCGGTTCCCGGCTCGGACCGGTTCGATCGCCGCCCCGCCGGGCCGGGTGCGTTCGGTGAGTCGGCTCCCTGGGGCGGGCTCCGGCCACGCAGACCTCGGCGCACCGGCCCGGCCGCCCGTGGAATAGGTGCGCAAACCTCATTCGGCAAGTTGCGCGAAGCATGTTCGGACGGGGTCGTCGGCGCAGTTCCCGAGGCCTCTTGATCACCCCCGCCGCGTGCCCTATCCCAGTCTTGACTTATCGTAAGGGAAAGCGCACCGTAAGTATCCACAGAGTTGAAGAAAGGTTTTCCGGCACAATTCTCGGACCGCCCCGGGGGGACCGCTCGCGGGGATCGTGTGTCGCGCCGCCATGCGGTGGGCGAGGAGGCAATCATGCAGCTCAACCCGTTTGCCGGGACATACCTCACCGATCCCGCCGCGACCTGGCGGGAGTTGCTCGACGATTCGGTCGGCGTGCACTACGCCGACGATCTCGGTATGTGGGTGATCACCAAGCACGAGTACGTCCGACGCGCCTTCGGCGACGCCGGCAGTTTCAGTAACGCATTGACGCTTGCCCCGGTCTACGAGCCCTGTCCCGAGGCGATGTCGCTGATATTGAAAATCGATGCCCCACCGACGACGGCGGCGGCCGACGCGCCGGTGCACACGCGGACCCGGCAGGCCCTGCGGGCCACCTTCGCCAACACCGCCGGACGGGTCGAGGAGCAGTACGGCGCGATCGTCCGCCGCCGGGTCGACGAGCTCGTCGCCGGCCTGCTGGCGCAGCGCGGGGAACTGGTCGACCTGGTCCCGGCGTTCGCCGCCGAACTCCCGCTGCTGGTGGTGCTGGACATCCTCGGCGTACCCGAGCGGGACGTCGTGCGGATCAAGGGCTGGGCGGACGGCCAGATCGCGCTGATCTGGGGTCAGCCGGACCCGGCGGAGCAGGTGCGACTGGCCGAGGGGCTGCTGGAGTTCTGGCGCTACTGCCTCCGGTTGGTCGCCCGTCGGGAGCGCGAGGGCCACCGGGGCGACGACTACATCAGCCGGGCCCTGCGGCACCGGGGTGGCGACGACCGGGTGCTGACCGAGGCCGAGGTCGCGAGTATCGCCTTCAACCTGCTGGTCGCGGGGCACGAGACCACGGCGGGGTTGCTGGCACACGGTCTGCACCAGGGCCTGTCGCAGCCGGCCCGGTGGCAGGCGATGGCTGACGATCCGTCGACCGTACCGGCCTTCGTCGAGGAGACCCTGCGGTTCGGTCCGGCGATCGACGGATGGCTCCGGCTGACCCGCCGGGACGTCACCCTCGGTACCGTCACGATCCCGGCCGGACAACGCTGCCTGTTGCTGGTCGGGGCGGCGAACCGGGACGCGGTGGTGTTCAGCGACCCGGACCGGTTCGATCCGCACCGGACCGAGGGAAAGGATCACCTCTCCTTCGGTTACGGTCCGCATTTCTGCATCGGCGCCGCATTGGCCCGGTTGGAGGCGCGGGTCGCCTTCACCCGGCTCGCCGCCGCCATTCCGCGGCTGCGCCTCGCGCCGGGATACGCGAGCCTCTACAAACCGAATGTCGCATTCCGTGCCCATCGTGCGTTGCCCGCGATCATCGATATCGGATCGACCGTCCTCGAGCCCCATCCGCTGGTCAGCCCACCGATCGCGCACGCGGCGTAACGACCGGGAAAGGATCACCGACGCGACCGGAAACGACCGCTGTCGGCCATCCCGACCAGCGATGACGGCGGACCCGCCACCGTTCGACCGACCCCTCGCGACTCGGTACGACCGGTGGCGGGCGCACGTCGTACGGAACTTTTTTCACCGATCGCGAACGATAAGTAGCCGCCATCTCTTCCCACCCGTAACGCGTGGGGGTAAGAATTGGCCCCGCGAATAGCTGATCCACCGTCCTCATTGATCAGGCCGAGCGGCCGAATCGCTGACGCGCGAAGGTGAGCATATGGACGCCCCGTCCTCGTCAACCGCTGCCGACCCGACCGCCACGCGCCAGTTCCGGCGCGAGTTGCGTCGCTGGCGGACCCGCAGCGGTCTGACCCAGCGGGCCCTGGCGGAGCGCATCCGGTTCAGCCGGGAGACGGTGGCCGCCGTGGAGTCGGGCCGCCGGTACGGCAGTCACGAACTGGCCGTGCGGTGCGACGAGGTGCTCTGCACGGGAGGTCGGCTGGCCGCGTTGTGGCCCCGGGTGGCG
The DNA here is from genome assembly GCF_042650605.1 of Micromonospora zhanjiangensis. Lineage (NCBI taxonomy): Bacteria > Bacillati > Actinomycetota > Actinomycetes > Micromonosporales > Micromonosporaceae > Micromonospora > Micromonospora zhanjiangensis. The sequence continues at coordinate 17,382 of NZ_JBHSBN010000020.1, read as the reverse complement.
GTGGAGCAGCTGGCCGCCGACGGCCGGCGCGGGCCGCGACTGGCCGACGCGGCGCGGCGCGGCTGCTCCCCACCGGACGCGCTGTCGTTGCTCGTGGACCGGGACGTCGAGCCGGGCGAACCGGCCGCCGTGACGATCGACGAGCTGCGCGAACTGATCGACCTGGTGCTCAGCGACCGGCTGCCGGCCCGACCGCGGCCGGTCGGGCACATCGACACCATGGGTCGGCGGCACTGACCGGCCGACTGCCCGACACCGGACCGACCCGACGAATGTCGTCGGTCGTCGGCGCGTGCCCGGGACACCCCGCGGCAGGCGGCCGAGCTGCGGAAAGGCCCTGGCCGGCCGCGGGTACAGATGCTGGTACCAGCGGTTTGTACCAAGGGTAACCCTGTTCCTCCTCCCGCCCGTCCGGCGCAATGGGAATTGCTAACTGCAAGCTGCAGATCGGCCGCCGGGCAACCGCCACGTGATTCGGGCCGATCCTGGCGACGATTCGTGGGAGTGAGTCTTGGCCACAGGCACCAGATCCCACGCGGCCCGCACCCATCCGGCAGCGCGGCGCGGTTGGAAGATCGCCTCCCGGATGCGCCTGATCGTCGCCGCGCCACTGGTGGCGGTGATCGGGTTCGCCGGCCTCGCGTTGGCCGACAGCGTCCGTCAGGCGCAACGGGCCAGCGACCTGCGGGAGATGACCCAGCTGGCGACCGACGCCGGTGGGCTGGCCTACCAGCTCCAGCGGGAACGCGCGGCGGCGGCCGACCTGCTGGCCACCGGCGCGCCGCAACAGCAGGACACCTTCGCCCGGACCACCGCCGAGACGGACACGGTGGTCGCCCGGTACCGGCAGCAGCGCCGGGACGTTCCCGCGCTCTCGCCGGGCGCCGCCGCCGTGCTGACCCGGATCGACGAGTCGCTGGACGCCCTCGCCCCGCTGCGTGCCCAGGTCCGCACCGCCGCGCACGCCTCGGTGTCGGCGATGACCTTCAGCTACCGGATCATCATCGCCGACCTGCTCAGCTACCGGGAGGCGACGGCGCAGGGCGTGGTCAACGCCAAGATCGCGGACGCGATCCGGGCCGCCGCCGAGCTGTCCAAGGCGGCGGAATCGGTCGGCCAGCAGCAGGTGGCGGTGCTGCGCGCGGTGGCCGCCGGCCAGCTGACCACGGCCATGCAGCAGGACATCACCGCCGCCCGGACCAGCTTCACCGACGCCAGCCTCTCCTTCCTCGGTCTGGCCGAGCCGACCTGGACCGTGTGGTGGGAGCAGGCCGGTAGCGGCGACGTCGCGGTGACCCTGCAACGCCTGCAGGACCAGGTCTCCCGCGCCCGGCCCGGTGCCCGGCTGAACCTCGACACCGCGGCCTGGATCAGTGCCACCCAGGGCTGGGCGCAACGGTTGTTCGAGGTGCAGCAGCAGGTCGACGCCTCGGTGTTGCGGGCCGTCGACGCCGACCGGGCCGACCAGCGCCGTCGGGCCTTCGTCGAGGCCGCCGCCATGGCGGTCGCGCTGGCCCTGACCGTCCTGGTGACCTGGGCGGTCGCCCGACAGATCACCCGCCGGCTGCGGCGGCTGCGGGAGGCGGCCAACACCGTCGCGTTCCGCGAACTGCCGGCCATGGTGGCCGAGTTGCGCAACGCGGACAGCTCCACGGTCGACCCGGAGGCATTGGCCCGGCGGGTCAACTCCACCGTCGACGTGTCCAGTGAGGACGAGATCGGCGAGGTGGGCCAGGCGTTCAGCGAGGTGCACCGGGCCGCCGTCCGCACCGCCGCCGAGCAGGCCGTCATGCGGGCCAACACCGCCGACATCTTCATCCACCTGAGCCGACGCGAGCAGCGTCTGGTGGACGCCGTGCTGGCCCAGGTGGACCGGGTGGAACGGGACGAGACCGACCCGGAACGGCTGCAACGGCTCTACACGCTGGACAACCTGGCCACCCGGATGGGGCGGATCAACGCGAGCCTGCTGGTGCTCGGCGGGGTCGGCGTCGGCCGGGTACGCCACCAGGACGTACCGCTGCAGAAGGTCCTCCAGGCCGCGCTGTCGCAGATCGAGCACTACCAGCGGATCCGGCTCGGCGTGGTGGACGGGGACGTCGCGGTGGTGGCCGAGAAGGTGGACGAGGTCGTGCACCTGCTCGCCGAGTTGATGGACAACGCCACCTCCTACTCGCCGCCGGAGACCGAGACCTGGGTCACCGCGCGCAGTCTCGGCGACCGGGTGGTCGTGCAGGTCAGCGACGAGGGGGTCGGCCTGTCGCCGCACCGGTTGGCACAACTCAACGAGGTGCTGGCCAGTCCGCCGGCCATCGACGTCGCGGCCGTCCGGGCGATGGGTCTGGTCGTGGTCGGCCAGCTGGCCGGCCGGCTCGGCGTGCGGGTCGAACTACGCCCCGGCCCCAAGCTGGGCACCATCGCCGAGGTGGCGCTGCCGGCCACGCTCATCCGGCCCATTCCGGCCGAGTCGCGGCTGCTCGCCCCGGGACGACTCGCGTCCCGTCCCGGCGGCGGGTACGGCGGTAACGGTGGCAGCGCGCCCGTCGGCTACGCCCGGGCGCCGCAGAACGGCTCGGCCGGTCGGCATCCGGGCGACCCGGCACAGGCCGGACGGTCCCGCCCGATCGCGCCGGCCTTCCAACCCGGTGCTTCCGCGCCCCACCGGGGCGACGATCCGACGGAGGAACTGGTGATCTTCGAACAGGTCAACAACTGGTTCCGCTCCGACCGGTCCAACGGCGGCAAGGGGTCCGGCTGGCACACCCCGGCCGACGACGCGTGGAAGGCCGCCACCGAGGTGGCCAAGCCCGCGGTGGCGGCGACCACCCGGACCGGTCTGCCGAAGCGGCAACCACAGCGGCACCTCGTACCCGGCGGTGTCGTCATGCCCTCCCGACCCCAACCCGAGTCGGAGCACCGCGATCCGACGCAGGTGGCGAACGCGATGGCCGCCTACGCCCGCGGTGTGTCCAACCGACGTACCAACCTCGTCAACGCCGCGGCCACCAGTGATGCGACAGGGAGTGGGAGTTCCACGTGACCAACCAACACGATCTCGGCTGGATGCTGGACAGCTTCGCCGAGCGGGCCACCGAGGTGAGCCACGCGATCGCCATCTCCAGTGACGGCCTGATGGTGGCCGCCACCCGGAACCTTCCACCGGACCGCGCCGACCAGCTCGCCGCGACCGGGAGCGGGCTGGTCAGCCTGCTCCGCGGCGCGGCGGGATTCTTCGACGCCGGTGCGGTGATCTCCAACGTTACCCAGCTCGAGGGCGGATTCATGTTCTCGATGGCCTTCAACGACGGTGCCTCACTGCTTGTCCTCGCCGCACCTACCTGTGACGTCGGCAAGGTCTCCTACGAGATGGCCGAACTGGCCAACCGGATCGGAGACGTCCTCACCCCGGCAGCGCGTTCAGCCGTGCTGAACAGCCGCTGACATCCGCGGACCCCGGCGCACCGCCGCGCCGGTGTCCCTTCCCCTCCTGGAGAGAACATGCCTCGCACCACCCGGAGCAGGCACCGCCGCGCCCTGTTGGCCGGCCTGCTCGCCCTCGGCCTGACGACCGCCTCCGCCTCCGGCTGCGCCGGCGACGGCGGCGGCACCGGCAGTCCCGGGACGATCAAGATCGGTCTCCTCGCCTCGTTGTCCGGGACCTACCAGGCCGTCGGTACCGAGATCCGCGACGGATTCCAGCTCTACCTGAACAACCACGACGGCAAGCTCGGCGGGCACAAGATCGAACTGATCGTGGCCGACGAGGGCAACGGCGCGCCGACCGCCGTGCCGGCCGCCACCAAACTCATCAAGCAGGACAAGGTACGGGCGCTGACCGGCATCGTCGGCGGTGGCTCGGTCGCGGCGGTCTACCCGGTGCTCACCGAGGCCAAGATCCCGTTCGTCGGCTCCAACGGCCGACCGGAGCTGAAGGACGTCTCCCGGGTCTGGGTCACCTCCTACCTGTCCGAGGAGCCCGGCGCGGCCATCGCGCCGCACGTGCGGGACACCGTCAAGGGCCCGGTCTACGCGATCGGCCCCGACTACCAGGGTGGCTACGACGAACTGCGCGGCTTCACCGAGGCGTTCGCCAAGGCCGGCGGGAAGCTGGCCAACCCCGACGGCAAGACCCGGTGGACGCCGTTCCCGAACACCACCAACTTCACGCCGTACTTCGCGCAGATCAAGGCGTCCGGCGCGGCCGCCGTCTACACCTTCTACGCCGGCTCCGCCGCGGTGGACTTCGTGAAGCAGTACGCCCAGTCGGAGATCAAGGACGTTCCGCTCTACGCGGCCGGGTTCCTCACCGAGGGCGGCGTGCTCAACGCGCAGGGCGAGGCGGCCCGAAACATCTACTCGGTGCTGAACTACTCACCCGACCTGGACAACGCCGCGAACCGGTCGTTCGTCGCGGCCTGGAAGGCCAACCACGACGGCTCGCCCACCACATACGCGATGGCGTCGTACGACGCGGCGGCGGTGCTCGACAAGGCCATCGGCGCGGCCGGTGCCGATCCGACACCGGAGAAGATCAACAAAGCGATCGAGGACCTGGGGCAGATCGACAGCCCGCGCGGGACGTGGCAGTTCTCCAAGACCACCCATTCCCCGGTGCAGAAGTGGTACCTGCGCCAGGTACGCCAGGACGGACGGGCACTGTCCAACACGGTCGTCGGTGACCTGGCGACCATCGGTGGCTGACCGCCGCCGAGGGGGTGCGGGCGTTGAGCGGATACCTGATCCCGGCGGTCGACGGAGTGGCGTACGGGTTGCTGATGTTCGTGGCCGCCGCCGGGCTGGTGTTCTGCTTCGGCGTCGCGGACATCCTCAACCTGGCGCACGGCACGCTGTACGCGATCGGCGCCTACACCGCCGCCCGGCTGGCCGACGGCGGCTGGGCGACGCTGGTGCTGGCCCTGGCCGTCGGGATCGTCGCGGCGGCCGGGGCGGGTGGTCTGCTCGCCGGACTGCTCGCCCCGGTCGGCCGGCGTGACCATCTCACCCAGGCGTTGCTCACCTTCGGGGTGGCGTTGGCCGGCGGCAGCCTGCTGGTCGCCGCCTTCGGCCCGGAGAACCTGCCGGTGCGCATCCCCGCGGCCGTCGACCGTCCGGTGAGCCTGTTGGGTCACCCCTACGCCGCGTACCGGTTGGTCTTCATCCTGGTGGCGGCGGCGATCGCGGGCCTGTTGCAGCTCACGGTCACCCGCACCCGGGCCGGCATGCTGATCCGCGCCGCGGTGGACGACGCCGAAATGGTGGCCGCGCTCGGGGTGAGCCCGACCCGGATCCGGGTCGGGGTGCTCACGGCGGCCGGCGCGCTGGCGGGTGCGGCCGGCGTGCTCGGCGCACCGATCATCGGTCCCGGGCCGGGCACCGCCGACGTGGTCCTGCTGCTGTCCCTGGTGGTGGTGGTCCTCGGTGGACTCGGCTCGATCGGCGGCACCCTGGTCGCGGCCCTGCTGGTCGGCGAGATCCAGACCCTGGGCGTGGCGCTGCTGCCGGGTGCCGCGCCGTTCCTGTTGTTCGCCGCGATGGCCGTCGCCCTCGCGGTGCGGGCCCGCGGGCTGCGGTTGCCGGTGCCGCGGAGGGCGACATGACGGTGTCGCCGCGGCGCCGGGTGCTCGGCGCGTCCCTGCTCGGCGTGATCCTCGTGGTGGCCGTGGCGGTGCCCTGGCTGGTCGACGACTACACCACCGCGTTGCTGGCCCGGACGCTGGTGCTCGGTCTGGTGGGAGTCAGCGTCGCCCTGCTGACCGGGGTCGCCGGCCTGCCGACCCTGGGCCAGACCGCGCCGTACGCGGCCGGCGCGTACGCCGGTGCGGTGCTGGCCGTGCACACCCAGTCCGTCGGCGTGGTGCAACTGCTGGCCGGCGCGGTCGCCGGCGCCGCCCTGGCCGCCGGCACCGTCCCGCTGGTGGTGTACGCCCGCGGCGTCGTCGTACTGATGATCACGTTGGCGATCGGCGAACTGGTGGTCACCGCCGCGGGACGTTGGCGGTCGGTCACCGGCGGTACCGACGGGCTGGCCGGGTTCCCCGCCGTCCGGCCGCTCTGGGGACTGCCGGTCCTGGACAGCGACCGGACGCGCTACCTCTACACGCTGGCGGTGGTCGTCGTGGTGGTCGCCGTCGTGCTGCTGCTCCTGCGGACCCGGGCCGGTCTGCTGCTGACCGCCGCCCGCGACGACGAGGCCCGACTGCGGGCCAGCGGCCACCCGGTGACCGCCTACCTCTCCGCCGCGTACCTGGCGGCCGGCGCCGTCGCCGGCGTGGCCGGCACCCTCCTGGTCACCGCGCAGCAGTACGTGTCCCCGGCCGACTTCGGTTTCGACACCTCGGCCCTGCTGCTGCTGGGCGTCGTCATCGGCGGTGCGGCCTCGATCCGCGGCGCGCTGGCCGGTGCGGTCCTCGTCATCGCCGCCCGGGACTGGCTGACCGGTCAGTTTCCCGGCTCCGCACCGCTGCTGCTCGGCGCGCTCTTCGTGCTGACCGCGTACCTGTTCCCGAAGGGTGTCGGCACCCTTTCGGCGGCGACCGCCGGACTGTTCCGGTCAGCCGCGGGCCGCCGGCCGGCAGCGGCGCCGTCCGGCCCGGCGCCTGCGTACCGATCGGAGGCCGAGGGATGACGACGGACCTGCTCGTGGCGCGGGCCCTGACCCGCCGGTACGGCTCGCTGACCGCCGTGGACCGGGTCGACCTGCGGGTGAACGCCGGGGAACGGCACGCCCTGATCGGCCCCAACGGCGCCGGCAAGACCACCCTGCTCGACCTCGTCGGCGGCGCCACCCGCCCGGACGGCGGCCGGCTGCACCTGGCCGGTCGGGACATCACCCGGCTCGGTCCGGCCCGTCGGTCCCGGCTCGGCATCGGCCGCATCCACCAACGGCCGGCCGTCTGGCCGTCGCTCACCGCGTTGGACAACGTCATCGTCGCGGCGCTGCCGCACCGCCGCGTCGGTCCGGGCCGGTTCCACAGCCGGGTCCGCCGGCCCTGCCTGGCCCTGCTCGACGAGGTCGGGCTGACCGGCGGTGGCACCGAAGCGGCGGCGCACCTGTCGCACGGTCAGCGCCGCCAGCTGGAGCTCGCCATGGCGCTGGCCGGCCGGCCACGCCTGCTGCTGCTCGACGAGCCGGCCGCCGGGCTGTCCGCGGTCGAGGTGCACCGGCTGGTCGACCTGCTGTCGTCGTTGCCCCGTACGGTGGCGGTGCTGCTCGTGGAGCATCGGCTCGATCTGGTCTACCGGCTGGCCGACCGGGTCACCGTGCTGAGCGACGGCCGGCCGGTCGCCACCGGCACGCCGGACGAGATCCGCCGGTCGGCCGCGGTGCGGCGGGCCTACGCCGAGGCGGTCGGCTGATGCTGCGGATCAGCGGCCTGCGGGCCGGCTACGGCGGCGGCACGGTGCTGCACGACGTGAGCCTCACCGTCCCGGCCGGCACGGTGCTGGCCGTCGTCGGCCGCAACGGCGCCGGCAAGACCACCCTCGTGCACAGCGTCGCGGGGCTGCTGCGACCGTCCGCCGGGGTGGTCGAGGTGTGCGAAACCGTCACCACCGGGCAGCCGGCGCACCGGGTGGCCCGGGCCGGCGTGGGGCTGGTGCCGCAGGGCCGGCGGGTGTTCTCCCGGTTGACCGTGGCCGAACACCTCCGGCTCGCGGCCGGGAGCCGGCCGCGCGGCCGGGTCGCCGACGCGGCCCGGTGGACCGTGCCGCGGGTGCTGGAACTGCTGCCGCGGTTGAGCGCCCGGCTCACCCACCGGGGCAACCAGCTGTCCGGCGGGGAGCAACAGATGCTCGCCATCGCCCGGGCGCTGCTCATCCAGCCCCGGGTGCTGTTGCTGGACGAACCGAGCGAAGGGCTCGCCCCGGACCTCGCGGCCCGGGTCCGGGAACTCGTGGCGGGACTCGCGGCCGGCGGTCTCACCGTGCTGCTGGTGGAACAGCACCTGCCGCACGCGCTCCAGGTGGCCGACCGGCTGGCCGTTCTGGACTACGGCCGGGTCGTCCTGGACGCCCCGGCGGCGCGGGTCCGCGCCGATCCGACCCCGGTCGAGGCGTTGTTGAGCGTCGCCACCCCCGACGCGGCAACCACACCGTCGCCCGCCGACCGCGGCGACGCGCCCGACCGGGCCGTCCACCACTGACAGACATTCATCACCGACAGGGAGGTAGATCCGTGTCCGCCACCATTACCACGCCCGGTTACTCGTTCGACAACGCCGCTCCGGAAGCCGATGCGCAGATGCACGCGCTGGAGTCGTACATGGATCCGATAACGGCCCACCGGCTGGCCCCGTTGCTCGTGCCGGGGGCCAACTGCTGGGAGATCGGAGCCGGAGCCGGGTCGGTGGCCCGACTGATGTCGCGACTGGTCGGTCCCGCCGGACGGGTGCTGGCCACCGACATCGAACCCGCGCACCTGGTCCCGGAGGGCAACCTGCGGGTGGCGCGGCACGACGTGCGGGACGAACCACCGGCCGGGGCGCCGTTCGACCTGATCCACGCCCGGCTGGTGCTGCTGCACCTGCCCGAGCGGCGGCGGGTGCTGCGCCGGCTGGCCGAGGCGCTGGCCCCCGGCGGTTGGCTGGTCGTCGAGGAGTTCGACTGCACGGCGCCGCTGCGGGTGCTCACCGCGCCCACCGACGACGCGGCGAAGCTCTTCCAACGGGTGATGGACTCGATGCTCGGGGCCCTGCAGAGCAAGGGCGCCGACATGGCGTGGGCGCAGACCGTGCACACCGAGATGGCCCTGGCCGGACTGGCCGACATCGACACCGTCACCCACTCCGAGAGCTGGGTGGGCGGCTCGCCCGGCGCCTCGCTGCACGCGACCAACTCCCGGCAGCTCGAACCGAAGCTGCAGGCCGACGGGGTCACCCCCGGCCAGCTCCGGGTGTTCCGTGAGCTGGCCCGTGATCCGCGGTTCGCGTCGTTGTCGTACCAGTTCGTCTCCACCCGGGGCCGCCGGCCACGGCGCGGCTGACACCGCGCGGAAGCAGCCTCCGCCGAGACCGGGACAGCGGGCCGCCACGGGCTCCCGGAGGCCGGATCCGTCGCCGCGACAGCGGCGGCGGATTCCGCGTGCGCGCGGTGGCCGGCAATGGACGCCCGGGTGCGACCCCGCGCGGTCGTGCCGGGCCGATCGGCGGATTCCGCGCGTCGTGCGGCGTCGCGTCCGGTACCGCCCGTGCCGTCAGACCATGATCCGGCGGTCCTGCCCTGCCCGCCACAGCCATCGCACGTCCCGGCCGAAGGACCAGCCGAGCAGCAGCAGCGCGAGTGCGGCGGTGACGGCGGCCGGCGCGAGCGGTACGGCCGGCGTGCCCGCGACGACCAGGGCGACGCCCTGCGTCGCGGCGACCGTCTTGCGGGCGAGGTTCGGCGGCAGCGGCGCGCGCAACCACGGCCACGCCTGGGCGGCGGCGACGAAGACGTACCGCATCAGCCCGATCACCAGCACCCACCAGCCGAGCCGACCGGCGACGTGCGCGCTGAGCATCAGGATCAGGAACGCGTCGACCTCCATGTCGAACCGGGCGCCCAGCGGGGTGGCCGTCCCGGTCCGCCGGGCGATCTGGCCGTCGACCGCGTCCAGCACCAGGGCCACCGTGGCCAGGACGATCAGGACGGTGCCGGGCACCGGGCGGTGCACCGAGTCGGCCACCAGCGCCGTCACGCCGCCCACCAGGGTGGCCCGGGCCAGGGTCACCCGGTTCGCCGGCCCGAACGATCGGATCCGGGCCCGGTCCACGGCGGTGGTGAGCAGCGCCCACACCACCAGGGCGTACACCGTACCGGCGAGCCACCCCGCCGGGCCGAGCCCGACGGCGGCCCAGAGCGCCAGCAGCAGGACGAACTGGCCACCGATCTCGGCGGTCAGTTCCCGGACCGGCCGAGACACGTCGTGCACCTGCAGTACGGCCACCGCACCTCCCGTTACGTTGTGTGGCGGTGTTCAAGCTGCGGCGTATGGTAATCGCGTTCTGAAGATCCACAACCCGTCGTCTACCGAGTGTCATCGCCTCGTCACCAGGAGGATGCCCATGCCCTCGACCGCCCATGCCTTCTGGCTCCGTACCCCGGGGGAGGGGGAGATACGAGCGGTCGAGCTGCCGGATCCCGGCCCCGGCGAGGTGCTGGTGCGCAGCAGCCACTCGGCGGTGAGCCGGGGCACCGAGACACTGGTCTTCGGCGGCGCGGTGCCGCCCAACCAGTACGCCACGATGCGCGCGCCCTACCAGGAGGGCGACTTCCCCGCCCCGGTCAAGTACGGCTACCTCAACGTCGGCGTGGTCGAGCAGGGCCCGGCGGACCTGCTCGGCCGGACCGTCTTCTGCCTCTACCCGCACCAGACCCGGTACATCGTCCCGGCCGAGGCGGTGATACCGGTCCCGGACGCGGTGCCCCCGGCCCGGGCGGTGCTGGCCGGCACGGTGGAGACCGCGGTGAACGCGCTCTGGGACGCGGCGCCACTGGTCGGCGACCGGATCGCCGTGGTCGGCGCGGGAATGGTCGGCTGCTCGGTCGCGGCCCTGCTCGCCCGCTTCCCGGGCGTGCGGGTGCAGCTGGTCGACACCAACCCGGACCGGGCCGCGGTGGCCGCCGCGCTCGGCGTCGACTTCGCCCCGCCCGCCGCCGCGGCCGACGGCTGCGACCTGGTGGTGCACGCCAGCGCCAGCGCCGAGGGACTCACCCGCGCGCTGGAACTGCTCGCGCCGGAGGGCACGGTCGTCGAGCTGAGCTGGTACGGCGACCGGCGAGTCGCCCTGCCGCTGGGGGAGAATTTCCACTCCCGTCGGTTGACCATCCGCGGCAGCCAGGTGGGCACCGTCTCGCCGGCCCGCGCCGGCCGGCGCAGCTACGCCGACCGGATGGCGCTGGCGCTCGATCTGCTGGCCGATCCGGCCTTCGACGCCCTGATCAGCGGCGAGTGCGGTTTCGCCGATCTTCCCCGGGTAATGCCGAAGCTCACCAGCGGTGAACTTTCCGCGTTGTGTCTACGTGTCACCTACTGAGCCGCCCGGGCGCCCGGGCACCCGACCGCGAACTGCAGGAGGACGATCCTTGTTCAGCATCACCGTCCGCGATCATCTGATGGTCGCGCACAGCTTCCGAGGTGAGGTCTTCGGCCCGGCGCAGCGGCTGCACGGCGCGACGTTCCTCGTCGACGCCACGTTCCGCCGCTCCGAACTCGACGCCGACAACATCGTCGTCGACATCGGCCTGGCGACCCAGCAGCTCGGGGAGATCCTCGGCGAGCTGAACTACCGCAACCTCGACGACGAGGAGGCGTTCGCCGGGATCAACACCTCCACCGAGTTCCTGGCCAAGGTCATCGCCGACCGGCTGGCCGACCGGGTGGCGGCCGGGTCCCTGGGCGAGGGAGCCCGGGCGCTGACCGGGCTGTCCGTCACCCTGCACGAGTCGCACGTCGCCTGGGCGAGTTACGAACGGCAGCTGTGAGAGCCGAGGCCGCCACCACCGATCTGCGCCGGGTGCACGTCGTGCTGCCCGGTGACATCGACGACCCGACCGTGCCCAGCGGCGGCAACACCTACGACCGGCGGGTCTGCCAGGACCTGCCGACCGTCGGCTGGTCGGTGGGGGAGCTGACCGTCGACGGCGGCTGGCCGCGACCTGACCGGGCGGCCGCCGCCGCCCTGGCCGCCGCCCTGGCCGTGTTGCCCGACGGCGCGGTGGTGCTGCTCGACGGGCTGGTGGCCTGCGCCGTTCCGGAGGTCGTCGTCCCGGCGGCCGACCGGCTGCGACTGGCCGTCCTGGTGCACCTGCCGCTGGCCGACGAGTCGGGCCTGGCGCCCGACCTGGCGGCCCGGCTGGACGCCGGCGAGCGGCGGGTGCTGCGCGCCGCCCGGGCGGTGGTGGCGACCAGCACCTGGGCCGCCGACCGGCTGGTCGACCGGCACGGTCTCGATCCCGCCCGGGTGCACGTCGCCGCGCCCGGTGTCGACGCGGCGCTGCCGGTCGCCGGCACGTGTTCCGGCGGCCGGCTGGTGTGCGTCGCGTCGGTCACCCGCCGCAAGGGGCAGGACCTGCTGGTCGAGGCGCTCGCCACGGTCACCGACCTGGACTGGGACTGCCAGCTGGTCGGCGGGCTGCGCCGGGACCCGGACTTCGTCGACCGGGTACGCCGGTCGATCGGCGAGGCGGGGCTCGACGACCGGATCCGGCTGACCGGTCCGCGGACCGGGGACGAGTTGGCCGCCACGTACGCTGCGGCCGATCTCACCGTCCTGCCGTCCCACGCCGAGACGTACGGCATGGTGGTGACCGAGTCGCTGGCCCGGGGCGTACCGGTGCTGGCCACCGCGGTGGACGGCGTGCCGGAGGCGCTCGGGCACACTCCGGACGGCGCGCTGCCGGGGATCCTGGTGCCGGCCGGCGACCCGGCGGCCCTCGCCGGCGCCGTCCGGCGCTGGTTGTCCGAACCTGAACTACGCGCCCGGCTCCGGTCCGCCGCCGTCCGGCGGCGGACCGCCCTGGCCGGCTGGGCGGCGACGTCGCAACGCCTGGCCGGCGTGCTGGACCAGCTCCGCCGCGATCCGGGAGGACATGATGAGTGAGTCCGGCGAACAGACCGTCTACGCCCCGGAGTGGCTGGCCCTGCGGGAGCCGGCCGACGCCGCGGCCCGCTCGGACGAACTGGTCGGGCTGCTGCGTGACCGGTTGGCTGGCGACGCCGGTCGGACCGGTCCTGCGGTGGTCCGCGACCTCGGGTGCGGCACCGGTTCGATGGGCCGCTGGCTGGCCGGTCGGCTGCCCGGCCCACAGCACTGGATCATGCATGACACCGATCCGCTCCTGCTGGCCCGGGCCGGTGCGACAATGGCCGGCACGGCCGCCGACGGCGCACCGGTCAGCGTGACCACCGAGCGGATCGACGTCACGGCGCTCACCGCGGACGTCCTGGCCGGCACGTCGCTGGTGACCGCCTCCGCGCTGCTGGACGTGCTCACCGCGGCGGAGGTCGGCGCACTGGCCGCCGCCTGCGTCGCCGCGGGCTGCCCGGCCCTGTTCGCGCTCTCCGTGCTCGGCGAGGTCGACCTCGACCCGGTCGACCCGCTCGACGCCGAGATCCGGGCCGCCTTCAACGCCCACCAGCGGCGCGTCACCGGCGGCCGGCGGCTGCTCGGCCCGGACGCGGTGGCGGTCGCCACCGACGCGTTCACCGGGCGGGGCGCGACCGTGCACGTTCGGCCCAGCCCGTGGCGGCTCGGCCCGGAGCAGGCCGCGCTCACCGTTGAGTGGCTGCGCGGCTGGGTGGGCGCCGCCTGCGAACAGGTGCCCGAGCTGGCCGGACCCGGCGCGGCGTACCTGGATCGCCGGCTGACCGCCGGCGCGGCCGGTCGGCTGCGGGTGACGGTCGGCCACAGTGACCTGCTCGCCCTGCCGGACGGGGACGCGTCGTGATGCGTACCGTCTGGGCCTGGGCGCGGCCGTTCGCCGGCCTGGCCATCCTCGGATTGCTGGTCTGGCGGCTGGGTGCCGCCGCGTTCCTGGACGGGCTGCGCCTGGTCGGGGTCGGCGCGCTGGCCGCGGCGCTCGGCATCGGGTTGCTGACCACCGTGCTCAGCGCCTGGCGCTGGCGACTGGTGGCCAGCCGGCTCGGCCTGCGACTTCCGCTGGGCTGCGCCGTGGCCGACTACTACCGGGCGTTGTTCCTCAACGCGGCGCTACCCGGTGGCGTGCTCGGTGACGTGCACCGCGCGGTCCGGCACGGACAGCACGAGGGCGACGTGGGCCGGGGTGTGCGGGCGGTGGTCCTGGAACGGACCGCCGGGCAGGTGGTGCTGGTCGCCGTCGGGGCGGTCGCGCTGCTCGGCCAGCCGTCGCTGGCGCTCGCCGAGGCGCACCGGGTGCGGGTCACCCCCACCGTCGTCCTGATCCTGGCCGCGGTGGCCGGCGGCGCCCTCGCCGCCGCGATCGGGCTGCGGCTGTGGCGGGGCGGCGCCCGGTGGCGCCGGGCCTGGGGCACCGCCCTGACCGACGTACGACTCGGCCTGCTCGCCCGGAACAGTTGGCCCGGTGTGCTGCTCTCGTCGACCGTGGTGCTGGCCGGTCACCTGGCGATGTTCCTCGTCGCCGCGCGGGTGACCGGGGTCTCGGCGCCGCTGCTCACCCTGGCACCGCTGCTGCTGCTCGCCCTGCTGGCGATGGCGTTGCCGTTGAACGTCGGCGGCTGGGGACCTCGGGAGGGGGTGCTGGCCTGGGCGTTCGGGATGGCGGGGCTAAGCGCCGCGCAGGGCCTCACGGTCGCCGTGGTCTACGGCGTGTGCACCTTCGTGGCGAGCCTGCCCGGCCTCGGTCTGCTGATCGCCCGCTGGCTGGCCCGGCCGCGTCCCGCCCGGCCGCAGATCGAGCTCGAACAGCGTGTCCTCACCGAGGTGGCCGCGCCGGGTGGGGGCGCGTAGCGCGTCGCGCATCCGGGGTTCGCCGGGAAACCGCAGGCCCGGGACGCCGTCACCGATCAGCACCGGGGCGACGGTGAGGTAGAGCCGGTGCAGGGCGCGCTCGCGCAGGAACCGCGACACCGTGACCCCACCGCCCTCGACCAGCACCCGGCCGAGGCCGCGGCCGGCCAACGCGGCAAGCACCTCGCGTGGGGCGAACCCGGCGTCGGCGGCGGGCAACCGGAGCACCTGCACCCCGTCCTGCTCCGGCACGTCGGCCCCGACGCCCACCAGCCGCAGGGTCGGCGCGGCCCCGTCGGTGAACAGGTGGCAGCGCGGCGACAACCGGCCGGACCGGTCGAGGACCACCCGGACCGGACTGGTTCCGGCGCAGTCGCGCACGGTCAGCCGGGGATCGTCGGTGACGACGGTGCCGGCGCCGACGACGACCGCGTCGGCCAGGGCCCGCAGCCGGTGCAGGTGCCGCCGATCCTCCTCGCCGGTGACGTAGATGGCGTCGCCGGTGCGGGCGGCGATGAAACCGTCCAGGCTCTGACCGAGCTGGGCCCAGGCGTACCGGGGACCGGCCAGGCACAGCGGCAGGTACAACTCGGCCAGCCGGGTCGCCTCGGCGCAGGCGGCACCGGCCCACCGCCACCGGCCGTCCGGGCCCTGGACCAGGCCGGCCGCCTCGGCGTCGGCGCCGTCGCGCACCTTGAGCAACCGTTCCCAGGCGGTCGCCGCGTCCAGCTCCCGTCCGTTCCGCTCCACCGCGGCGGCACCGGTGACGCCGTCGCGGGAGGCGGCCCGGAGGGCGCCGGCGGTCGGCGGGGAACCGACCGGGATCGCCGGGCCGGCGGATTCGTCGGCAGGGGGCATGGTCGCCTTTCGTCGCAAGTGCCGGCCCGCCGTCCACCTGGCGGTACGCGGACCCGTCACCTGTCTACCAAGCGAACCCGATCTTGTCAGCCGGAGGGGCGCAGCCGGTCGGCAGCCGCGGCGGGTTGTGCCCCTCGGTCGTTGTCGACACACTGAGCGTAGTTCCGCCCGGAGCGGCGTTGATCGATGAAGGGCAACCGCCGATGTCGGAGGACAATCCGTGGCGCATCTCCGGCCAACTGTCGCCGTACCAGGTCCGCTACTTCCAGCAGGTGCTCGTGGTCCACGCGAACAGCCCCACCACCGGCGTGTGCCCGGTGTGCGGGGTGCCGCGCTGCGACACCTGGGTCGGGGCGTACGACGCGCTCGCGCTGGCCGGCGAGCCGATGGCCGACCCGAGCCGGTGGGGCGGCGGGTCGGACCCGGCCCGGTGAACGGCGGGTCGGACCCGGCCCGGTGAACCCGTCGCCCCGACCCGCGCCCACACCGTCGCCGCCGGATCGCCCGGCGCCGGTCGACCGGCTACCGCGCGGGCGTACGATTCGGCCGGTCGCCGGGCGCGGACACGGCGGCGACCGGCGGCGAGGAGGCACCATGCAGGACCGGGCACCCCGGCCGGAGGAACTCGAACCCGTCGAACGGGCCTCGGTCGACGAACTGCGGGAGCTGCAACTGTCCCGCCTGCGCTGGTCGTTGCGGCACGCGTACGACAACGTGCCGCACTACCGGGCGGCCTTCGCCGCGGCCGGCGTCCATCCCGACGACTGCCGCGACCTGGCCGACCTGGGCCGGTTTCCGTTCACCGGCAAGTCCGACCTGCGGGACACCTACCCATTCGGCATGTTCGCCGTGCCCCGCGAGCAGGTGGCCCGGCTGCACGCGTCGTCGGGCACCACCGGGCGGCCGACCGTGGTCGGCTACACCCGGGAGGACCTGCGGACCTGGGCCCGGCTGATGGCCCGGTCGATCCGGGCCTCCGGTGGCCGGCCGGGCGACCGGGTGCACGTCGCGTACGGCTACCCGGAATGCGGGCCAGTGCTCCGGCCTTCAGGCCGGGGGTGATGGCCCGTGCTGGGAGGGCTGCTAGGCCTGAGCGGTGCCTTGACCGGGAGGGTTTTGCTGTTCGATGTACTGCTTGACGACGCTTAGCGGTGCGCCGCCGACGGACCCGGCGAAGTATGAGCCCGACCAGAGCTTGTTGGCCCGGTAATAGTGGTGCACGAGGTCGGGAAACTCCTGCCGCAGGCGGCGCGAGGACACGCCTTTGAGGGAGTTGACCAGCCGGGTCACGGCGACCTTGGGCGGGAAGTTGACCAGGAGGTGCACGTGGTTGTTCTCGCCGTTGAACTCGACCAGTTCGGCCTCGAAGTCGGCGCACACGTCTCGCATGATCGTCTCCATCCGGGTCAGGTGCCGGTCGGCGAACACCCTGTGCCGGAACTTCGTCACGAAAACCAAGTGGACGTGCATCGCGAAAACGCAGTGTCTGCCAGTACGTATGCCTTGAAACTCGACCATAAACCAACATGGTACAGTGATGATCGTGCAGCTCCGTTACAACTTCCGGATCACCCCGGACGCCGCTGAGCGCACCGCGCTGGCGCAGGCGTTCGGGTGTGCCCGCGTGGTTTTCAACGACGGACTGCGTCTGCGCCAGCAGGCCCGCGAGACGGGCGAGAAGTACGTCTCGGACGCCGACTTGTCGAAGCTGGTCATCACCCAGGCCAAAGCCACCGAGGGCCGGGCGTGGCTGGGCGAGGTATCGGCCGTGGTGTTGCAGCAGGCCCTCGCGGACCTGAACACCGCGTACCGCAACTTCTTCAACTCGCTGTCCGGCAAACGCCAGGGCCGCAAGGTGGCCGCACCCCGCTTCAGGTCCCGTAAGGACAACCGGCAGGCCATTCGCTTCACCAACAACAGCAGGTTCAAGGTCCTCGACAACGGCCGCCTGCGGTTGCCGAAGATCGGCGACGTGCCGGTCCGCTGGTCACGCAGCCTGCCGTCGGCACCCACCTCGGTCACCGTGATCAAGGACGCGGCCGGACGGTACTTCGCCTCGTTCGTCGTGCAAACCGCCGAGGACGAGACGCTGCCGTCG
>NZ_JBHSBN010000019.1:0-131006 GCF_042650605.1 Micromonospora zhanjiangensis | reverse complement strand
CTCTGTAGGCGGCAGCCACCGCCGTATCTTGGGTCCACACAACCACGAGACTCAGCGGTGGCTGCTCCACGCCCACGGACAAAACCACACCGCTCCAGCAGGCCAGAACGGATCTCCTGCTGGAGTACTAGCTGGGGTTGGCGCTGGACGTAGACCCCCTTGCCGGGTTGTCCGACCACGATGCCGTCTTGCTTGAGCAGATTGACGGCTGCTCGCACCGCAGTGATCGAAGCGCGATACTCCTGCATGAGGCTGTTCGTGGAGGGCAGGGTGCCGCCGACCAGATAGACACCTCGGTCGATCTTGGCTCGCAAGTCGTCTGCAATCTGTTCATACAGCGGCCGGCCAGGTATCTCGGTCAATCCTGCTCCTGAGTTCATACACGCAATCTGCACCTAGTTCATCACGCGAGGCAGGTCCACACAGGACGCTGTGAGACAAGCATATGCACCTGGCGCACCGTATGCCTACGGCTTTATGCCGGTAGTAATCGGACGTCGCCTCACGAACGGCACCGGGGCGGGTGCTGGCAGGTCGCGGGATTGGCCCGCGGTCACACCCGAGAGCCCGCCCGCCTCGGTGCCCTCCAACCGTCTGCAACGAAGGGATACACACAGCAGTGGATCCGATGCCGGGTGAGGTGTTCCGTATCGACGCACGCGCGTCGGTCCAGTTCAGCGGTGACTGCGCCCTGACCTTTCGCGTGACGGCCGTGCCGGACATGCCGACCTACGACGGCTGGATCTGGCTTACCGGCTACGTCCTCGACGATCAAGGCCAAGCCATCGACCGCCGGGAGATCTTCGTCCAGCGCGCCGGCCTTCACCGGCTCGGGCCACCACGGCCGACGACGACCCGCCGCCCGGCCCCGGCCCACACACCAAACACCGCGCGGACGAGCATCCCCACGGGACGGAGGCAACGTGGCTGACAACGGACGACACCGCAAGGAACGCGGGACGGACGGATCGGCGGTCGGAATCTTCCGGATCGGGCCACGGTCCACGCGACTCCGACCCGAACACGTACGCGCCGTCCGCTTCCCGCGTACCCGCTTCGGCCGACGCGGACTCGCCGAAGATCACGTCTACGCCTTCGTCCGGCGCGTTGTCGACGAACTGACCACCCGGGATGCGGTGGAGGCCAGCCTGTACGAGGAGAGCATGCGGCTGAAACGAGCCCTGCGGGAATGGCAGAAACACTTCGGACCCGAACCCGGCGGCAAGGATGTCCAGAAAGAGCTGGGTGGCAGACCACGAACGGAATCACCCTGACTCCGGAGATGGAGGCTGAACTCTCGGCCGAAGCGGAGGCAGGTCACGACACCGCCAGCACGGACCCGTCCACCGGCACACGCGGGTGGTCTCGTCCCGATCATGACCGTCTGGGGCTTGGGTTACCTCCGTTACTGGCACGTATCTGGCACGGCAGCCGGCGTCGTACGGCCCACCGCTCCGGCCGCCGGGTCGGGGGCTGGCCGCCGCGTCGGCTCGGGAGACAGTCCGTGAGCCCTGCGCGTGCGAGAATTGGTTGGTTGTGACAGAGGAGGTGAGCCGTGATGTCGAGCAACGCGGAGCGGATGCCCGAGTGGCCAGCTGCTGAACACGTGCCGGCGGAGGAGTTGGCCCGTCGGCAGGGTGTCCGGCCGGTCGCCTCCGTCGACGACCTGGCCCGCCCTGACCTGTTCGAGTCCGACGACGATCTGGACGCCTTCCTCGCCGACCTCTACGCCTCCCGCCGGGCCGGCGCCGCGTGAGCCTGGTTGTCCTGGACACCGACGTCGCGTCGGCGATCCTGCGGGGGCGACTGCCCGATCGGCTTCGTGCCCGGCTGGTCGGTAAGACGCCGTGCATCACGTTCGTCACCCTTGGCGAGTTGACCAAGTGGACCGTCCTGCGCAGTTGGGGACCTCGTAAGCTGGCCGACCTCGACCGGTGGCGGGCTGGGATCGTGCTGCTGCCGTTCGACGAGGCGGTGGCGATGACCTGGGGCAGGCTCCAGGCCCGAGCGCAACTGCGCGGTCGTCCTCGTCCGGTCAACGACTCCTGGATCGCGGCCTGCTGCCTGACTCACCGGCTGCCGCTGGCGACCTTCAACGGCAAGGATTTCGCCGACTTCGCGGACGAGGACGGTCTGCGTCTCTTCGACGTCTCGTAGCTGTCGACCGGGCGCGGCTGTCAGTTCGAGCCGTCGAGTGGTGGGAGCCGTGGTGCGCGTGGCGGGGGGCGGGTTGCGGTGTCCCGTATTCAGCCCCGGGATCGCTCCGGGGACCTACCAGTGCCCGCCCCCCGTAGCCGCGCTGTCCCACCTGGGGTTGCTCTGACCGGCCAACTGCGGCGAACCATAACGGGCGGGTACGACAGGCTGCGCGTCATGAGGACCACAAAGGACTGGCCTCCCCGAAACAGGCCGGGGCGGGTGAACCGCTGGCGCCGAGGGACCGGGACCCGGTAGATCATGGGCCGCGTCGGCGTCGATGATGCTAAATCGTTACACCCAGCCCCGGGCGGCGCCCCGGAGCGGATGTGGCGGGGCGTTTACCGGCGAGCCGGTTCGAGAGCGATCAAGACGCCGCCGGGCCGACCGCGGCGAAGGGTCTTGACCAGGGGAGCTACCGTTCCCGAACAGGAGACGACCCCCGTCGGGGGGAGACGGGGGTCGTCCTGGGGTTCGGCTCCGGGGGGGTCGAGCCGAACCCACTCAGCGGTTACGGGGGGTGCAACCGCCGAGGGCTCTGACCGTATGAATCTGTGTCGTAAATACAAGCATGCCTGACGACCGTTGTATACGTCGAGTGGCGCTTGGTCCACTCCGTGCGAAATTATGCTTCCTCCGCGTGGCCGCCGCCACCCCGCGCTGACCCGTTGATCAGGTCAGACCTGGCGTGGCGTGCGTGGAGTGACCCCGGCCACCCGCAGACCATAGACCATCCGGCTAGACTTTCGCGCCGTGGGCCGAAGTGCCGCTTTTTTTGATCTCGACAAGACCGTGATCGCCAAGTCCAGCGCTCTGGCGTTCGGTCGGCCGTTCTACCGGGACGGCCTCATCACCCGCCGCGACGTGGTCAAGTCGGCGTATGCCCAGCTGATGTTCCGGCTGGGTGGCACGGACGAGCAGACCATGGCCCGTACCCGGGACTACCTGGCCGCCCTGTGCAAGGGCTGGCCGGTGGACCAGGTCCGCCAGATCGTCGCGGAGACCCTGCACGAGCTGATCCACCCGTACGTGTACGCCGAGGCCGCCGCCCTGATCGAGGAGCACCAGGCCGCCGGGCGGGACGTGGTGCTGGTCTCCGCCTCCGGGGACGAGATGGTCCGGCCGATCGGCGAGCTACTCGGGGTCACCGACGTGATCGCCACCCGGATGTCGGTCATCGAGGGTCGGTACAGCGGCGAGGTCGAGTTCTACGCGGCCGGGCCGGCCAAGGTCAACGGGGTCACCGAGCTGGCCGAGGCGCGCGGCTACGACCTGGCCGACTCGTACGCCTACTCGGACTCGATCAGCGACCGGCCGCTGCTGGAGTGCGTGGGTCACCCGACCGTGGTGAACCCGGACCGGGCGCTGCGGAAGCTGGCCAGTGAGAACGGCTGGCCGGTGCTGGAGTTCCGGCACCCGATCCCGCTGGGCCGTCGGCTGCGCGAACGGCCGGCCGTCCCGGTGGCCGCCGCCGCGCTCGGCGTCGGGGTCGGCGTGGCGATCGGCATCGCCTGGTACGGCCGGCACCGCCGCAACAAGGCCGCCACGGCCACCGCCTGACCGGCACCGCCCGACCCTTGGCCAGATCGGCCGAGGGCGGGCGCGAGAGCGGCCACCGCCTGACCCGGTCAGCCCGCGGCCAGGACCTCGTCGCCGATCTCGGTGAGCTGGTCGGCGCCGACCTGGACGGCGGTCAGGTAGTGCCGCAGCCAGGCTCGGACCCCGTCCGGGGTGCCGGTGGCGAAGGCGTTCGCGGCGCCGACGTACTCGGGTTCCCGCTCGTGGTGGCCGACGTCGACCGCGACCAGGCCGCGCGGGTCGAAACCGGTGGAGATCAGGGTGAGCCGGGCCGCGCCCCGGGCGACCACCCCGGTCGGTCCGGCGAACGGCCGCAGCGCCAGCAGCTCGCCGTGCACCACGGCCGCCAGGATCAACGGTGGCACCGCTGTCCCGCCGGCCAACAGTCTGGCCAGGGCGTCCAACCGGGCCGCCACGGCCGGGTCGCCGGTGGGCCGGCCGAGCGCGGCCTCGGACACCGCACCCCGGGCCGCCAGTACGTGCAGCCGGGCCAGCGCCTGCCGGGGGGCCTTCGGCCAGCGGTCGGCCAGCCCGGGCAGCGCCCCGGCCACCCGCAGCGCCCCCTGCGGAACCGGGTCGGTGATCGTGCCGGCGCGGACCGTCTCGCGCTCGTGGGCGTACCCCTCCAGGGCTGCGCTGGCCACCGCGCAGCGCAGGCTGACCTCGGCCGCGACCTGGCCGCCCTGGCGGCGCAACGCGCGGTGCCGCATGGCCTGGTCGACCCGCTCGCGGGTCCGCGCGACGGCGGGTGCGATGTCGGCGAGGTCGAGCAGCGGCGCGAGCGGGTCGTCGGTCACCCCGCAACGCTATCCACCAGCCCCGACCGGCCGGCCCCACGGGTACGTCCCGCCCGGCGCGAGGGGTGGGCCGTTCGGCGCTCGGGGCGGTCGGCGGGCGGCCTACCAGTGCGGGTGGCCGCTCGGCACGGCTAGATTCGGGCGAGACGTACGTCACCTGACCGCGGGAGGAGCAGCCTGAGATGAGCGAGACTCTGGCAAATCTGTTGAACGAGACGCGGGAGTTTCCGCCGCCGGACGGGCTCGCCGCGGACGCGAACGTCAAGGCGGACGCCTACCGGGAGGCCGACGCCGACCGGCTCGGCTTCTGGGCGGAGCAGGCCCGCCGGCTGGACTGGGCCCGCGACTGGGACCAGGTGCTCGACTGGTCGAACCCGCCGTTCGCCAAGTGGTTCGTCGGTGGGCAGCTCAACGTGGCGTACAACTGCGTGGACCGGCACGTGGCGGCCGGGCTGGGCGACCGGGTGGCCATCCACTGGGAGGGCGAGCCGGGCGACAGCCGGACCATCACGTACGCGGACCTGCTGAAGCTGACCAGCCAGGCGGCCAACGCGCTGACCGACCTGGGCGTGGTCGCCGGTGACCGGGTGGCCATCTACCTGCCGATGATCCCGGAGGCGGCGGTGGCGATGCTGGCCTGCGCCCGGATCGGCGCCACGCACAGCGTGGTGTTCGGCGGGTTCTCGGCCGACGCGCTGTCCAGCCGGATCGCCGACGCCAGCGCCAAGGTGGTGATCACCGCGGACGGCGGCTACCGGCGGGGCAAGCCGACCGATCTGAAGTCGACCGTCGACGAGGCGGTGTCCCGCACCGACAGCGTCGAGCACGTCCTGGTGGTCCGGCGCACCGGTGGGGAGGTCGCCTGGACCGACAAGGACCACTGGTGGCACGAGACGGTGGAGACCGCCGCGACGGAGCACACCGCGCAGCCGTTCGACGCCGAGCACCCGCTGTTCATCCTCTACACCAGCGGCACCACCGCCAAGCCGAAGGGCATCCTGCACACCACCGGCGGTTACCTGACCCAAACGTCGTACACCACGTGGGCGACGTTCGACCTGAAGCCGGAGACGGACGTCTACTGGTGCACCGCCGACATCGGCTGGGTGACCGGGCACTCGTACATCGTCTACGGGCCACTGTCCAACGGCGCCACCCAGGTCATGTACGAGGGCACCCCGGACACCCCGCACAAGGGCCGGTTCTGGGACATCGTCGACAAGTACCGGGTCTCCATCCTCTACACCGCCCCGACCCTGATCCGCACCATGATGAAGTGGGGCGAGGACATCCCGGCGAAGTACGACCTGTCGTCGCTGCGGGTGCTCGGCAGCGTCGGTGAGCCGATCAACCCGGAAGCCTGGATGTGGTACCGGCAGTTCGTCGGGCGGGGCAACTGCCCGGTGGTGGACACCTGGTGGCAGACCGAGACCGGCGCAACGATGATCTGCCCGCTGCCGGGGGTCACCGCGGCGAAGCCGGGCAGCGCGATGTCGCCGCTGCCCGGGATCAGCGCCGACGTGGTGGACGACCAGGGCGAGCCGGTGCCGAACGGCGGTGGCGGGTTCCTGGTGCTGCGCGAGCCGTGGCCGTCGATGCTGCGCACCATCTGGGGCGACGACCAGCGGTTCATCGACACGTACTGGTCGCGGTTCGGCGCGGGCGCGGGCGGCTCCGGCGACTGGGTGTACTTCGCCGGGGACGGCGCGAAGAAGGACAACGACGGGCACCTCTGGCTGCTCGGCCGGGTGGACGACGTGATGCTGGTGTCCGGGCACAACATCTCCACCACCGAGGTGGAGTCGGCCCTGGTGTCGCACCCCTCGGTGGCCGAGGCGGCGGTGGTCGGCGCCACCGATCCGACCACCGGACAGGCCATCGTCGCCTTCACCATCCCGCGCGGCAGTGTGGACACCTCGGCCGACGGGGGCGAGGCACTGATCGCGGAGCTGCGCGACCACGTGGCGAAGACACTCGGCCCGATCGCGAAGCCCCGGCAGATCATGCTGGTGCCCGAGTTGCCGAAGACGCGGTCCGGAAAGATCATGCGGCGGCTGCTGCGGGACGTCGCGGAGAACCGGTCGCTGGGCGACGTGACGACCCTTCAGGACTCCTCGGTGATGGACCTCATCTCGTCCGGAATGCGGTCCGGTAAGTCCGACGAGGACTGAATCGGCCCTGATCAACGACCGAAGGGGCACCACCCGATCGGGTGGTGCCCCTTCGGCTTAAATGTGACATCGGAGCACGTTTCAATCAAGATCTTGCAATAAATTGACGCCGCCTACTTCCCAGCAATCCCTCTGGTTGTCTAGGTTCACAGGAGTCCCTTTCCTTGGGACAAGTTTCCGCCGTCCGACCACCCCCGTCGGATCGGCTCCCTTTAAACCGGAGGTACCACGTGCGCAAAGTCGCAGTGGGGCTGCTCGGGCTGTCGCTGACCGCGACCGGTGTCGCGTTCGGCACGTCCGCCGTCTATGCGGCGCCTTTGACCAAGGCGCCGGTCGCAGCCCCGTCGGTCGCCGACGCAGCCCAGCCCAAGGACGAACTGCCCAACCCGCTTGAGGACAAGCGGCGCGCACTGCGCCAGGAGGGCCTCAACAACGTGCTGAACGGCCGCGCCAAGGCCGAGAAGCGCAACGGCAGCACCGTCGTCAAGGTGGGCAAGACCACCGGAGCAGGCCCGGCCAAGGCGGCCAACGCGAGGACTCTTGCCGCCGGCACGAAAGCGACCCAGGACCAGTATGTCGAGCTGGCCCGCGAGAAGACGGATCACATCTTCGTGATCCTGACCGACTTCGGCAACGAGCGGCACCCGAACTACCCGGACCAGGACACCGACCCGAGGACCGAGGGTCCGACCGTGTTCGACGGTCCGCTCAACAACCAGATCCCGCAGCCCAACCGGGCGGTGGACAACTCCACCGTGTGGCAGCCGGACTACTCGGCCGACTACTACCGGAAGCTGTACTTCGGCACCGGCAAGGACACCGAGTCGGTCAAGACGTACTACGAGACCCAGTCGTCGGGGCGCTACAGCGTCGACGGCGAGGTCACCGACTGGGTGAAGGTGCAGTACAACGAGGCCCGGTACGGCCGTTCCAACGGCTACCCGTGCGCCTCGAACGTCTGCAACAACACCTGGGCGCTGGTCAAGGACGCGGCGAACAAGTGGGTCGAGGACCAGAAGGCCCGGGGCCGTACCTCGGACCAAATCGCCGAGGACCTGAAGCAGTTCGACCAGTGGGACCGGTACGACTACGACGGCGACGGCGACTTCAACGAGCCGGACGGTTACATCGACCACTTCCAGATCGTCCACGCCGGCGGCGACCAGGCCGACGGTGACCCGCAGCAGGGTGAGGACGCCATCTGGAGCCACCGGTGGTACGCCTACGGCACCGACGTCGGCCGCACCGGCCCGGCGAACAACCCGCTCGGTGGCACCCAGGTCGGCGACTCCGGCCTGTGGATCGGTGACTACACGATCCAGCCGGAGAACGGCGGCCTGAGCGTCTTCGTCCACGAGTACGGCCACGACCTGGGCCTGCCGGACGACTACGACACCTCGGGTGGCGGGGACAACAGCAACGAGCACTGGACCCTGATGGCCCAGAGCCGGCTGTCCGCCAAGAACGACCAGGGCATCGGCACCCGCCCGGGTGACCTCGGCGCCTGGAACAAGCTCCAGCTCGGTTGGCTGGACTACGAGACGCTGATCGCCGGGCAGAAGAAGACGCTCAAGCTCGGTCCGCAGGAGTACAACTCCGCCGAGGCGCAGGGCGCGGTCGTGGTCCTGCCCAAGAAGTCGGTGACCACCAACCTCGGTGCGCCGTTCGCCGGCACCAAGCAGTACTTCTCCGGCAACGCGGATAACCTGGACAACACCATGACCAGGTCGTTCGACTTCACCGGCAAGACGTCCGCGTCGCTGTCGATGAAGGCGCGCTACGCCATCGAAGAGGGCTACGACTACATGTACCTGGAGGCCTCGACCGACAACGGGGCGTCCTGGAAGGCTCTCGACGGCACGGTCGGCGGCAAGCCGTTCCCCCGGGACGCCAGCGGCACCCCGGCACTGGACGGCACCACCGGCGGCGCCTGGGTCGACCTGAACGTCCCGATGACGTCGCTGGCCGGCAAGAAGGCGCTGTTCCGCTTCCACTACCGCACCGACGGTGGGCTCTCCGCGGGCGGCTTCTTCGGTGACGACATCACCGTCACCGCGGACGGCACCACCGTGCTCAGCGACGGTGCCGAGGCGGCCACCACGTGGACGCTGAAGGGCTTCTCCGTGGTGGGTTCCACCGTCGTCAAGCAGTACGACAACTACTACATCATGGGTAACCGGTCGTACGTCTCGTACGACAAGTACCTGCAGACCGGCCCGTACTACTTCGGCTACGCCAACACCAAGCCGGACTGGGTGGACCACTACGCGTACCAGCAGGGTCTGCTGATCTCGTACTGGGACACCTCGCAGGTGGACAACAACACCAACGTCCACCCGGGTACGGGTCGCAACCTGATCATCGACTCGCGCCCGGAGCCGCTCTACAACCTGACCGGTAACCCCTGGCGGGCCCGGGTCCAGGTCTACGACGCTCCGTTCAGCCTGACCAAGGCGGACTCGTTCACGCTGCACATCAACGGCCAGCCGCAGTACGTCCGTGGCCAGGCCGCGCAGTCGGTGTTCGACGACACCCAGCAGTACTGGTACCCGGAGCTGCCGAACCACGGCGTCAAGCTCCCGGCTGCCGGTGTGAAGGTCCAGGTGCTGCAGCAGGACGGCACCATGCTGAAGGTGAAGTTCTCCTGACGCACCACCGATCCACGGTTTGACAGCGACGCCCGGGGCGGGTTCTCCGCCCCGGGCGTCGCCCTTTTCACAGCTAGAGGCCGCGCTCGGGACGCTGCCAAGGGAACGGATGAGCCGGCGCGGGCGTCCAACCGGGGTGCGACCCACTCGACGTACCACCGCAATGACCGTCGCCGGACTGGCCGTCGCGCTGGCGTTGCCGCTCGGCGGTTGCGGCGCCCGCCGGCACGCCGCCGACCCGGCCGGCGGGCCCACCTCGCCCCCCTCGCCCGCCGGGACCCCGACGCCGGCCGACGCGCCGACCGGCCCACCGGCCGGGCCGGCCACCCCCGACTCCTCGACACCGCCCGCCGACCCGGGCCTGTCCAGCACGGTCCTGCCCACCCTGCGCCCACCGGTCAAGCCGCCGCAGGAGCCCACCGACCAGCTCCGGCCGAACGTCATCGGCGGCCAGCTCACCCGGGGCGGCTCCGGTCCCTGCTTCGGCCTGGTCGCCGACGACGGCGTGGAGTACGCGCTGTACGGCCGCGACGTCGGCACGTTCGCCAAGGGCACCCGGGTGCTGGTCACCATCGCGCCATTGCAGTTGCGTATCGACTGCGGCTCCGGCCGGCCGGTCAGCATCGTCCGGATCAGCGAGGTGCGGTGACGATCCCCGACGTACCGGCCCGACCCGCTCGTACCGGTTTCGGGGGTTTCGTCATCGGGGGGTCGCCCTGAGGATCCCCTGATCCCGGTCGCCGGCCGACCCTCCGGTGGACTTGCCCACCTAGGCTGGCGACATGAAACAGCAGCGAGAAGCCGGTCGCGACACCGCCGTCGACGAATCGTGCGTGCTGGTGGACGGCCCCTGGACGCACCGCTTCGTCGGCGCCAACGGCAGCCGTTTCCACGTGGTCGAGGCCGGCGCCGGACCGATGGTGCTGTTTCTGCACGGCTTTCCGGAATTCTGGTGGGCCTGGCACGAGATCCTGCCCGCCGTGGCCGATGCCGGGTTCCGGGCGGTGGCGGTGGACCTGCGCGGCTACGGCGCCAGCGACAAGCCGCCCCGGGGTTACGACGGGTACACGCTGGCCGCCGACGTGGCCGGGCTGATCCGCGCGCTGGGCGAACGATCGGCCACGGTGGTCGGTACCGGGGTGGGCGGCATGATCGCCTGGGCCGCCGCGTCGTTCCATCCGACCCTGGTCCGCCGGCTGGTGGTGCTGGGCGCCCCGCACCCGCTGCGGTTGCGCGCCGCCCTCTTCGCCGACCCGCGCGGCCAGTTCGCCGCCGCGACGCCGACCCTGAAGTTTCAGCTCCCCCGCTACGAACACGTTCTCACCCGGAATGAGGCCGCCCTGATCGGCGAGTTCCTGCGCCACAGCGGCGGACCGGACTGGGTGGCCGGCGACAGGTTCGCCGACTACGCGGCCCGGTGCCGGGAGGCGATCCGGATCCCGCAGGCGGCGTTCTGCGCCCTGGAGGGCTACCGGTGGGCGTTCCGGTCGGCGATGCGGCTGCACGGCTACCGGTTCGTCAAGCTCCTCCAGAAGCCGTTGACCACGCCGACGCTGCAACTGCACGGCGCGCTCGACGAGGCGTCGCTGCCCCGTACCGCGCAGGGCTCCGGGCGGTACGTCACCGCGCCGTACGAGTGGCGGCTGCTCGACCGGGTGGGCCACTTCCCGCACGTGGAGGTCCCCGACCTGGTGCTCGGCGAGATCCTTCGCTGGGCGAAGTCCTGAAAAGGCGCGGTCAGACCCGCTGTTCGCGCAGGTCGGTGACCTCGGCCGCCGGGGCCCAGCCCTGGTAGACGCCGAAGTCGAACGGCTCCAGGCCGAGCGACTCGGCGACCGGCCAGTGGCCGCCGGTGTACTCCAGCCGCAGCCAGCTCTCGTGCTCGGCCAGCACGATGAACGGCTGCCCGCGCCAGACGCAGACGGTGCGTGCGTAACAGAGTTCGTCCACCTCGTCGGCCGGCAACACCCGGACGTGCCGGCCGGGGTGTATCTCGGTCCACCCGTCGGCCGGCGCGGACCGGTAGAGCCGGATTCGGTCGCCGTCCGGGCTGGCGTCGTACTCCCGGCCCTGCCAGCGGGCCACGTAACCGTCACGCATGCCCGTCGTCCTCGACCCTCTGCCAGGCCGGACCGTCGCTGTCCAGCGTGGCCACCAGCCGTTCGATGCCGTCCGCACCGACCCGCCAGAGCTGGGCGCCGTGCGGCAGTCGGGCACTGTCCACCTTGAACTCGGCGACCA
Source organism: Micromonospora zhanjiangensis (assembly GCF_042650605.1). NCBI lineage: Bacteria > Bacillati > Actinomycetota > Actinomycetes > Micromonosporales > Micromonosporaceae > Micromonospora > Micromonospora zhanjiangensis. Next base: position 119,375 of record NZ_JBHSBN010000019.1, on the reverse strand, counting down.
CGTCGCTGCCCTCCCCCGGGGCGAACCCGTTACCCCGGAACGGTGCCCGCTCGATGACCCAACCCTCCATCGCCCGCATGGCGGCCTCGTTCTGCCCGCCGTACGGGATCCGGTAGAGGCTCGGCCGGTGGGCCGGCCACCGCAGCACGTAGATCTCGTCGGCGTCCGGCCGGAACGGTGAACCCGGAAAGCCGAGGCCGAGCGCGTTGTGCAGCAGGGCCGGCGTACGCAGGTGGGCCACCTCCGCCGCCCGGTGCACGAACCCGGAGACCCGGTCGTAGCCACGGTCCAGGTAGTAGGCGACCTGCGCCGGGTCGACGGTCTTCTGCATCAGCTGCGGCCGGTTCGGATCCTCCGGTCGCGGCGGCTCCGGGACCGGCCGGGCCGCCGGGGTGGTGGCGGCCGGCGCCGGTTCGGCGGGCTGACCGACGTCGTCGCCGAGGCCGACCTCGGCGGCCCAGTTGGCCAGCCCGACGACCTGGCTGCCGGGCAGTTTCGCCCCGACCGGGGTGTTCGGGTTCACCGCGAACGACCAGGAGTTGTCCGGCCAGCGGTGGATCACCCGGACGAACTTGACACTGATCGTCTCGATCGGCTCGGCCCGGTACTCGGCCAGCCGCTCGGGCGAGGTGAACACCCTCACGAACGTGTCGCCGTCGATGGTCTCGGTGGCCCAGACGAACCCGGCGTCACCGGGCCGGGCACCGGGCGCCGAGTCGGGTGCGACCGGCAGCAGCACCGTGGCCAGTAACAACGTGGACAGGTAGGTGTCGGTGTTGCCGTCGCCGGCCGCGGTCAGCAGGTTCTTCTCGACCTCGTTCGCCGGGACGAAGTCGGCCGGCGGTGGACCGGCCACCGGCGGGGCGTACGTCCGCTCGTCCGCCCACGCCAGCGGGTCGGCCAGCGGGTCGGCCACCGGCGTTGACCGGTCCGGCGTGGGTTCGTGCGGCTGCTCGTCCCAGGACGGGGTGGCGACGGGGTCACCCGTGCGCGCGAACGCCTCCGTCGGAGTTTCGGTCGACGACCACGCGGACGACTCCCGCTCCGCCGGCCGCTGCGTCGACGACCACGCGGACGGTTGCTGCGGAGGTGGTGACCAGGAATGGACCGGCGGCTCGTCCTCGACCGGTGCCGGCCGGACCGGTGCCGGCTCGACGACGTCGGCGACGATCGCGGTACCGTCGATGATCAACGGCTTCGGTTCGGCGGGACGGACCAATGCCTCGTCCGGCTCGGCCCAGGGCGGGGTGACCCGGGGGTCCGACCGGCCGTCGGCGTACCAGTCGGCCGGCGGCGGCACCTCGACCGTCGACTCGTCGGGCGTCACCAGCTCGGGCTCGGCCCGCGCGGGCTCGGGTGCCGGAGCGGGCCGCGGCCGGAACGCCTCCGGCGAGGGGCGGGCGTCCTGCCCCGACCGGAAGGCCTCCGGCGCCGCTCGGAACGGTCGCGGCGACGTCCGGAACGACTCCGCCGAGGCCCGGAACGGCTGCGGTGGCAGTGGCGGTCGGTGCGGAGGGCTCGACGGCCGCCCGGGATCCGGGGCCGCCCGGAACGGTTCCGGTGCCGGTCGGGCCTGTTCGGCGGGTCGCATCCGGAGCGGCTCGGCGGACCCCGGCCAACTCGGCTCGGCGGGTCCGGGCCAGGACGACCGCGGCGACCGCGGCGCCCCCGACGGGCCGAGGGACGGCGCCGACGGGCCGGGCGCGGCCGACGGGCCGGGCGCGGCCGACGGGCCGAAGGACTCCGTTGACGAGCCGGGCGCGGCCGACGGGCCGAAGGGCGGCGCCGACGGGTCGGGCGGCGCCGGCGGTGGGTGCGGGGACGGGGAGAGCGACGGGCGGCCCTGATCGAGGTAGCCGCCGCGTTCGTTGTTCGGCTCGTCCCGTTGTTCGGTCGGGCGCGGGGCCGACCGCCAGTCCGGCGGTGCGTCGGCGGAGCGGGCCGCCCGTTCGGCGTACGCGGCCCGACCCGACAGGGCCGACCCGATCGGCGACCGTTGGGCGGCGACCGACGGTCTGGGCCGCCCCGGGTCGACCGGTCCGGCGGCGGCGGGAGGCCGCGCCGGTTCGGTCCGCGCCGGTTCGGTCCGCGGCGGCAGCTCGGGTCGCGGCGGCTCCGCCCGGGGCGGTACGGCGGGTGGAGCCGGCTGGGATCGCACCGGTGGTGCCGGCGGGATCGTCGGCCTCGGGTCCGGCGCCAACCGGTCCGCGGCCGCCCGTGCGGCGTCCGGCAGCTGGTGCGGCAACGGTCGGCCCTCCCGACCACCCAGGGCTCCCGGGCCGGTCCGGTCCAGCCGAGCCCGGGCGCCGCTGGGGCGACCCGGCAACCGGACCTCGCCGCGGATCAGCTGGGTGACGAACCAGGCCGGCAGGTAGCCCTCGATGGGCAGGCCCGGATTGACCGCGAGCCACCATTCCGGGTTCGGCCAACTGCCGGCCAGCTGCCGGTACGGCGCCAGCCGGGTGGCACCCGCGTTCTCGGCCAGGCACGCCAGCAGGGCCGCTTCCGAGGTGAAGGCGAGCACGTGGGTACGCCCACCGGTGGTCCAGGTGCCCCAGCCCGCGGCGGTGTCGATCGACGTGTTCGGCGGCACCGGGAGGAAGAGTTCGGTGCGGGCCAGGATGCGGAAGTACAACTCCTGATCGTTGGCGCGGAGTGCGTCCCGCAGGGCCGCCTCCGTCTCGGTGGCAGGCTCCCATTCAGTCACCAGGGCACCTTCCCTCCACCGTCGGGCCACAGGCATCGCGTACAACCTACAAGGTAAAAGCAAGATCACAATCGCAGCCTGCCGGTGGATCCCGCGGGCTCTTCCCGGTCGGTAACATTCCGCTGGCGGACCCGACACGACTCGGAAGGCGGGGCGATGGCCCGCAGGCGCGTACGGCTGGCTCTCCTGACCGTGACAACCGCCACGTACGCGCTGGTCGGGGGCCTTTCGGTGGGCGCCGGAGACGGCTCGGGGGAGACCCGGAACGCCACTGCCATCGAGCCGGGGAAATGGACACCCGACCGGCCGCCGGAAATCGCGGACCGGAAACCGGAATCGACGTTGATCATCGCCGGCCGGACCGCCGACAACCGGCTCGCCGCACCCACCTGCGGCACCGGTCCCGGGCCGGCGCCGGCCGGCACCCAGACGCCGTGGGCCCAGCAGCGTTACCTGCCCGACCGGCTGGCCGCGCTGGCCACCGGCGCCGGGGTGACGGTCGCCGTCATCGACTCCGGCGTGGACCAGAAGCATCCGCAACTGCGCGGACGGGTCGCGGCCGGCAACGACTTCCTGGACCCCGGCGGCGACGGCACCCGGGACTGCGCCGGGCACGGCACCGGCGTGGCCAGCATCATCGCCGCCGGCTCCACGACCGGTACGACCTTCCACGGCCTGGCACCCGGTGCCCGGATCCTTCCGGTACGGGTGAGCGAGCAGCAGGTCGTCGACGGCAAGGAATCGGGCCGGACCGTTTCGGCGCCGGTCTTCGCCCGCTCGATCCGGTGGGCGGTCGACCACGGAGCCGACGTCATCAACCTCTCCGTGGTGCTCTACCAGGACGATCCCGCGGTCCGCGCCGCCGTCGGGTACGCGGTGGGCCGCGACGTCGTCGTGGTGGCCGCCGCGGGCAACTACCACGAACAGGGCAACCCGACCCCCTACCCGGCGGCCTACGACGGCGTACTCGGGGTGGGTGCCATCGGCCGGGACGGCAAACGCGCCCCGTTCTCCCAGGTCGGCCCGTACGTGGACGTCGTGGCGCCGGGCAGCGGGATCCTGGCCGCCGGTCCGGGGCGGGGGCAGCAGAGCCAGGAGGGCACCAGCTACGCGGCCCCGTTCGTCTCGGCCACCGCGGCCCTGGTCCGGCAGTACCGGCCGGAGTTGACCGCCGCGCAGGTGGCCGAGCGGATTGTCGCCACCGCCGATCCCGCCGCCGGCGGGGGCGGCACCACCGGCGGCTACGGCGCCGGGGTGCTGAATCCCTATCGCGCGGTGACCGAGACCGGAGCGCCCGCCCGGGCCCGGCCGGCCGACGTGCCGGTCCGCCGCACCGCCGACCCTGCCCTGGCCGCCCTGGCGGATCGCCGCTCGCACACCGACCGTACGGCGGTGACGGTGGCCGCCGGTGCCGGCGGGTTGGCCGTGCTGGCGGCGCTGGCGGCGGTGGTCCTGCCCCGCGGCGCCCGCCGCCGGTGGCGTCCGGCGGTCCCGGACCGGGACGCCACCGGTTGACCGGTCGCACCGGCCGGCCCTGGCCCGCGCGCCGGACACCGGCCGGGTCTCAGGGGTGGTGACACCCGGCCGGCGGGTCCGTGGCGGGCGGCTACTGGAACAGGCCGGTGTTCTTCTTCTCGGTGCTCAGGTAGTCGGACGCGGACTCGTCGACCGCGACCTTGATCTCCCGCAGCATGCCCTGCAGGTCGTGGGCGGCCGCCCGCCACCTCGCCTGGCGCTGGTCGTAGGCCTCCTTGGCCTCGCCGCTCCAGGTCGCCACCAGCGGTGCGGCGTCCCGTTCGAGCTGCCCGAGCTGCGAATCGAGCGTGCTGAACGCCTTCTGGATGTCCGCGCTGGCCTGCTGCAGCGCGGGGAAACTGACGACGAGCCGGTCGTCACGCATCAGATGGACCCTTCCCGTGGTCTCAGAGCGGCAGCTGGATGCCGCGGTTGGTGGTAGCGACCCGACTCGCCGCCTCGCTGTCGGACAGGTCGTAGTGCTGACCCGCGGTGCGGATCGCCGAGGCGGTCTCGCGCAGCGCCCGCTGCATCGCCGCCTGGTCCCGCGACCACTGCTGCTTGACCTGCTCGAAGGACCGGCCGCCGGCGCCCTGCCAGGCCGTCTGCAGCGCCTCCAGTTCGGCCAGCAGTCCGCTGAGCATCGTCTGCAACGACTGGTCGACCTGCTCGAACCTGGCCGCCGTCTGCCGCATGACCGCGGCTTCCGCCTGTGTCTGGGACACCCTGGATGTCACCCACTTCCGTTTGTCGTCCGCCTGTCCGGAGTGGCCCGGGTCGGGGCTCCGGTCACGGCACGGCAGCGAACCGCGTCCGCGCGACGGCATTGATACATTCCCGTCGCTGACGGTAGCGGGCCGACACCACTGCGGGTAGCCCCGGCGTCACAGCTGTGGATAAGTCGGGCAGCGCCCGCCGCCCACTCACGCCGGACCGCGCGCCGGGTCGAGCCGGCTCAGTCGGCGCTCGCCGGGTTCTGCGCCGCCACGGGGTCGAGCACGGTGCCCGCCGGCACCAGCGCGACCACGGCCGCCGGCAGTCGCAGCGGAGTGACCTTGCCGTAGCCGAGCATGCCGAGCACCTCGCCACCGGCCACCGGGTAGCGCCGGCCGAGGTCGGTCACCACGCAGAGCGCGCCGCCGGTCGCACCCGGCGCCGCGGCAGCCTCCACCACGGCTCCCCGGCCGGGTGGGACCAGGACGCGGTCGGCCAGGGCGGCACCCCGTCCCGAGCGGGCCGCGGTGGCCGCCGTGCCGCCCAGGTCGGGCACCGTCGAGCCGACCCGGACCTCGCGTACGCCTCCGTCGTCGGCGACCTGGCCGCAGAGCGCCCCGGTCGCCGTGTCCGCCAGCGGGGGGATCGTCGACGGGGGTGCCTCCGGCCCGTCCGGGATCAGGTCCGGCTCGCGGGGGATCGCGGCGAGCCGGACCGGTTGCAGGTGCTTCGGGTCGAGTTGGCCGGCGGCGACCAGCAACAGGTTCGACTGCAGCTGGGTGATCGCGGCCAGGCCGGCGCGCAGCGCGACGTAGTACTGCCGGTCGCCGCCCTGGCTGGTCACGACGAACACCTCACCCACCTTGGCCCGCGGGACGCCGACCGACGGTCGGCCCCGACCGGGGACCGGGACCGGGGCCAGGTCGGGACCGGCCGGCAGGGCGTTGAGCAGGGCCGGCGCGACCGGCACCGGTCGCTTGCTGGCCCAGTTGAGGGCGGTCAGCACGTCCTTCTCGCCGCTGATCCGGTACCGCCGGTTGTGCCAGACCAGGTGCAGCTCGCCGGCCGGGTGCCGGGCCAGCACCGCGTCGTCGTACGCCAGGGAGCCGCCGCCGGCCGGCACCCCGACCAGCAGCGCCGACCGGGGTGGCGTCGCGTCGGTCGCCGGCGTCGAGCACACCGTCCACGGGGTGGAGGTGAGCCGGCCCGGGTCGGGCAGCGAGTCCGGGGCGTCCGCGATACCGAGCGGGGCACCCCGGGGTACGCCGTCGATCGACCGGCGGGACACCAGCACCGTCTTCGGATCCGGCGTACCGATGATCAGCCGGGCCGAGGCGTAGTTCAGGACCAGGTGCAACGTGTCGTCCCGGTAGACGTACCGGGCGCCGGACTCCTTTTCGACGATCACCGATCGGGGGTCGCGCCAGTCGGTCCCGCCGGTGCCGGTCAGCACCCCGTAGACGGCGGCGGCGCCGATCCCGATCGCCGCGATCAGCACCCCGGCCAGCGCGGTGCCGGCGGCCCGGCGCAACGGCGAGTGCGGCGGATCGGTCTCCCGCAGCACCAGGGCGGCCACCACCCGCTGGACCGTGAACTGGTACGAGTGCAGTTGGTCCTGCCGCGACGGCATGCGGGCCCCCTCCGAATGACTCCGGCCAATACGATAGGCCCTCACCGGCTCACGCGGGGTGACCGTCCCCCCACCGGTCGAGTTCGAGGAGGCACGGTGACTGCGCGCCTGGCGGACGGTTCGCCCGGATCCGTCCCGTCCGGTCCCGTCGACGTGCGGCCGGTCGTCCGACCGGCGCTGTCCGTACCGGTCGCCCGGCCGGTGCTCGGCATCCGTGCCGGGCAGGTGGTGGTCACCCAGGTCGCGGCGGCGCTGCTGGTCGCCGCCCTGGGGCGGGGCCTGGTGGCGTTGGCCGCCGCGGCGATGGTGTCGACCGCGGCGCTGACCGTCGCCTGGGGACGGATCCGGCACCGGTGGCTCTTCGAATGGCTGGTCATCGGCGCCCGGTACGCCACCCGCCGACACGCCCTGAGCCCGCCGGCCGGGGCCGACGCCCTGCTCGGACTGGTCGCGCCGGGCGCCGAGGTGGTCGGGCACGAGGTAGCCGGCGAGGCGGCGGCGCTGCTGCGCGACCGGTGCGGCCTCACGGTGGTGCTGGAGATCGGCGACCCGGCCGCGCTGCTCGCCGACGCCGCCCAACCGCTGCCGGCACCGGCCGGGTTGCTGCCCGCGCCGGGTCCGGACAGCCCGCCGACCCGGGTCCGGCTGCTGTTGCACGGCGCCCCGGCACCCGCGTTGAGCACCGGCGGCGGACCGGCGGCCACCTCCTACCGGCAGCTCACCGACGGCCGGCTGCTCGGCCGGCAACGGACCCTGCTCGCGGTGACGGTGCTGCGCGCCGAGGGTTGGGCCGAGGCCGACCTGCGCCGGGCGCTGGCCGGCACCGTACGGAAGGTGTGCCGGCGGCTCGGGCCGGTCCCGGCCCGGCCACTCGGCGACCGTGCCGTGCTCGACGTCCTCGCCGAACTGGCGCACCACGACGCCGCCCGGCCGGCGGTCGAGTCGTGGCAGCAGGTCACCCTCGGCGGCCTGGCGCAGGCCACGTTCCGGCTGGGCCGCTGGCCCGACCTGGGCACCGAGAACGGTCGGCGGCTGGTCACCCGGCTGCTGTCCCTGCCGGCCAGCGGCATCACCGTGTCGCTGGGTGCCGGGCCGTGGCCCGCCGCCGGCACCACGCTGGTGCCGGCCGAACTGACCGTACGACTCGCCGCGCCCACCCCGACGCTGCTCGGCGCGGCGGTGCAGGCGATGCGCCGGACGCTCGCCGCCGACGGCGCCCGGGTCCGGCGGTTGGACGGTGAGCACCTCGCCGGGCTGGCCGGCACGCTGCCGCTCGGCACGCCGGTGTCCGGTCCGGGATGGTCGGCCGCGCCGGCCCTGCTGCCGACCGACGCCCTGGCCACCCTGGAACTCCCGTCCGGTGCCGCGGGTCTGATGCTCGGCGCCAACCGGCACGGCGCGGCCGTGCTGGCCCGGCTGTTCCGGCCCGAGGCGACCCGGGTGATGCTGATCGGCGGGATGCGACCGGCGCAGGTGCTCGCGCTGCGGGCGATGGCGCTGGGCGCCCAGGTCGTCGTGCAGACGGCCCGGCCGCAGCACTGGGAACCGTTCGTCCGGGCGGTGAGCCTGCCCGGCCAGACCGTTCCCGTCGTCCCGCCCGGTCGACCGCTGGGTGGGACGGGCAGCCCGCTGCGTCCGCTGCTGCTGGTGCTGGACGTCGGACCGGTGGCCGCGGCCGACCAGCGGGCCGGCTCCGGCTGGTGCGCCACGCTGGTGGTCCGGGACGAGCTGACCGAACTGGACACCGACGCGCTGTCCCGGGCCGACCTGGTGATCCTGCAACCGCTGCGCCCCGACGAGGCGACCCTGGCCGGTACGGCCCTCGGGCTCGGCGACTCGGCCGACTGGTTGACCCGGATCCGCAGCGGCATGGTCGGCCTGGTCAACCGGCGGGTGCTGCGCTGGGCCCTGCTGTCGGCGACGCCGATCGAGTCGCAGCTGGTCGGCTCGCCGAACCGCGGCTGACGCGTACCACCTCGGCGACGCACCGGCGAGGGGCCCGGCGCCCGCGGACGGTCACCGGACCGGCACCCCGGGTGGCGAACGCGGACCGGGCGGGACGCGGGTGGACCGACCGTGGCACCATCCCGGGCATGGGTTTTCTGAAGGGCCTTCTGATCCGGCTCGCCACCACCGCCCTGGCGTTCTGGTTCGCGACGCTGCTCATCCCCGGCATCAGCCTGAACACCGACTCGGTCGGCGAGAAGGTGCTCACGCTGATCCTGGTGGCGGTGATCTTCGGTGTGGTGAACGCGGTGCTGCACCCGATCATCAAGACCGTCGGGTGTGGTCTCTACCTGCTCACCTTGGGACTCATCGCGCTGGTGGTCAACGGGCTGCTGTTCCTGCTGACCAGCTGGATCGCCGGGCAGCTCGACCTGCCGTTCCACGTCGACCACTTCTGGCCGGCGGCGGTGCTGGGCGCGCTCTTCGTCGGCATCGTCACCTGGCTGCTCGGCCTGGTCACCGACCGGGACTGACCGTGCCGACCGAAGACCGCCCGGACGGCTACCGCCTGTCGACCGACCCGGGCCGGATCGACCTCGACCGGGTTCACCACTGGCTCAGCACGGACGCCTACTGGGCGATTGGCCGGTCCCGGGAGACCATGGCGGCCGCGATCGCCGGCTCGGTGGTGTTCGGGATCTACCGATCCGGCGACGGCGCGCAGGTGGCGTTCGCCCGGGTGGTGACCGACCGGGCCACCTTCGGCTGGCTCTGCGACGTGTACGTCGACCGGGCCGAGCGGGGTCGCGGCCTGGGCCGCTGGCTGGTCGACCAGGTCCGCACGGAGCTGGCCGAACAGGGCGTACGGCGGATCCTGCTGGCCACCAACGACGCGCACGGCCTCTACGCGGAGGCCGGGTTCCGCCCGCTCGCCGTGCCGACCCGGTGGATGGAGCTGGACCAGCGGTGAGCCCGCGCCCGCGCGGCGGCCTCAGGGCACGTCGTACGCGAGCAGGACGGTCCCGTCGTACCGGATCAGCTCCAGCCGGGTCAGCTCCGCCGCGGTGAACCGGGTCGCCCCGGTCATGGTGACGTCGTCGCCGGGGCCGGCCACCCAGGAGCCGACCTGCTCCTTGGCGCCGTCCGGCCCGTACGCCACCAGGCGGAAGGTGTACGACTTCGCGTACTCGCCGGTGCCCTGGTATCGGCAGTGCATCGCCACCTTGGTGCCCCAGCCGACACCGTCCAGGCCGATCTCGGCGGTCACCGGCGCGGTGGCCGCCACCGGGCGCATGGCCGCCGGGTGCGCCAGCGGGTTCGGTGGGGTGGCGCTGCCCCGCAACCAGGTCGCCCCGACCGCGACGAACACCGCGAGGCAGGCCGCGGCCAACGCCATGCCCGCGTACCGCACCCGGGCGGCGCGGCGCTGCCGGCGCCGTTCGCCCCGGGCGGCGGTGAGCAGCTTGGTCACCGGCGGTCCGGGGCGGGGCGGCTCGGCGATCAGGTCGAGCCCGGCGGGGTCGAGCCGGCCGAGCAGGCCGGGCAGGACGGCGATCTCGGCCACCGCCTCCCGGCACTCGGGGCAGCCGGCCAGGTGGCGCTCGTAGGCGGCCCGTTCGGCGGGTGGCAGGGCACCAAGCACGTACGCGCCGTCGTCGTGCGCGTACTCGCAACTGGTCACCTGGTCACCCCCATCTCGGCCAGCACCAGCCGGAGCGAACGCAGCGCGTAGTGCGTCCGCGACTTCACCGTCCCGGGCGGTACGCCCAGCCGGCCGGCCGCCTCGGTGACCGACCGGCCGAGGTAGAAGCACTCGACCAGCACCTCGCGGTGCGACTGGCTGAGTCGTCTCAACGCCTCGGCCACGGTCCACGCCTCCACCGCCCGGTCGGCCTCGTCCGGCCCGTGCGGCGGTTCGGGCAGGTCGTCGGTGACGATCTCGCCGACCCGGGCGTTGCGCCGGCGCCACTGGTCGATGGCGAGGTTGCGGGCGGTGGTGAACAGCCAGCCGCGGACCGAGCCGCGGCTGGGGTCCAGCGCCTCCGGATGCCGCCAGGCCCGCAGGAGGGTCTCCTGCACCAGATCCTCCGCCCGTTGCAGGTCTCCGTTGACCAGGCGTAGCGCGTGCGCGAAGAGGGCCTCTGCGTGCTCGTCGTGCAGCGCGCGGAGCAACTGGGCGTCGTGATCGCTGATGGCGGCCTCCCCTCCACGGGTTGATACGGGAATCCGGCGCCACCGGTTCACCCCGCCGCTCACGTCGAGGTGTTCACCTCGCGTTCGCCGTCCGGCCGGGCGGCGCTCACGCCGCGCTCCTACCGTCCGGCAGACCCCGGTTACGCCGTGGACCACGCTGACCAGCCGCAACCCGACCCACCGCACGTCCTGGCCAGCTCAGGCGCTGACCAGAGGCGAGTCGACGAGCGAGGAGATACCACAGATGACCGATCGACCCCGCCGCGCGCTGCCGCTGCTCGGCACCGCGGGGCACGGTGGACGTGACGCGATGACCTGCCGGTACCGGTGCGGCAACGCCTGCGACCACCCGGTTCCCAACCGGTCCGACAACCCGTACTTCGGTGACCTGGTGGATGCCGGGATGTCCCGCCGCGGCGTGGTCCGCGCAGGCGTCGCCGGTGCCCTGGTGCTCGGCCTCGGCGCCGCCGCCGGCGCGTCGACCGGCGCGGCGCCGGCGGCGGCCGCGCCCGGCGGTCCGGCCGCACCGGAGATCGAGGACTTCACCGTGACCGCGCGGCCGGCCGGCAACGGCGCGCTTACCTTCAAGCCGATTCCGCCGAACAAGCTGGACACCCTGGTCGTGCCGAACGGGTACGACCACGCGGTGGTGGCCCGCTGGGGCGACCCGGTGCTGCCCGGCGCCCCGCCGCTGGACGTGCACCGGCAGACCGCCGCCCGGCAGTCGACGCAGTTCGGCTACAACAACGACTTCGTCGCGGTGTTGCCGCTGGACCGGCGGAACACCCGGGCCCTGCTGGTGGTCAACCACGAGTACACCAACGAGGAGTTGATGTTCCCCGGGTTCACCGGCCTGGAGGCGCTCACCCCGGACCAGGTGCGGGCCGCGATGGCCGCGCACGGCCTGTCCGTCGTGGAGATCGAACGGGCCGGCCAGACCGGCCGGTGGGAGTTGGTCCGCTCCGGCCGGCGCGCCTACAACCGCCGGATCACGGCGCTGGAGACGAAATTCGACGTCACCGGGCCGGCGGCCGGTTCGGCGTGGCTGCGGACCGCGGCCGACCCGACCGGCCGGACCGTGGTCGGTACGTTGAACAACTGCGCCGGCGGGCTCACCCCGTGGGGCACGGTGCTCTCCGGCGAGGAGAACTTCAACCAGTACTTCGTCGGCGGTGACGGCGCGCCCGAGGAGCTCAAGTCCAAGCTGGCCCGGTACGGCATCAGCACCACCGACCGCTACCCGTCCGGCAGCCGCAGGTGGGACCGGGTGGACGAGCGGTTCGACCTGTCGAAGCACCCGAACGAGGCGCACCGGTTCGGCTGGGTGGTGGAGGTGGACCCGTTCGACCCGCAGGCCCGGCCCCGCAAGCACACCGCGCTGGGCCGGGTGAAGCACGAGGGCGCCAACGTCGTCGTGGCGGCCAACCAGCACGTCGTGGCGTACATGGGCGACGACGAGCGGTTCGACTACCTGTACAAGTTCGTCTCCGACAACAGGTACCTCAAGGGCCAGTCGTGGGTGGCCCGGAAGAACAACCTGGCCCTGCTGGAGTCGGGCACGCTCTACGTGGCCAAGTTCGACTACACCAGCGCGGCCGAGGTCGACGGCTCGGGCAGGTTGCCGTCGGACGGGGCGTTCAACGGCACCGGCCAGTGGATCAAGCTGGTCCGCGGCACCACCTCGTACGTGCCGGGGATGACCGCGGCCGAGGTGCTCACCTTCACCCGGCTGGCCGGCGACAAGGTCGGTGCCACCAAGATGGACCGTCCGGAGGACGTCGAGCCGAGCCGGGTGACCGGCAAGATCTACGTCGCGTTGACCAACAACACCGACCGGGGCAAGGCCGGCAAGGCCGCCGCCGACGAGGTCAACCCGCGCAACGCCAACAAGCACGGGCAGATCCTGGAGATCACCGAGGACCGGGGCGACCACACCGGCACGACGTTCACCTGGTCGCTGCCGATCGTCTGCGGCGACCCGAGCGACCCGTCGACCTACTTCGCCGGGTACGACAAGAGCCAGGTGTCGCCGATCTCCTGCCCGGACAACGTCGCCTTCGACGGCGCCGGCAACCTCTGGATCGCCACCGACGGCAACGCGCTGGGCGGCAACGACGGCCTGTTCGCCACGGCCGTCGAGGGTCCGGAGCGGGGGCACCTGAAGCAGTTCCTCACCGTACCGCTGGGTGCCGAGACCTGCGGACCATTCATCACCTCGGACAACCGCTCGGTCTTCGTCGCGGTGCAGCACCCCGGCGAGATCAGCGGCGCGTCGCTGGACAACCCGGCCTCCAACTGGCCGGACGGCGACTTCGCCAAGCCGGGCGTGGTGTGCGCCTGGCGACTGGACGGTGGCACGATCGGCCGCTGACCGTCGGGAAGTGCCTCCCATGTCCCCGGGAGGCACTTCCCGGCGCCGCCTGCGGTTCAGCTCTCGGTGGCCAGGCCGTCGGCGACGGCGCGGGCCACCGCCAGCAGCTTGGCCCGGACGATCCGGGCCGAGGTCATCATCTCGGCGGCCGGCAGCGCACAGGCCAGCACCACCCGCCGTTCCAGTTCCTTGTCCGGCGCCACCAGCACGGCCGCGCAGGCCACCCCCTGCCGGAACTGGCCCATCTCGACGTGCATCCCGCGCCGCTCGCCGGCCGCCAGGTCGGCCTCGAACGCGTCGGCGGCGGTGAGGGTGGCCGGGGTGAACGGGCGCATGCCGTACTCCCGCAGGTAACGGAAGCGCTGGTCGGGGGTGAGGGTGGCGAGCAGCGCCTTGCCCAGGGCGGTGGCGTGCGCGCCCTCGTCGAAGCCGGGCACCAGATCCTCGACGTACGGCGACCGGTGTCCCTCGGCCACCGCGGTGATCGCCACCTGCCCGCCGACGAAGCGGCCGAGGTAGTGGCTGTAACCGGTGTCCGAGGCGGCGCGGCGCAGCGCCTCGCCGACCACCGGCGGACCGCGGAACGCGGTCACCAGTTCCCGGTACCGGTCGGCGATCTCCAGACCGACGATGTACGTCCCGTCCTCCCGGCGGATCACGTATCCCTCGTAGGCGAGGGTGCGCACCAGGTGGTACGTCGTCGCGACGGTCAGCTCGCACCGCCGGGCGATCTGCTTCACGGTGAGCCCTTTCGGGGCCCGGCCGACCGCCTCCAGGACTCTGAGCGCCCGCGACACGCTGCGGATCAGGTCCGAAGGTTCCGCCAAGGGGTCCCGCACAACCACCTCCGCTGCCGTGGACTTACACCATATGAAAAACCGGGCGACTGCGAAATGCCCAGCTCGGATCGAGGATGCCAGATTTACCACAACAGTGCGTGCAGCGACAGACACGTTCGGTTGGTGAGACTGACTCGCGTAGTGTTGCGGCAAATGGTCGAGATCAAGTTGCCCGCGCCCGGCCGTTCCGTCCCGACCCGCCCGGTACGCACCTCGGTCGGCGCGATCGCCACCACCATCGCCTGTGTCCTGCCGGTGTTCCTGGTCGGCGGCCTCGCCGTCCAGATGGGTCGGGAACTCGGATTCTCCCCGGCCGGACTGGGACTGGCCGTCGCCGTCTACTTCGGGGTGAGCGCGCTGGCCTCCGTACCGTCGGGGGCCTTGGTGGAACGGCTCGGGCCGGCGCGGGTGGCCCGGGCCGGGATCCTGCTCGCGGCCGGATCGCTGCTCGCGATCGCGGTGCTGGCCCGGTCGTACCCGGTCCTGGTGATCCTGCTGGCGGTCGGCGCCGGGGCCAACGCGCTGGGCCAACTGGCCAGCAACCTGGCCCTGGCCCGGCAGGTGCCGGCCGGGCGGCAGGGCCTGTCGTTCGGGGTCAAGCAGGCGGCCATCCCGGTCTCCACGCTGCTGGCCGGCGCGGCCGTGCCGGCGTTCGCGTTGACGGTCGGCTGGCGGTGGGCGTTCGTCGCGGCGGCCGGCGCGGCGCTGGCCGCGCTGCCGGCCGTACCGGCCGAGGCGGGTGCCCCGGACGGGCCGCGCGAGCGCGGTCGCGGCGGCGGCCGGGCCACCGGGGCGCTCGTCGTGCTCGGGGTGGCCGCCGCGCTCGCCTCCGGCGCGGCCAACGCGCTGGGGACGTTCCTGGTCGACTCGGCGGCCGGCCGGGGACTGGAACCCGCCCTGGCCGGGCTGACCCTCACCCTGGGCAGCGCGGTCTGCGTGGTCGGGCGGGTCGGCGCCGGCTGGTCCGCCGACCGGCGGGCCGGTGGGCACATCGCGGTGATCGCCGGGATGCTGACCGTCGGCGCGGCCGGGCTGGGCCTGCTCGCGGCCGGCGGCGCCGGGCCGCTGGTGGCGGGCGTCCTGCTCGGCTTCGGCCTCGGCTGGGCCTGGCCCGGACTGCTGAACTACGCGGTGGTCCGGCTGCACCCGCAGGCCCCGGCCGCCGCCACCTCGATCACCCAGACCGGGGTGTACGCGGGCGGCTGCGTCGGCCCGCTCGGACTGGGCGCGCTGGCCGCGCACTCCGGCTACCCGGTGATGTGGCTCACTGCGGCGGCGGCGATGCTGCTGGCCGCCGTCGGCATGCTGGTCGGCCGTCGCCTCGTCGTCCGGGCCGCGCCGGCGCGCTAGCCGCCGCCGTCCCGCTGGCGGGAGGCGGCGGACGGGCGCGGTCGCGGTCGACGGGAAGCGGTCAGCTCGTGCGGTCGGCGATGAAGTCGCAGAGCGATTCGAGGGCGCGACGCGGGCCGCCGTCGGGCAGCGGGCGCAATTGTTCCCGGGCCTCCTCGGCGTAGCTGCGCACCGTCTCCCGGGCCCGCTTCAGCGCCGGTGACTCGCGCAGCAGGCCGAGCGCCTCGGCGTGCAACGCCTCGTCGGTGACCGGGCCGGCGGCCAGGATCTCGCGCAGTCGCACCGAGGCGGCGTCCGCGTCGTCCGCGCCGAGCGCGTAGAGCACCGGCAGGGTGGGCACCCCCTCGCGCAGGTCGGTGCCGGGTGTCTTGCCCGACTGCACCGACTCCGAGGCGATGTCCAACAGGTCGTCGGAGAGCTGGAAGGCCACCCCGATCGTCTCGCCGTAGCCGGCGAGGGCCTCGACGTGGGCGGGCGACGCGCCGCCGAACATGCCGCCGAACCGGGCCGAGGTCGCGATCAACGAGCCGGTCTTCTCGGCGATCACGCCGAGGTAGTGCCCGACCGGGTCCTCGCCCTCGCGCGGGCCGATCGTCTCGGCGATCTGCCCGTGCACCAGCCGGGCGAAGGTCCGCGCCTGCAGGCGTACCGCCTCCGTGCCGAGATCGGCCGCGAGGTCCGCCGCGCGGGCGAACAGGTAGTCGCCGACCAGGATGGCCACCGAGTTGGTCCATCGGGAGTTGGCGCTCGGGGTGCCCCGCCGGACGTCGGCCTCGTCCATCACGTCGTCGTGGTAGAGGGTGGCCAGGTGGGTGAGCTCCATCACCACCGCCGCCGGCACCACCCGCGCCGAGGCCGGGTCGCCGAACTGGGCGCCCAGCGCCACCAGCAACGGTCGGAACCGCTTGCCACCCGCGTCCAGCAGGTGCCGGGCCGCCTCGGTGACGAACGGGTCCGCGCTGACCACGCTGGTCCGCAGCTCGGCCTCGACCGAAACGAGCACGGACCGCACCGACTCCTCAAGGGCCGGATCGACCAGGTCCAGTCCAACCGCGCCGAACTGCTGCGCCATGGCCGACCGGCTCCGGCGCTGGCCGGACCCGGTCATGCCTGAACGTTCCTCAGCCGGTCTCACCACGCTCTCAACCATGCCACACCGGCGCACGGTGCCCCGGAACGGGGGAGGTGACCGACGCTCGCCCCGGCCGGCCGGGAAACCGGCCGGCCGGCACGCGCCGGCACCGACCGGCCGGACGCCTCATCGCACGAATTCGGCGGCGCCGTTGGCCAGGTCGAGCAGCGGGGCCGGCGCGACGCCGAGCACCAGCGTCGCCAGTACGCCGATCATCAGCGCCGCCGCGGTCAGCCCGCCCGGCATGGTCACCCGCGGGGTCGACTCGCCCGGCTCGGACAGCCACATGATCACCACTACCCGCAGGTACGGGAAGGCGAGGATCATGCTGGTCAGCACGCCGGCGATCACCAGCCACGTCTGCCCGCCGTCCAGGGCCGCCCCGAACACGGCGAACTTGCTGGTGAAACCGCTGGTGAGCGGGATACCGGCGAAGGCCAGCAGGATGAAGGTGAACAGCCCGGCGAACAGCGGCGACCGCCGGCCCAGGCCCGCCCAGCGGGACAGGTGGGTCGCCTCGCCGTCGGCGTCCCGGACCAGGGTCACCACCGCGAACGCGGCCAGCACCGTGAAGCCGTACGCGACCAGGTAGAACATCGTGCTGGACAGACCGTCCTTGGTCATCGCCAGCACCCCGACCAGCAGGTAGCCGGCGTTGGCCACCGACGAGTAGGCGAGCAGTCGCTTGATGTCCGTCTGGGTCACCGCGAGCACCGCGCCGACCAGCATGGTCAGGATCGCGATCACGCCGAGCACCGGCCGGAAGTTCCAGGCCGCCCCGGCGAACGCGACGTACAGCACGCGCAGCAGCCCACCGAACGCGGCCACCTTCGTGCAGGCGGCCATGAAGCCGGTGATCGGGGTCGGCGCACCCTGGTAGACGTCCGGCGTCCAGACGTGGAACGGTGCCGCGTTCGCCTTGAACAGCAGGCCGATCGACAGCATCGCCAGGCCCGCGTAGAGCAGCACCGGGCTGGCCGACGAGTCCGCCACCGCCGCGTGGATGGTGCCGAACTCGACCCCGCCCGCGCCCGGCTTGGCGCCCACCGTGAAGCCGTAGATCAGCGCCACCCCGAACAGGAAGAACGCCGACGCGTACGCGCCCAGCAGGAAGTACTTTATCGCCGCTTCCTGGCTGAGCAGCCGGCGCCGCCGGGCCAGCGCGCAGAGCAGGTACAGCGGCAGCGAGAACACCTCGAGCGCGACGAACATGGTCAGCAGGTCGTTCGCGGCGACGAAGAGCATCATGCCGGCGACCGCGAACATGGTCAGCGGGTAGATCTCGGTCGCCCCGCCCTCCTTCACCGCCTGCCGGCGGTCGGCCTCCGACTCGACGGGGAGCGCGGCCTGGGCCACGAACGCGCCGCCCCGCTCGACCGACCGCTCGCCGATCAGCAGCAGCGCCACCGCGGCCAGCACCAGAATGGAACCCTGCAGGAACAGCGCCGGCCCGTCGACGGCCACCGCCGAACCGGCGGTGAGCAGCCGGAGGTTGGCGTTGCGGACCACCATGACCATGGCCGCCACGAGCGCGACCAAGCCCACGACCAGTTGTACGACCTGCCGCGCCCGCCGCGGCACGAACGCCTCGATCAGGACCCCGGCGCAGGCCGTGCCGAGCAGGATCAGGATCGGCGCGAGCGCCACGTAGTCGATCGACGGCAGCTTGAGCTGGCTCATTTCGCGGCCTCCGGGTTGCCCGCCGTCGGGGCGGGGTCGGACTTGCCGACGTCCTGCATGGTGGCCTGGACGGCGGGGTTGATGACGTCGGTGACCGGCTTCGGATAGAACCCGAGCAGCAGGATCAGGGCGATCAGCGGAGCGACCACCACCTTCTCCCGGAGCGAGAGGTCCTGCCGCATGGCGGGCACGTCGGACAGGGCGGGGTTGAGCGTGCCCTGGGTGGTGCGCTGCACCATCCACAACACGTACGCCGCGGCGAGGATGATGCCCGCGGTGGCGATCACGGCGACCGGCTTGTTCACCGTGAAGGTGCCGACCAGCACCAGGAACTCGGAGACGAACGGCGCGGTACCGGGCATCGCCAGCGAGGCGAGACCGGCGAAGAAGAACACCCCGGCCAGCAGCGGCACCAGCTTGCCGGCGCCACCGAAGTCGCTCACCAGGGCCGAACCGCGCCGGGCCACGAACATCCCGACGACCAGAAAGAGCAGGCCGGTGGCCAGGCCGTGGTTGAGCATGTAGAGCACCGCGCCGGTGCCGCCCTGGGTGGTGAAGGCGAAGATGCCCACCCCGATGAAGCCGAAGTGCGCGATCGAGGTGTACGAGACCAGCCGCTTGAGGTCGTTCTGACCGACCGCTAGCAGCGCCGCGTAGATGATGCCGATCACCGCGAGGGCCAGCGCCCACGGGGCGAACCAGCGGGACGCCTCGGGGAACAGTGGCAGGCAGTAGCGCAGGATCCCGAACGTGCCGACCTTGTCCAGCACGCCGACCAGCAGCGCCGCCGCGCCGGCCGGGGCCGCGCCACCCGCGTCCGGCAGCCAGGTGTGGAACGGGAAGAACGGCGCCTTGATCGCGAAGGCGACGAAGAAGCCGAGGAACAGCCAGCGGCCGGTGCCGGTGGCCATGTCGATCTCGGTCAGCTTCTGCCAGTCGAAGGTGTGCCCGCCGACCACCCACAGCCCGATCACCGCGGCCAGCATGAACAGCCCGCCGACCAGCGAGTACAGGAAGAACTTCACCGCGGCGTACTGCCGGCGCTGACCGCCGAAGCTGCCGATCAGGAAGTACATCGGGACCAGCATGACCTCGAAGAACACGTAGAACAGGAAGACGTCGGCGGCGGCGAAGACGCCGATCATCGTGCATTCGAGGACCAGCAGTAGGGCGAAGTACACCGGCGCGCTACGGCGGACCGTGACCGCGGCGCGCGGCGCGTCACCGCCGTCGGCGGTCGCCTCCGCGGGGCCGTCCGTCTCGTGCCAGCTGGCCAGGATCACCACCGGCACCAGGATCGCGATCAGCATCAGCATCACCAGCGCGATGCCGTCCGCGGCGAAGGTGAAGTTCACCCCCCAGCGCGGGATCCAGGCGTACGACTCGCGGAACTGGAACCGCTCGCCGCCCGCCCGGAAGGCGAACCACATGACGACCGAGAACGCCAGCACCAGCAGCGACCAGCCGAACGCCACCTGCTTGGCCAGGTCGGGCCGACTGCGCGGCAGCAGCGCCACGACCAGGGCGCCGACCAGCGGCGCGACGGTCAGCACCGAGAGGAACGGGAAGTCGGACATTATTCGGCGGGCCTCTCCTGTGTCGGGCAGTCGGGCTGCCCGGTCCTCTCCTGCGGCCGGGGGGTCAGCACGCGGCGGCCGGTCATCCCAACCACCCCGCCTGTACGGCCAGGAACGCCCCCACCACCAGCACCGCGCCGGCCAGCATCGAGGTGGCGTACGAGCGGACGAAGCCGGTCTGCAGCCGGCGCAGTCGACCCGAACCGCCGCCGACCCCGGCGGCCAACCCGTTGACCACCCCGTCGATGCCCCGGTTGTCGAGGTAGACCAGCGCCCGGGTGAGGAAGATGCCCGGCTTCTCGAAGACCGCCTCGTTGAACGCGTCGGTGTAGAGGTTGCGCCGGGCGGCGCGGACCAGCGGGCCGGCCGGCTGCTCCTGGGTGGCCGTGCCGTTGCGGAACAGCATCCAGGCCAGGCCGGCGCCGAGCAGCGTCAGCACGATCGACAGCACGGTGATCGCGACGTGCGGGATGACCGCCTCGTGGGCCGCCGTCCCGCCCTCACCGCCGGGCAGCACCGGCGTCAGCCAGTCCGGGACGCTGGTGGCCAGCAGCACACCGCTGGCGACCGAACCGACCGCGAGCAGGATCAGCGGCACGGTCATCACCAGCGGCGACTCGTGCGGGTGGTCGATGTCCTCGGTCCACCGCTTCGGACCGTGGAAGGTCAGCACGAACAGCCGGGTCATGTAGAACGCGGTCAGCCCGGCACCGAGCAGCGCGGCGCCGCCGTACAGCCAGGAGGTCCAGTCGCCGCGCTCGAACGCGGCGGCGATGATCGGTTCCTTGGTGAAGTAGCCGGACAGCGGCGGGATGCCGATGATGGCCAGCCACCCGGTGGCGAAGGTGATCCAGGTGATCTTCATGTATTTCGCCAGGGCGCCGAACCGGCGGATGTCCACCTGGTCCTTCATCCCATGCATCACCGAGCCGGCGCCGAGGAACATGTTGGCCTTGAAGAAGCCGTGCGCCAGCAGGTGGATGATGGCCAACGCGTACGCGCCGCCGCCCAGGCCGACGCCGAGGAACATGTAGCCGATCTGGCTGACCGTGGACCAGGCCAGCACCCGCTTGATGTCGTCCTTGGCGCAGCCGATGATGCAGCCGATCAGCAGGGTCAGCGCGCCGACGCTGACCACCACGGTCTGCAGCGTGCTGTTGGCCGAGAAGATCGGGTTGGACCGGGCGATCAGGTAGACGCCGGCGGTGACCATCGTGGCGGCGTGGATCAGCGCCGACACCGGGGTCGGGCCCTCCATCGCGTCCGGCAACCAGGCCTGCAGCGGGAACTGGCCGGACTTGCCGGTCGCGCCGAGCAGCAGCAGCAGACCCATCACCAGGACCGTGCCGGAGGTGAGCTGGCCGACGCCGTTGAACACCCCGTCGTACTGCACCGTGCCGAGGGTGGCGAACATGATGAAGATCGCGATGGCCAGGGCGGCGTCGCCGACCCGGTTCATCACGAACGCCTTCTTGCCCGCCGTGGCGGCGCTCGGCCGGTCGTACCAGAACGAGATCAGCAGGTACGACGCGAGACCCACGCCCTCCCAGCCGACGTAGAGCATCACGTAGTTGTTGCCCAGCACCAGCAGCAGCATCGCCGCGACGAACAGGTTGAAGTAGCCGAAGAACCGGCGCCTACCCGTGTCGTGCGACATGTAGCCGGTCGCGTACAGGTGGATCAGGAAGCCCACCCCGGTGATCAGCAGCACGAAGACCGCGGCCAGCGGGTCGTACAGCAGGCCGAAGTCGACCTTGAAGCTGCCGACCGCGATGAAGTCCCAGAGGCTGAGCTGCACCGACCGGTTCTCCAGGCCCCGCAGCTGGAAGAAGTAGCTCAGCCCGAGCACGAAGGCGGCACCGACGCTGGCCACCCCCAGCCAGTGCCCCCACTTGTCGGCCCGCCGGCCGAGCAGCAGCAGGATCGCCGCGCTGACCAGTGGGATGGCCACCAGCAGCCAGACACTGCCCAGCAGCCCGGTCGCCGGGGCGTACTCGAAAGTCCGTTCCACTCCTGGGCCCCTCTAGTACTTGAGCAGGTTCGCGTCGTCGACGCTCGCCGAGCGTCGGCTACGGAAGATCGACATGATGATCGCCAACCCGACCACGACCTCGGCCGCCGCGACCACCATCACGAAGAACGCCATGATCTGGCCGTCCAGGTTGCCGTTGATCCGGCTGAACGTGACCAGCGCCAGGTTGGCCGCGTTGAGCATCAGCTCGACGCACATGAACAGCACGATGGCGTTGCGCCGGACCAGTACGCCGACCGCGCCGATGGTGAACAGCACCGCCGACAGGATCAGGTAGTGGGTGGGCGACACCGAGAAGAAGGTCATTACTTCTCCGTCCCCTTGAGCGTGGTTTCCGAGGCGGTCAGCTCCCGGATCGGCATGATCTCCGGGACGCTGCGCTCGGTGAGCTTCCCGTCCGGCAGCCGGGCCGGGGTGGCGACCGAGGACGAGTTGGCGAACACGCCGGGGCCGGGCT
The DNA here is from genome assembly GCF_042650605.1 of Micromonospora zhanjiangensis. Classification (NCBI taxonomy): domain Bacteria; kingdom Bacillati; phylum Actinomycetota; class Actinomycetes; order Micromonosporales; family Micromonosporaceae; genus Micromonospora; species Micromonospora zhanjiangensis. The sequence continues at coordinate 97,231 of NZ_JBHSBN010000019.1, read as the reverse complement.
TCGGACCCGGGTAGTTGCCGGGCGCGAACCGGGCGCGCATGGTGGCGGGCTGGTCCATCCGGTCCTGCTTACGCCGTTCCAGGTGCGCCAGCACCATCGCGCCGACCGCCGCGGTGATCAGCAGCGCCGAGGTGATCTCGAACGCGAGGACGTACTTGGTGAACAGCAGGCTGGCGATGCCCTGCACGTTGCCGTTGGCGTTGGCCCGCTCCAGCCCGGCCGCGTGCGCCTGGCCGAGAGCCCGCCACAGTCCGGTGCCGACCAGCGCGGCGAAGCCGAGGCCGAGCACCACGGCCCACACCCGCTGGCCGCGCAGCGTCTCGATCAGCGAGTCGGACGCGTCCCGGCCCACCAGCATCAGCACGAACAGGAACAGCATCATGATCGCGCCGGTGTAGACGATGATCTGCACCATGCCGATGAACGGCCCGGACTGCAGCACGTAGAACACGCCGAGGCAGAGCATGGTGAGCACCAGCCACAACGCGGAGTGCACCGCGTTGCGGGCCCAGACCATCCCGAGCGCGCCGATCAGCGCCAGCGGGGCGAGGATCCAGAAGGTGACCTGCTCCCCCGTGGAGACGCCACCGGCCGCGGCGAGCACTGTCTGGTGGGTCATGCCGGCTCTCCCTTGCCACTGCCCGATCCGCCGGGCGCGCCGGCCTCCTGGGACGCACCGGTGGACCGGCCGGCCGCCTGCTCGGCGCCGGGGAACTTCACTCCGGGGTGCTCGTCGAGCGAGTACCGACCGGGACCCATCGGGGAGTGTTCCGCCCCGGCGGAGGTGCCCGGGTTGTCCAGCGCGCCGACGTAGTAGTCCTTCTCGCTGTCCCCCAGCCGCATCGGGTGCGGCGGCTGCTCCATGCCCGGCAGCAGCGGCGCGAGCAGCTGCTCCTTGGTGAAGATCAGGTCCTGCCGGTTGTCGCGGGCCAGCTCGTACTCGTTGCTCATGGTCAGCGAGCGGGTCGGGCAGGCCTCGATGCACAGTCCGCAGAAGATGCACCGCGCGTAGTTGATCTGATAGGTGCTGGCGTACCGCTCGCCCGGCGAGAAGCGCTCCCGCTCGGTGTTGTCGCCGCCCTCGACGTAGATGGCGTCCGCCGGGCAGGCCCAGGCGCACAGCTCGCAGCCGATGCACTTCTCCAGCCCGTCCGGATGCCGGTTGAGGATGTGCCGCCCGTGGTAACGGGGGGCCGACACCGGCGGCTTGAACGGGTAGTCGGTGGTGACGACCTTCCTGAACATGTGCGAGAAGGTGACCCCGAAGCCCTTGAAGGTGCCCGTGATCGCGCCCATGTCACACCTCCTTCTCGTCGGAACCGTCGGAACCGACGCCGACGTTGGCGGGCTCCCGCTCGGCGACCACGCGCCGGGTCCGTGGGCTCGGTGGTACCTGCAGGTCCATCGGCGGCAGCGGGAAGCTGCCCGCCGGCCGTTCGTCGACCCGTTCCTGCAACGTGCGCACCTGCTCCGGCTTGCGGCTGGGCCAGAAGAGCACGAACAGCAGCAGCACGGCGACCGGCACGCCGATCGCGATCAGCCGGTCGGTGCGCTCCCAGCCGCTGGTCACCCTGATGCCGGACAGCGCCAGGATCCAGACCAGGTTGATCGGCAGCAGCACCTTCCAGCCGAACCGCATGAACTGGTCGTAGCGCAGCCGGGGCAGCGTGCCCCGCAGCCAGACGAAGACGAAGACCAGGATCAGCACCTTGCCGAAGAACCACAGCATCGGCCACCAGCCCGAGTTGGCTCCCGACCACAGGGTGATCGGCCAGGGTGCCCGCCAACCACCGAGGAACAGCGTGGTGGTGACCGCGGACATGGTCACCATCGAGACGTACTCGGAGAGCATGAACAGCGCGAACTTCAGCGAGCTGTACTCGGTCATGAAGCCGGCGACCAGCTCCGACTCGGCCTCGGGCAGGTCGAACGGGGCCCGGTTGGTCTCGCCGACGGTGGCGATGAAGAAGATGATGAAGCTGGGCAGCAGCAGGATCGCGTACCAGCCGGGGGCCGGGAGTTCGGTGCCGAAGACGGTCAGCCGGGTGCCGTGCCCCTGCGCGGCGACGATGCCGCTGGTGGACATCGTGCCGGCGGTCATGAAGACGGCGACGATGGACAGGCCCATCGCCACCTCGTACGAGATCATCTGCGCGGTGGACCGGAGACCACCCAGCAGCGGGTAGGTCGACCCGGACGCCCAACCGCCGAGCACGATGCCGTAGATGCCCATCGAGGAGCAGGCCAGCAGCACCAGCACGGCCACCGACACGTCGGTGACCTGCAGCGGCGTCCAGTGCCCGAAGATGCTGACCATCGGGCCGAACGGCACCACCGACAGCGCGGTCACCGCGCAGATCACCGAGATGGTCGGCGCGAAGAAGTAGACCACCTTGTCGGCGGCCTTCGGCAGGATGTCCTCCTTGAAGGCCATCTTCAGGCCGTCGGCGAGGGTCTGCAGCAGGCCGAACGGGCCGACCTGGTTCGGGCCGGGGCGGACCTGCATGAAGCCCACCACGCGGCGCTCGAACCAGACGCCGAGCAGCGTCGCCAGCACCGCGAACACGAACGCCACGACGACCTTGATCAGGACCAGCCACCACGGGTCCCGACCGAAGTCCGCCAGCGTCGGATCCTGCGCCAGATAGATGACGTTCACTGAGCTGGCCTTTCGTTCGCGACTGCGGGGCTCCGCTCCGCTGCACTCCTCGCGCTCACCGGGCCCCCCCAGCGTTGAGCAGCGGGCCGGGTCGGTCCGCGGTCTCGGCGTCGACCGGCGTGGTCTTTCCGGCGGAGATCCGGACCACCGCGCCGGAGGTGACGCCCAGCGTGCGCCGTACGGTCGCGCCGGGCGAGTTGGTCGGCAGCCAGACCAGATCCTCGGGCATCTCGGTCCGCAGGGCCGGCAGGGTGATCGCACCCCGGTCGGTGCCGACCGTGACCGGGTCGCCGTCGGCCACGCCGAGCGCGTCCGCGGTGGCCGGCGCCAGCCGGACCACCGGCGGTCGGGCCGTGCCGCCGAGGTACTCGTCGCCCTCGGTCAGGGTGCCCAGGTCGATCAGCTGGTGCCAGGTGACCAGCACCGCCTCGCCCGGACCGGGCCGGGCCGGTTCGACCGGGTCGACCGCGGGCGCGGACGGCCGGTCGGCCCGGCTGGCCGGCAGGCCGCCCAGCTCGCGGCGGACGGTGTTGACGTCGCCGGTGCCCAGCTCCACGTCGAGCTGCGCGGCGATCGCGTCCAGCACCCGGCCGTCGTTCATCGCCGGGGTGTTGAGCACCGCCTCGAAGGTGCGCAGCCGGCCCTCCCAGTCCAGGAAGCTGCCGGCCTTCTCGGCCACCGGGGCGGCCGGCAGGACCACGTCGGCCCGCCGGGTGACCGAGCTGCCCCGCAGCTCCAGGCTGACCAGGAAGGGCACCCGGTCCAGGGCCTCCTCGGCCAGTCGCGGGTCGGTCAGGTCGGCCGGGTCCACCCCGGCGACGACCAGCGCGCCGATCCGCCCGGCCGCGGCCGCGGCGATGATCCCGTCGGTGTCCCGACCGGCCGCGCTGGGGATGACCCCGGCGGGCACGTCCCAGGCGCCGCCGAGCTCGGCGCGCGCCGCCGGGTCGACCACGGCCCGGCCGCCGGGCAGCAGGTTCGGCAGGCAACCCGCGTCGACCGCGCCGCGGTCACCGGCGCGCCGCGGCACCCAGGCCAGCTTCGCCCCGGTACGCCCGGCCAGCGCCGCCGCCGCCGACAGTCCACCCGGTACGGTGGCCAGCCGCTCGCCGACCAGCAGGATCGCGCCCGGCTCGGCCAGCGCCTCGGCGACGGTGGGGTGCTCGGCGAGCACCTCCGCCTCCTGGCCCGGCGTCACCCGGGCGATCTTCCCGCCGAGCTTGGTGATCCCCCGGCTGGCGAACGGCGCCAGCGTCAGGACCCGCAGGCCCTTCTTCTGGTACGCCTTGCGCAGCCGCAGGAAGAGGATCGGGCACTCCTCCTCCGGCTCCAGCCCGGCGATCACCACGGCCGGCGCGGACTCGATGTCGGCGTAGGTCACCCCGGTCCGTCCGGCCACCTCGGCGGCCAGGAACTCGGCCTCCTCGGCGGAGACCGGCCGGGCCCGGAAGTCGATGTCGTTGGTGTGCAGGGCGATCCGGGCGAACTTGGCGTACGCGTAGGCGTCCTCGACGGTCAGCCGGCCGCCGGTCAGGACGCCCACGCCGTGCGCGCCGTCCCGCGCGGCCCGCAGCCCGTCGGCGGCGACGGCGAGCGCCTCGCTCCAGGACGCCTCCCGCAGCTCACCGGTCTTCGCGTCCCGGACCAGCGGATTGACCAGCCGGTCGGTGGCGGTGGCGTAGCGGAAGCCCCACCGGCCCTTGTCGCAGTTCCACTCCTCGTTGACCGCCGGGTCGTCGCCGGCCAGCCGCCGCGTCACCTTGCCCCGCCGGTGGTCGGTGCGCTGGGCGCAGCCGGCCGAGCAGTGCTCGCAGACGCTCGGGGTGGAGACCAGGTCGAACGGCCGGGCCCGGAACCGGTACTGGGCACCGGTCAACGCGCCGACCGGGCAGATCTGCACGGTGTTGCCGGAGAAGTACGAGTTGAACGGCACGTCGCCGGTGTCCGCGTCCGGCTCCCCGCCGGACCGGCCGTCGCCGGGCTGGCCACCGTACGTCTCGTCCCGGTAGATGTTGATCTCCTCGGCGGACGACCGGCCCATCAGGTCGATGAACTTGTCGCCGGCGATCTCCTCGGAGAACCGGGTGCAGCGCTGGCACAGCACGCAGCGTTCCCGGTCGAGCAGCACCTGGCTGGAGATGTTGAGCGGCTTGGCGTACTCCCGCTTGTGCTCGTGGAACCGGGAGTCGGTCCGGCCGGTGGACATCGCCTGGTTCTGCAGCGGGCACTCGCCACCCTTGTCACACATCGGGCAGTCGAGCGGGTGGTTGACCAGGAGCAGCTCCATGATGCCCTCCTGCGCCTTCTTGGCGACCGGGGAGCTGAGCTGGGTCTTGACCACCATCCCGTCGGCGATGGTCTGGGTGCAGGAGGCCACCGGCTTGCGCTGGCCCTCCACCTCGACCAGGCACTGCCGGCAGGCACCGGCCGGCGCGAGCAGCGGGTGGTCGCAGAACCGGGGGATCGCGATGCCCATCTGCTCGGCGACCCGGATCAGCAGCGCCCCCTTGGGCGCGGTGACCTCGATCCCGTCGATGGTCAGCGTGACGGTGTCGGTCTGCTTGGCAACGTCGGTCATCAGTGCGCCCCCACCAGGGTCTTCTCCGACAGCCTGGGAGCTGTGCGGCCCTCGATGTAGTCGAGATAGTCCTGCTTGAAGTACTTCAGCGAGGACGTCACCGGGCTGGTCGCGCCGTCGCCGAGACCGCAGAACGACCGGCCGAGAATGTTGTCACAGGTGTCCAGCAGGGTGTCCAGGTCCTCCTGGGTGCCCTGACCGGACAGGATCCGCCGGTAGACCCGGACCATCCAGTAGTTGCCCTCCCGGCAGGGAGTGCACTTGCCGCACGACTCGTGGTGGTAGAACTCCAGCCACCGGTAGGTCGCGTAGACCGGGCAGTCCTGGTCGGAGAAGATCTGGGTGGCCGTGGTGCCGAGGATCGACCCGGCCGCCGCCACCCCCTCGAAGTCCAGCGGCACGTCCAGGTGCTCGGCGGCCAGCAGCGGGGTGGACGAGCCGCCCGGCGTCCAGAACTTCAGGTTGTGCCCGGGCAGCATCCCGCCGGCCAGCTCGATCAGCTCGCGCAGCGTGATACCCATCGAGCACTCGTACTGGCCGGGGTTGGCGATCCGGCCGGAGAGCGAGTAGATCATCGGACCGGACGACTTCTCGGTGCCCATGGTCTTCCACCAGTCGGCCCCGCCCAGCACGATGTACGGCACGCTGGCGATGGTGCCGACGTTGTTGACCACCGTCGGGCAGGCGTACAGGCCATGGGTGGCCGGGAACGGCGGGCGCAGCCGGGGCTGACCGCGGAAGCCCTCCAGCGAGTCCAGCAGCGCCGTCTCCTCGCCGCAGATGTACGCGCCGGCCCCGCTGTGCACCACCACGTCCAGGTCGAAGCCCGAACCGAGGATGTCGGTGCCGAGGTAGCCGGCCGCGTACGCCTCGGCGACCGCGTTGCGCAGTCGCCGGGCCGCGTGCACCGCCTCGCCCCGGATGTAGATGTAGGCGCGGTTGGCCCGGATCGCGTACGACGCGATGATCACGCCCTCGATCAGCGAGTGCGGGTCGTGCGTCATCAGCGGCAGGTCCTTGCAGGTGCCCGGCTCGCCCTCGTCGGCGTTGACCACGAGGTAGTGCGGCTTGCCGTCGCCCTGCGGGATGAAGCCCCACTTGAGCCCGGTCGGGAAGCCCGCGCCGCCCCGGCCGCGCAGGCCGGAGTCCTTGATGAGCTGGATCAGGTCGTCCGGGTGGGAGCCGATCGCCTTGCGCAGCGCGGCGTACCCGTCGAGCTGCTGGTAGACGTCCAGCCGCCACGCCTCGGGCGACAGCCAGCGCTTGGTCAGCACCGGCGTGAGCTTCTCCAGCGTCTCCCGACGTGGGGCGCTGTGCTCGGTCACTTCCCTGCCTCCTTCTCGCCCTCGCCGGTGGCCTCGCGGCCGTCGGTCGAGGTCGCGGCGTCGCGGGCCGACTCGCGCTCACCGGCCGTGCCGGCCGCCGCGTCGTCGAGGTTGCGCTGCTGGGCGGTGGTTCCCTCGCCGGCCGGCTTCGCGTCGGCGGCCGGCCGGTTCTGCGCCGACCCGGCCGCCTCGGCGGCGCGGGCGTCGGCCGGCACCGGCGGGGCACCGTCGACCGGGCCACCCAGACCGGGCGCGTCCGGCACCGCGGTCTTCGCGTCCGGCGAGCGGGTCTCGGCCGTACGGATCTGGGGCGACTTGACGTCCGGCGCCTTCACGTCCGGAGCGGTGCTGCCGGTCTTCTCCGGCTGCGCCGGGGTGGCCGACCCCGGCTGCCCGGCGGTGGGCCGGTCGGCCGGCTTGGCGGTGGCGGGCTTGTCGGCCGGTTTCGCCCCGTCCGCACGCTTGGCCGCGACCGCCTGCTTGTCGGCGGCCTCCTTGCTGCGGATCGGCGTGTTCGGGTCGAAGCCGGCCACCGCGATGCCGTGCTCCTGCGCCAGCCGCAGGCCGCGCAGCGTCGGCGCGCCGGCCGGGCCGTCGGCCACCGCCTCGGGCCGCGGGTCGGCGAAGCCGGCGAGCTGCACCGACATCTCCTTCAGCGTGCACAGCCGGGCGCCCCGGGTGGGCATCGGCCGGCCGCCGGCGCGCAGCTCGTCCACCACGTGTACGGCGGTGTCCGGGTCGACGCCGTCGAAGAAGTCGTAGTTGACCGTCATCACCGGGCCGTAGTCGCAGGCCGCCAGGCACTCGGCGTGCTCCAGGGTGATGCTGCCGTCGGCGGTGGTCTCGTCGTGCCCGACGCCCAGGTGCTCGGCCAGCGTGTCGTAGACCTGCTGCCCGCCGAGGACGTTGCACATCGTGTTGGTGCAGACGCTGACCAGCCAGTCGCCGGTGGGCCGACGCTTGTACATGGTGTAGAAGGTGGCGACCGCGCCCACCTGGGCCTTGTTGATGCCCAGCACCTCGGCGCAGAACTCCACGCCGGCCGGCGAGACGTAGCCCTGGACCGACTGCACCAGGTGCAGCAGCGGCAGCAGGGCCGAGCGGGACCGGTCGGCCGGGTAGCGGGCAATGATCTCCCGGGCCCGGTCGTAGGTCTCTGCGGTGAACGGCACGGCGGATCCTTCGTTCGCGACGGCGCCTGCGCGCGGCGCCGGGGCCGCTGGGGACTGCGTGGTCATCGGTCGCACCCACCCATCACCGGGTCCAGCGAGGCGCCACCGGCGATCACGTCGGCGATCAGGCCGCCCTCGGAAATCGCGGGCAGGGCCTGGAGGTTGACGAAGCTGGGTTCCCGGTAGTGCACCCGGTAGGGCCGGGTGCCACCGTCCGAGACGGCGTGCGCGCCCAGCTCGCCCCGGGGGCCCTCGATCGCCACGTAGACCTGGCCCGGCGGGACCCGGAAGCCCTCGGTGACCAGCTTGAAGTGGTGGATCAGCGACTCCATCGACTGACCCATGATCTTGGCGACGTGTTCCAGCGAGTTGCCCATGCCGTCCACCCCGATGGCGAGCTGCGCGGGCCAGGCGATCTTCTTGTTGGCGACCATGACCGGACCCGGCCGGAGCCGGTCCACCGCCTGCTCGACGAGCTTCAGCGACTCGCGCATCTCGGCCAGCCGGACCTGGTACCGGCCCCAGACGTCACCGTCGTTCGAGGTCGGCACGTCGAACTCGTACGTCTCGTAGCCGCAGTACGGCATGGTCTTGCGCAGGTCCCAGGCGAGGCCGGCGGAGCGCAGCACCGGGCCGGTCACGCCCAGCGCCACGCAGCCGGTGACGTCCAGCACCGCGACGTTCTTGGTCCGCTCGACCCAGATGGGCTGGCCGGAGAGCAGGTCCTCGTACTCCTTGAGCTTCTTCGGCATCATCTTCAGGAACTCGCGGATCTTGACGATCGCCTCGTCCGGTACGTCCTGCGCGACGCCGCCCGGCCGGACGTACGCCATGTTCATCCGCAGCCCGGTGATCATCTCGAAGATGTCCAGGATGTACTCGCGCTCGCGGAAGCCGTACAGCATGATCGAGATGGCGCCGAGTTCCATGCCGGTGGTGGCCAGCCAGACCAGGTGCGAGGCAATCCGGTTGAGCTCCATCATCAGCACCCGGATGGTGTTGGCCCGCTCGGTGATCTCGTCGGTGATGCCGAGCAGCTTCTCCACCGCGAGGGAGTACGCCGTCTCGTTGAAGATCGGGGCGAGGTAGTCCATCCGGGTCACGAAGGTGGAGCCCTGCACCCAGTTGCGGTATTCGAGGTTCTTCTCGATGCCGGTGTGCAGGTAACCGATCACCGACCGGACCTCGCGGACCGTCTCGCCCTCGAGCTCCAGGACCAGCCGCAGCACGCCGTGCGTGGACGGGTGCTGCGGACCCATGTTGACGATGATCCGCTCGTCGTTGATCGGGTCGGTGGCGCCGACGACGGTGTCCCAGTCGCCGCCGGTGACCGTGAAGACGCGGCCTTCCTCGGTCTCGCGCTCGGTCGCGTAGCCGGGAGTGGTGGTCATTGGTAGCTCCTCCGCTCGTCGGGTGGCGGGATGGTGGCGCCCTTGTACTCCACCGGCACGCCACCCAGCGGGTAGTCCTTGCGCTGCGGGTGGCCCTCCCAGTCGTCCGGCATCAGGATCCGGGTCAGGTTGGGGTGGCCCTCGAAGACGACCCCGAACATGTCGTAGGTCTCCCGCTCCTGCCAGTCGGCGGTCGGGTAGACCGCCGTCACGCTCGGCACCCGCGGGTCCTCGGCCGGTACGGCGACCTCCAGCCGGACTCGCCGGCGGTAGGTCATCGAGGTCAGGTGGTAGGTGACGTGCAGCCGCCGCTCGTCGGCGCCCAGGTAGTCCACCCCGGACACCGAGCTGCACAGCTCGAAGCGGAGCGACTGGTCGTCCCGCATCACCTGGCAGACCTCGGCGATCCGCTCCGGCTGCACGTGCAGGGTCAGTTCGTCCCGGTCGACGACCACCTTCTCGATGGCGTCGGCGAAGGCCGGGTACGCCTCCTCCAGCGCGTCGCGGACCTCGTCGAAGTACCCGCCGTACGGCCGGGGGGTGTCCTCCACGCCGACCCGGTGCCGGGCCAGCCCGCCGAAGCCGGAGGTGTCGCCGGAGCCGTGCACGCCGAACATGCCCCGGCCGGCCTTGCTGGCCGGCGGGAACTCGGCCGGCGCACCGGTGTTCGCACCGACCGGCGGGGCCACCGCCGGCACGCCGCCACCGGGCTTCTCACTCGGCGCCGTCATGAGGAAACACCCCCACCCACGTGGTTCTGGGCCTTCATCCAGTTCTCGATCCGCAACTGTTCCTCGCGGCCCTCGGCCACCGCCCGGGTCCACTCGGCCCGGCGGGCCTTGTCCGACCGGTACGACGAGGGCATCGAACCGTACGGGACGACCGGGACGTCGCCGCGCTCGACCCGGGCGGCCAGCATCTTGCGGCCGTTGGCGCCCAGCGGCTCGTGCATGATCTTCTCGCGCAGCTTCAGGATCGCGTCGATCAGCATCTCCGGCCGGGGCGGGCAGCCGGGCAGGTACATGTCGACCGGCACCACGTGGTCCACGCCCTGGACGATCGCGTAGTTGTTGAACATGCCGCCGCTGCTGGCGCAGACGCCCATCGAGAGCACCCAGCGCGGCTCGGCCATCTGGTCGTAGATCTGGCGCAGCACCGGGGCCATCTTCTGGCTGACCCGGCCGGCGACGATCATCAGGTCGGCCTGCCGGGGCGAGGCCCGGAAGACCTCCATGCCCCACCGGCCCATGTCGTAGTGCGGGCCACCGGCGGCCATCATCTCGATGGCGCAGCAGGCCAGTCCGAAGGTGGCCCCCCACACCGACGACTTGCGCGACCAGTTGACCAGCTTCTCGACCGAGGTGAGCAGGACACCGGCCGGAAGTTTCTCCTCGATACCCATTCCGGACTCCTCCCTCAGTCCCAGTCCAGGCCGCCGCGCCGCCACACGTAGGCGTACGCGACGAAGACCGCGGCGATGAACAGCACCATCTCGACGAAGCCGAAGGCGCCCAGCAGGTCGAACGAGACCGCCCACGGGAACAGGAAGATGATCTCGATGTCGAAGACGATGAAGAGCATCGCCGTCAGGTAGAACTTGATCGGGATCCGGCCGCCACCGACCGGTTCCGGGCTGGGCTCGATGCCACACTCGTACGCGTCGAGCTTTGCCTTGTTGTAACGCCGTGGTCCGGCGATGCGCGCGGACGCGACGGAGAACAGGGCGAAGGCCGCGGCGATCGCGAACAGCCCAATGATGGGTACGTAAGGCGAGAGCGACATGGTTTCTCCTGCTCGTCCTTCCCTGCCCTCGGCGGACAACAAAAATTCACACTATTAACAGCTCTCCGGGCCGCTCCGCCCGGGGTGCCGTTCTCGTTCGACGTCCGCCCGCTGGGGTGGCCGCCGTCACACGGCCGGCGCGACCTTGGTCATTGCGTTGATCACCCGGTCCATCGCGTCCCCGCCGCGCGGATCGGTCAGGTTGGCCAGCAGCTTGAGCACGAATCGCATCAACGTCGGGTGCGGCATGCCGTGCCGGGTCGCGATCCGCATGATCTCCGGCCGGCCGATCAGCTTCACGAAGATCCCGCCGAGCCGGTAGTAGCCGCCGTAGCGGGCCTTCAGCTCGGTCGGGTAGTGGGCCAGCGCCCGCTCCCGGTCGGCACCGGCCGGTCGGGCCAGCGCCTGCACCGCGACCTCGGCGGCCAGCTCGCCGGACTCCATGGCGTAGGCGATGCCCTCCCCGTTGAACGGGTTGACCATGCCGCCCGAGTCGCCGACCAGCAGGACGCCCTTGGTGTAGTGCGGGACCCGGTTGAAGCCCATCGGCAGCGCCGCGCCGAGGATCGGACCGTCGGCGTTGGCCTCGTCGGTCATCCCCCACTCCGGCGGGGTGTTGGCCAGCCAGTCGGTCAGCAGCCGCCGGTAGTTGGTCTTGCCGAACGCGGACGACGAGTTGAGCACGCCGAGGCCGACGTTGACCCGGCCGTCGCCCATGCCGAAGATCCAGCCGTAGCCGGGCAGCAGGTTGTCGCCGCTCTCCTTGCTGCGCAGTTCGAGCCAGGACTCCAGGTAGTCGTCGTCGTGCTTGGCCGGCGAGTGGTAGTAGCGGCGGACCGCGACCCCGATCGGGCGGTCCTCCCGCTTGGTCAGCCCCATGGCGAGCGGGAACCGGCCGGACACCCCGTCGGCCGCGATCACCAGCGGCGCGTGGAACGCCGCCGGCTCCTTGCCGGGACCGACCTGGGCCCGTACGCCGATCGACCGGCCGGCGTCGTCCAGCACCGGACCGGTGACGTTCACCCCGGTACGCAGCACCGCGCCGGCCGTCACCGCCTGCTTGGCGAGCATGTCGTCGAAGTCGAGCCGGGTCCGGACCAGGCCGTAGTTGGGGAAGCTGGCCAGGTCGGGCCAGTCCAGTTCGAGGCGTACCCCGCCGCCGATCACCCGCAGGCCCTTGTTGCGCAGCCAACCGGCCTCGGGCGAGGTGTCGATGCCGAGCTTGATCAGCTGCTTGACGGCCCGCGGGGTGAGCCCGTCGCCGCAGACCTTCTCCCGCGGGAACTCGGTCTTCTCCAGCAGCAGCACCCGCAGCCCGTGCCGGGCCAGGTGGTACGCGGTGGTGGAGCCACCGGGGCCGGCGCCGACCACGATCACGTCGGCGTCGTTCTCGACGGTGCTCACTCCGCGCCTCCCTCCGGACTCGCTCGTGAATTCCTTCACAAGCCACGTTCGGGTGGAGTCTATGACCGCGTCTACCGTGCCACCTGGTTAGGCGACCCTAACCAGGCAAGGTGAGCTGGCCGGGGCTACTCCGCCGGCCGATCGGGCGGGCGTTGCCGGGCCCCGGCGGCGGTGTCGTCGTCCCGCTGCGGCGGGGCCGGGGTGTATCCGGAGCCGAACGGGGTCCCGGGCGGCAGTTGGTCCCGCAACCGACCGCCGCTGGCCCGGTCGAGGGCCGCCAGCACCTCGGCCACCACCTGCTGAACGCCGGCCGGGTCGGATCCGGCGAGGTCCCGGATCTGGGCGACCAGATCCGCCGCTTCGGCCCGTGCCGACCCGCTGTCGTCGCCCGCCGGCCGGTCACCGTCGGGCCGAACCACCCCCGCCATGGCCGGAGCCTATGCCGACAAAGCCGGCCACAAGCCGCGAACGGTGGAAAATCACCCCGGGGCGACGCGGTACCGGCGCGGGCTCACTCCCGGACGGCGCGGTGCAGGGCGACGACGCCCCCGGTCAGGTTGCGCCAGGCCACCCGGCCCCAGCCGGACTCCGCGATCTTCGCGGCCAGGCCGGCCTGGTCCGGCCAGGCCCGGATCGACTCGGCCAGATAGACGTAGGCGTCCGGGTTGCTGGACACCGTCCGGGCCACCGAGGGCAACGACCCCATCAGGTACGTCAGGTAGACGGTCCGGAACAGCGGGTTGACCGGGGTGCTGAACTCGCAGACCACCAACCGGCCGCCGGGCCGGGTGACCCGGGCCATTTCGCGCAGCGCGGCGCCCGTGTCCACCACGTTGCGCAGCGCCAGCGAGATGGTCACCGCATCGAAGCTGGCGTCCGGGAACGGCAGCCGGAGCGCGTCGCCGGCCAACAGCGGCACCTCGGGCCGGCGTCGCCGACCGGCCATCAGCATCCCCACCGACAGGTCCAACCCCACGGCGTACGCGCCGGAGACGGCCAACTCGGCGGTGGAGACCCCGGTGCCGGCGCCGACGTCGAGCACCTTCTCGCCGGGGCGCAGGTCGAGCGCGGTCCGGGTGGCCCGGCGCCAACCCCGGTCCTGGCCGAAGGAGATGACGGTGTTGGTCAGGTCGTACCGCTCGGCCACCCCGTCGAACATGGTGGCGACCTCGTGCGGCTGCTTGTCCAGGCCGGCGCGCTGGCCGTGCGGTGTGCGGCTCACGTCGTCCTACTCTGCCAGCCCGGCCGGACGGCGTACGCCACGGGTGGCTCCCGATACGCCGCTGGGCGGGACGGCGACCCGTCCCGCCCAGCGGCGTGATGTGTTGCACGGGCCGGTGCGGCCCTGGACCGTCAGGCGGTCGGCTTCTCGTCGTCCGGGGTCACCAGGACCACCCGACGACGGCGGGCCAGCAGGAACAGCACCCCGCCGACGAGCAGGACACCGAGGCCCACGCCGCCGATCAGGCCGGCCTGCACGCCGGTCACCGGCAGGCCGCCACCGGATCCGTCGCCGCCGCCGTCACCGCTTCCCCCGTCCTTGACGGTGATGACGATGGGCGCGACGTTGTTGGCCGGGTTCGAGTCGGCGTTCTTCAGTCCGTTGAAGATCTCGATCGTCCCGTCGGTGACCGGCGCCGAGACCACCCGGAACCGCAGCGGGAAGTCGAACGTCACCCCGGGCTCGAACTCGCTCTCGAACGAGCACCGCAGCTCGGTGGCCTCGGTGACGTTCGGGTTGCCGTCCTTGTCCTGGCAGTACGGGTACCCGTCCGGACCGGGGTTCACCACCCGGGTGCCGGCCGGCGCCTTGACGGTGATGCCCGCCGCGCCGCTGGCCGGACCGTTGTTGGTGGCGGTGAAGGTGACCGTGACCACGTCACCGACGGCGCCGGCGGCCGGCTTGGCGGTGATCGCCAGGTCGACCGGGTTGGCGGCGGCGAACACGGAGAACCCGGCGTAGTTGTCGGTCGGGTCGGCCTCGGCCTTCTTCCTGGTCGCGGCGTCGGCCTTCCGGACGACTCCGCCGGCCGCGACCCGGGCGTCCGCCGCCGGGTCGTCCGCCGCGATGTCGGCCGTGCCGTAGCCGACGACCACGCCACCGGTCAGCGCCATCGGTCCCGGCGCGTTCTTCGCGACCTTCACCCGGATCGGGTCCTCCGACTGGAAGACGTCACCGGGACGCAGCACCTGCTTGGGCTGGACGCAGTGCGCCACGGTGTTGTCCTCGTCGTACGTGCACCCGGGCAGCCTGTCGGCGAAGGTGACCCAGTACGGCAGCCCGATCTCGTAGACCAGGCCCTTGGCGGCCCGGCTGCCCTCGTTGTACAGCGCCCACTGCAGTTCGCCGGTGCCACCGGGGGCGACCGGCTTGTTGGTCGCGTAGTTGGCGTACACGTCCCGGGCGACGACCGCCAGGTCGTAGCCGGCCGGCGCCGCCTGCACGTGGACCGTCGTGGTGTTGTTGCCGGTGTCCGGGTCGGCGGTGGCCGAGGAGACGGTGACGGTGAACGAGCCGGCGTCGCCCTTCTTCTTGGCGGTCGTGGCGATCAGCGCGGGGAAGCTGGTGTCGGTGGCGCCGTCGGCCAGGTCGCCGATCACGCAGCTCGACTTGGTCGGGTGGTTGGGGGTGCCACCCTCGGTCCGGCAGTCCGGGCCGGACGGCAGTCCGAACTGGAGGACGTCACCCTTGATGTTGCTGGCGTCGACGGTGATCCGGACGGCCTCGGCCTTGTTCGGGCCCTCGTTCGACAGCCGGACCCGGAACTGCTTGTACGCCGCGTTCTTCACCACCCGCTCGCCGGAGACGGAGAGGTTGAGGTCCGCGGTGGGGGTGGGTTCGGCGGACGCCGCGACCGGTACGGCCGCGACCGTCGCGGTCGCGAGCAGCGCGACGAGCCCGCCGCGCACGGCGGATCCCAGGTGCTTGACGTTCATACGACTCCCGGAGCTGAGCAAGTGCGGGGTGGACAGCTGACGACGCCGGCCGCCGTGGTGGCGGAACACCGTGGGCGGGACGGTGACCCGTCCCGCCCAGCGGCTCTATGTGAACGGCCCCATGGGCCGGTGGAGTACGACCGTCAACCTGTCGGTGCTGGGACGTTATCGGTCGACGCGCTCCTCCGCCAGCCCCACGATCAGCCCGCTGGCCTGCACGGCTAAAGATCATTTAAGAAATGCCCGGATTGATGGCTCTTTCCGCGGCCGATCGCGGCCGGGCTCAGCCGTTCGGCCGGCAGAGATCACCGGCTCGGCGGGCAACCACCGACCAGATCGTCGGTCCCGGGCCGGAAACGCCAGGTCAACGCGCGGCTACCGGACGTCGACCAGGGGCAACGAGCGGCCGGCCCCGCCGCCCGGCAGGGCGATCGACGAGAAGTGCGAGACCACCCGGTCGTCGCTCGGGTCGTCGGCCGGGGTCCGGTGCACCGCCAGGTGCCGGTAGAGGGTGTCCCGCTGGGCCGGGATCCGGCCGGCCGAACGGATCATCCAGATCAGCTCGTGCAGGTTGGACCGGTGCCGGGCGCCGGCCGAGGAGATCACGTTCTCCTCCAACATGATCGACCCGAGGTCGTCCACCCCCATGTGCAGGGCGAGCTGCCCGACCTCCTTGCCGGTGGTCAGCCACGACGCCTGCAGGTGCGGCACGGTCTCGAAGAACAGCCGGGCGGTGGCGATCAGCCGCAGGTACTCGTCGTTGGTGGCCTGGGTCCGGCCCTTGAGGTGGTTGTTCTCCGGCTGGTACGTCCACGGGATGAAGGACCGGAACCCGCCGTAGCCGCCGGCGTCCGCCTGGTCCTGCACGTCGCGGATCATCCGCAGGTGCTCGATCCGCTCGGCGTGCGTCTCCCCGGTGCCCATCATCATCGTCGCGGTGGACTCCACCCCGAGCCGGTGGGCCAGCGCCATCACGTCGCACCACCGCTCGCCCGACTCCTTGAGCGGCGCGATCGCCTTGCGGGGGCGCTCGGGCAGCATCTCGGCGCCGGCCCCGGCGATCGAGTCCAGGCCGGCGGCCTTGATCCGGGTGATGGCCTCCTCCAGCGAGACGCCGGAGACCTTGGCCATGTGCAGGACCTCGCTCGGCCCGATCGAGTGGATCGTCAGCTGGGGGTAGGCCCGCTTGACCGAGGAGAACAGCTCTTCGTAGTACTCCACGCCGTAGTCCGGGTGGTGCCCACCCTGCAACATCACCTGCGTGGCGCCCAGCTCGACCGCCTCGGCGCAGCGCCGCAGGATCTCCTCGGTCGGGTGGGTCCAGCCCTCCTTGTGCTTCGGCGCCCGGTAGAAGGCGCAGAACTTGCACGCGGTCACGCAGACGTTGGTGTAGTTGATGTTGCGATCGATGATG
This sequence comes from Micromonospora zhanjiangensis, assembly GCF_042650605.1. Taxonomy (NCBI): domain Bacteria; kingdom Bacillati; phylum Actinomycetota; class Actinomycetes; order Micromonosporales; family Micromonosporaceae; genus Micromonospora; species Micromonospora zhanjiangensis. The sequence continues at coordinate 80,569 of NZ_JBHSBN010000019.1, read as the reverse complement.
TAGGTGACGATCCCGTCCGGGTACCGCCGCCGGCGCACGGCGTCCGCCGCCTCGCCGAGGGCGTGGAACGGCGCCTCCGTGTAGATCAGCAGCGCCTCCTCCGGCGTGATCCGGCCGCCGTCGGCGCCGCGCTGCAGGATGTCGTCGATCTCCCGGCTCACAGTCACGCGTTCGAGCGTACGCGGCCCGCCCACCACCGTCCCGTCCAGCCGTTCCGCCTGTGACGCACCTCCACCGCAGGCCGCGAGGCGAAGGCTACGGGGAATCGATCGTCAGGCCGCGGAGAAACCCGGACCAGCTCATCGGATCGAAGGCCAGGACCGGCCCATGCGGGTCCTTGGAATCCCGTACGGCCACCGCCCGGCCCAAGTCGGCGAACTCCAGGCAGTCGGCGTTCGAGCCGCTGCGGGTGGACTTGCGCCAGACCGCGCCGGTCAGGTCCGCTGGCCTCATCTGGGCTCACTCCCGCTCGTACTCCGTTGCGACCCGGGCAACGAACTCCACCGACTCGGCCGGGCTCAACGCCACCCGGGCCAGCCTATCCGCCTCTCGCCGGAAGTGCGTCACCTGCGGCGCCTCCTCCAGGAACAGCCCGGCCAGTTTGTGGTCCAGGTAGACCACCGATCGGTTGCGCGGGAAGTCGAAGAGCGCGAACGACCCGTCCAGCCCGGTATGCCCGCCGACGGCCATCGGCACCACCTGGAGCGTGACGTGGGGCGCTCGGCGGCATCGAGCAGGTGGCGCAACTGACGGACCATGACGCGAGTCCCGCCGAGCACCCGGCGCAACACCATCTCGTCGATCATCGCGTGCACGACGGGCGGTGTCGGCCGGCTGAGGATCGCCTGCCGGCCGAGCCGGGCGGCCACCCGGGACTGCGCCTCGTCCTCCGGCACGCCACAGCCGGCCATCACGGCGTGGCTGTAGTCCGGGATCTGCAGCAGGCCGGGCACCAGCAGCGGCTGCCAGTTCACGATCCCGGTCGCCTCGGCCTCCAGCCGGATCAGCGTGCGGGACTCGTCGGAGAGCCCACCGATCGCCTCCCACCAACCGGTCTCGGCGGACCGCTCGGCCATCCCGAGCAGTCGCTTGCGTTCGTCACCGGTGACCCCGTAGATCACCAGCAGGGACGCGACATCGGCGGCCTGGACACCCTGGATGCCGGCCTCTATCCGGGACAGCTTGGACGGTTGCCAGCCCAACCGGATCGCCACCTGCCGCTGCGGCAGCCCACGCGTCCGCCGCAGCTCGCGCAACTCGCCACCGAGCCCCCGACCGACCACCGTGGGTTGATTCGTGCCTGACATCCACGACTCCGGGGCCGATCCCGTCGGTGGTCGAGCACTTCCGGCCGCGTGGATACGACGAACCGCCGCCGCCCAGCGACGCGGAGCGGGAGGCGGCCCGCTACACCATCGTTCTCGTGCCACCCGAGGCGGGTGAGGCGCTCAGCCGCGATCGGGGCGAGGTCGGCCTGCAGATGTACCGCGACACCGACTGGGATCACTGCCCGGCGCACCTGGACGAGGCGGTCAAGCTGATCGAGGACGCCTGCGGCGAGAGCGTTGCCCTGGTCGAGCACCGCTCCGACCTCACCTATTGGACTGCGCGTCTCCGCAGCGACTGAAGCGCGTCGATACCCGCCCGCCGGAGCCGGACACAATTTTGGGGCTACATCAAAGATGTAGTACGTACATCGAATTTGATGTAGCGCCAAAAGTGGGACGCCTCCCGGCCCGGCGCCGCTCCCGGACCGCCGCCAGCTTCACGACCAGCCAGCAGCTCACGAACAGCCAGCAGCTCCCGACCACGCAGCGCCGCGCGACCCGCCAGGCAAAGCGCCGCGCGACCAGCCGGGCCGGGCCGGGCTGCGGGATCAGGCGTCGTAGTCGACGACCAGGCGGTCGGTGGTCGGGCTGGACTGGCAGGTCAGGACGTAGCCGGCGGCCACCTCGTCCGGCTCCAGGGCGTAGTTGCGGGCCATCGTCACCTCGCCCTCGACCACCTTGGCCCGGCAGGTGGAGCAGACCCCGCCCTTGCAGGCGTACGGCAGCTCGCCGCGGACCTTCAGCGCCGCGTCGAGGACCCGGTCCTCGCGGCCCATCCGGAAGCTCGACGCGCGGCCGTCCAGCATGATCGTGACATCGGCACCGGCGGTGCTGTCCTCGACCCGACGGGGCGGGGTGGGCGGCTCGTCGACGTGGAACAGCTCGGTGTGCACGGCGGCCGGTGGCACCCCGCGCCCGGTGAGCACCCTGGTCGCCTCGGTGACCAGCCCGTACGGGCCGCACAGGAACCACTCGTCGATGCTGTCGGCGGGCACGATGGTGTCCAGCAGCCGGGTCAGCCGGTCGGCGTCCACCCGGCCGGAGAGCAGCGGCGAGTCGCCCGGTTCGCGGGACAGCACGTGCACCAGGTGCAGCCGGGTCGGATAGCGGTCCTTCAGGTCGGCCAGTTCCTCGGCGAACATGACGCTGCGGGCGTACCGGTTGCCGTAGACCAGGGTGAAGGTGCTGGCCGGCTCGACGGCCAGCGCGGTGGCGACCAGCGCGAGCACGGGGGTGACGCCGGAGCCGGCGACCACCGCGCCGTAGCGGCGCTGCCGGTCCGGCGCGAACGCCGTGGTGAAGTGCCCGAGCGGCGGCAGCACCTCGATGGTGTCGCCGGGCCGCAGGGTGCTGGCGGCGAAGCCGGAAAAGGCGCCGCCGGGGATCTCCTTGACCCCGATCCGGAGCCGTCCGTGCGCGGCCAGGTCCGCCGGCGTCGAGCAGATCGAGTACGACCGCCGCACGTCCTCGCCGTCGGCGTCGTGCACCCGACGGACGGTGATGTGCTGGCCGGCCCGGAACGCGAAGATGTCGCGCAGCTCGGGCGGCACCGCGAAGGTGATGGCGACCGAGGCCTCGGTCAGCCGGTCGACCGCGGCGACGGGCAGCGGGTGGAACACCGGCCGGCGGCGTGCCGGGCGGGTGATGGTCACGGTCACAGCGGCTTCACCTGGTCGAAGGGGTCACGGCAGGTCCGGCAGCGCCACAGCGCCTTGCACGCGGTGGAGCCGAACCGGCTGAGCTGTTCGGTGTCCACCGACCCGCAGCGCGGGCAGCGCACACCGAGGGTGAGCGGCACCGGGCCGGTCCGGGTGGCCGGGCCGGGTGGGGCGATGCCGGCCTCGGCGAGTTTGGCCCGGCCGGCCGCGGAGATCCAGTCGGTGCTCCAGGCGGGCGCGAAGACCGTCCGTACCTCGGCGTCGGGGTGACCGGCGGCGGCCAGCGCGGCCCGGATGTCGGCCCGGATCACGTCCATGGCCGGGCAGCCGGAGTAGGTCGGGGTGATGGTCACGGTGATCCGGCCGGTCGCCGGGTCCGCGGCCACCCCGCGCAGGATGCCCAGGTCCTCGATGGTCACCACCCGGATCTCCGGGTCGACCACCGCGGCGACCGCGTCCCGCGCGGTCCGCACCGGGTCTGCCGCCTCGCCGCCGGACGGACCGGTCGGTGCTACGGCGGCCGCCGGATCCGTCATCGTCGTCACCCCGCCGGTCACCAGCGCGCGCCCGGGTGGGCGCGGTGCAGCACCTGCATCTCGGCCAGCAGGTAGGACAGGTGCTCGGTGTGCACGCCGGACCGACCGCCGGACGGCGCCCACCCGTCGGCCGGCCGGTCCAGGGTCGCCTCGGTGAGCACCGGTTCCACGGCGGACAGGAACGCCGCGCGCAGCCCGGCCGGGTCGACCGGGGCCGCCGGGTCCGCCGCGAACAACTCATGGGTGTACGGCCAGATCGCGTCCACCGCGTCCTGCATGCGCCGGTGCGACTCGGCGGTGCCGTCGCCCAGCCGGACCGTCCACAGCGCGCTGTGTTCGAGGTGGTAGGCCGACTCCTTGCGGGCCTTCGCGCCGATCGCGGCCAGCCGCTCGTCCGCGCACCCGCTCAGCGCCGTGTAGAGCGGTAGCTGGTACGCCGACAGGAACAGCAGCTTCGCCATGGTCACCGCGAAGTCGCCGTTGGGCAGCTCGACCAGCTGGCAGTTGTGGAACTCCCGGTCGCCGCGCAGGAACGCCAGCGCGTCCTCGTCCCGGCCGGCGCCCTCCAACTCCCCCGCGTACGACAGCAGCAGGCGGGCGGCGCCGAGCTGGTCGAGCGCGATGTTGGCCAGCGCGATGTCCTCTTCCATCTCCGGCGCGGCGGCGGCCCACTCGCCGAGGCGCTGGGCTGCCACCAGGGCGTCGTCGGCCAGCCCGAGCAGGTATCCGACCGTGGTGGTCACAGGTGGGCCACCCCGTCCGGCACCTCGTAGAAGGTCGGGTGCCGGTAGACCTTGTCGGCGGCCGGGTCGAAGAAGGCGTCCTTCTCGTCCGGGCTGGACGCGGTGATCGCGGCGGCCGGGACCACCCAGATCGACACGCCCTCCTGGCGGCGGGTGTAGAGGTCGCGGGCGTTGTGCAGGGCCAGTGTCGCGTCCGGCGCGTGCAGGCTGCCGACGTGACTGTGCGACAGTCCGCGCCGGGCCCGGACGAACACCTCCCACAACGGCCACCCAGCCGGTCCGGTCATGTCCGGTTGCTTCCTCTCGTCGTTCACGCCGCCACCGCCGTCGGGTCGGCCGACCGCTTGGCCGCGTACGCCGCAGCGGCCTCGCGGACCCAGGCTCCGTCGGTGTGTGCCCGGCGGCGGTGTTCCATCCGCTGCCGGTTGCACGGACCGTCGCCCTTGATCACCCGCATCAGCTCGTCGTAGTCCGGCTGGGTGTAGTCGTGGGCCTGACGCTCCTCGTTCCACCGCAGGTCCGGGTCGGGCAGCCGGAGACCGAGGATCTCGGCCTGCTGCACGCACATGTCGACGAACCGCTGGCGCAGTTCGTCGTTGGAGAACCGCTTGATCTTCCAGGCCATCGACTGGGCGGAGTGGGTCGAGTCGGCGTCCGGCGGCCCGAACATCGCCAGCGACGGGTACCACCAGCGGTCGACCGCGTCCTGGGCCATCGCCCGCTGCGCCGGGGTGCCGTGCGCCAGGGTGTGCAGGATCTCGTAGCCCTGCCGCTGGTGGAACGACTCCTCCTTGCAGACCCGGATCATCGCCCGCGCGTACGGGCCGTACGAGCAGCGGCACAGCGGCACCTGGTTGACGATCGCGGCGCCGTCCACCAGCCAGCCGATGGCACCGACGTCGGCCCAGGTCAACGTCGGGTAGTTGAAGATCGAGCTGTACTTCTGCCGACCGGTGAGCAGCAGGTCGACCAACTCGTCCCGGGTTACCCCCAGGGTCTCGGCCGCGGCGTACAGGTAGAGGCCGTGACCGGCCTCGTCCTGGACCTTGGCCAGCAGGATCGCCTTGCGCTTGAGCGACGGCGCCCGGGTGATCCAGTTCCCCTCGGGCTGCATGCCGATGATCTCGGAGTGGGCGTGCTGGGCGATCTGCCGGATCAGCGCCCTGCGGTACGAGTCGGGCATCCAGTCCCGCGGTTCGATCTTCTGATCGGCCTCGATCAGCGCGGTGAAGTGGTCCTGCAGCTCGACGCCCGGCGGGGGTCCGTCACCGTCGGAACGGGACAACCCACGGGCGGCCGCCTCGCGCAGCGCGGCCTCGGCCGCCTCGACCTGACTCAGCAGGCCGCCCGCGGCGTCGTCGGGTCCGGAGAAGTCGTTGCCGTACACCCGACAAGTGTTACAGCTAGCGGACAGTTAGGCCAGAGCGTGTCACACATATATCGATCCAACCACCAGGCGTGATTCCGTCGACCACCCGGTGCGACCACGCGCTTCGCTCTTCAGCGTGACACTCATCACACCCTTTCGCCAGATTTCGTCCGGGAGTGCCCAGCCGGGGGCGAAACTCTTTGCCTTTGGCAACAATCGGTTCTCGGAAAGGTGGCGCCCTCTTCCTGGGCACGTAGAATTCGCGGCCGGCACCCCCGGAGGCCGCCCCGGCCTCCACGGCCCGCGCCCGGTCGCCCCCGTCCGAACCTCTGGAGCCCCCCGCACGTGCGTCCAAGTATGGAGAAAGCGTTTCCCACCGTCGCCCGGGCGGACCACCCGGGCGAGGGACAGCGGCATGTCGACCACCTCGCCATGACCGTCACCTGGGTACCCTCCGGACTGACCCCGTCGGCTCCACCCCCCATACCCGTGCTCCCGGCCTCGGAGAGGTCCCAATGACCGGCCCGTACCGTCCCGCCAGCCGACGTCGCCGACATCGGCGCGCGTCGCTGCCCCGGCGGTTGGCCCTGATCGCCGGCCTGGTCGTGGTCGTCCTCGCCGGCCTGCGCCTGGTGCCCGGTTCCCCGTTCGCGGCCGACGCGGTCGCGAGCTGGGGCCGCACGATACTGCCCGGCGCGAGCCAGAACGGGACCGGCGGGGTCGGCTCCGGCGGCGGTCGGCCGTCGCCTACACAGACACCGTCACCGCTGCCGCCGCTGCCGATCCGGCCCGCGGCCGTCAAGGTGGACATCCCCGACGGCTGGGTGAGCTGGGCGATGATGGACCGGCGCACCGGCAAGATCAGCGGGTCGGCGAACATGACCGAGACCAGCACCACCGCATCGATGATCAAATCATGGATCGTGGCGGACTTCCTGCGCCGCAACGCCGAGCAGGGCACCACCCCCAGTGACGCCCGGATGCGCCAGGTCAGCATCACGATCCGGGACAGCGACAACGACGCCGCCGAGGCCCTGTGGCGGCTGGTCGGCCGGGAGAAGTCGATCGATCGGTTGATCGACATCTGCAAGCTGACCGACAGCAGCGCGGTGAAGGGCTTCTGGAGCAACACCCACCTGTCGCCCCGGGACATCACCCGGCTGGGCGCCTGCATCGCCGACGGCCGGGCCGCCGGCCCGAAGTGGACCAAGTACCTGCTCGGCGAGATGGAGGCGGTCCGCGGGGTCGGCAACTTCGGGATCCGCCTCGCGTTCCCGGAGGACGAGCAGGACGACATCGCCATCAAGAACGGCTGGGTCACCCGCGAGGACGAGGGCAACTGGCACGTCAGCTGCCTGGCCATCGGCGACGGCTGGTCGGTGGGCGTGATGACCCGCTACCCGATCAAACTGGGCTTCGAGTACGGCACCAAGGTCTGCCTGAACGTCGGCAAACAGCTCCTGGCCACCTGACCGGTCCGGGCGCGGCCGGTTCCGGGGAGGCCGGGTCGGTGATTCCGGGCCGCCGCCGGACGTACCGCCCGGTCGGTCAGACCGGGAAGAACTCCGGGCCGCCCTCGGGCAGCGCCGGCACCGCGCCGAGCGCCGCCGCCCGCCGGGCGAACTCCCGCAGGCCGGCGACCTGCCGGTCCCCCAGCGAGAAGTCCAACGCCCGGAAGTAGTTGGCCAGGGTCGCCGCGTCGAACGGCTCCCAGCGCGCCGCTGCGGCGGCCACCTCGTCCAGCTCGGCCAGGCACAGGTCACGGGAGCGCAGGAACGCCTCGTGCACCTCCTTGACCTGGCCGGGGTGCTCGGCGGCGAAGTCCCGGCGGACCGCCCACACGGCGAACACCATGGGCAGCCCGGTCCAGTCCCGCCAGTCCTGACCCAGGTCGGTCACGGTCAGACCCTGACCGGGAGCCTCGTACAGCGCGCGCAGCGCCACGTCACCGATCAGTACGCCCGCGTCGGCCTCCAGCAGCATCTGGGTCAGCTCCGGCGGGCAGCGGAAGTACTCCGGCCGGGCGCCGTACCGCTCGGCGAGCAGCATCTGGGCGAGCAGCACCCCGGTCCGCGACGTCGAGCCGAGCGCCACCTTCGCCCCGTCCAGTTCGGCCAGCGGCCGGGTGGACACCACGTTGACCGACAGCACCGGACCGTCACTGCCCACCGCCAGGCCGGGCAGGAGCAGCAGCTCGTCGGCGTGCCGCAGGTACTCCACGAGCGAGATGGGGCCGATGTCCAACTGGCCGGCGACCAGGGCGGCGTTGAGCTGGTCCGGGGTGTCCTTGTGCAGGTCGACGTCGATCAGCGCGCCGGACCGCATCAGCCCCCAGTAGATCGGCAGACAGTTCAGGAACTGGATGTGACCGACCCGGGGCCGCCGTAGCTCGCTCATGCCGCCGACCGTATCCCGCATTCCGGAACGACCGCCCGGCGGTGGCCCGCTTTGTGGCCGACAGCGCACGCGCCGGCTACGGCGTCCCGCTACCGGCGGCGCAGCAGCGCGCGGGTGTCGATCTCGAACGGAAACGGCCCGGTCGCCGTCAGCGTCTCGCCGTCCTTCGCGACCGCGTGCTCGACGTAGTGCTCACCGTCGAGGCGGAGCAGCCTCAGCGTCACCGTGTCCGGGTACTCCGATTCCACCAGGAGGTACCACCCGATCCGGGCGGCGGCGTACAACTGCATCTTCAACAGGCGGTCGGTCCCCGCGTTGCCCGGCGAGACCACCTCACCCACCAGCACCACGTCCGCCGCGTCGATGATGGTGACGTTGTCGATCGGCGTCACCACGAGATTGGGAATGAAGATCCGGCCGCCGGCGAGGCGAACATTTACCGCTTCGTAGACCCAGAGGCCGGCCCCGTCGGCCGGCGGGTCGACCAGATTGGCCAGCCGCCGCGAAATGTGCTGATGGCGCGTGGTCGGTGCCGGGCTCACCAGCAGACTCCCGTCGAACAGCTCGATCCGATTGGCGGTCTCACCGAGTGCGAGGTACTCGTCCTCAGTCCACGGACCCACATGCTCAAGCACGGCAACGCTCACCTCCCCACGACTTCTGCCTCACAGGGTGCCATGCCGGCCGCCACGAAACGGCGACCAAATTCGGTGGAGGGAGGGAGTGGGCGCCGCGTAGGCTGGTCCACCGCTTGACGGCCGTGGTGAGGTAGCCACCGCAGCGGACGTCCCCACGCGCCAGGGACTCTTCCCCGGATACGCGAGCGAGCCGACCGAACCCGCCAAGAGGATCACCGTGCCCGCAACGGATCTCGACACCGACCTCGCCGCCGAACGTGATCACCTGGCCGCCTCCCGGGTGGCCCTGCGGCACATGCGGGAGCGCGCCGAGGCGCTCTTCGCCACCGGTGACAAGGTCGCCGGCGACGCGTACACCGCCGAGCAGTTGGGCCGGCACATGGCCCGCCGGGTGGCCGAACTGGCCGACGACCCGACCACCCCGCTGTTCTTCGGCAAGCTGACCTTCGGCGCGGACCGGCACCACGTCGGCCGGCGGCACGTCACCGACGAGGCCGGCGAACCGATGGTGCTGGACTGGCGGGCGCCGATCTCCCGGGCGTTCTACCGGGCCAGCGCCCGCGACCCGCAGGGCGTCACCGTCCGGCGCCGGTTCGGTTTCAACGCCGGCGAGCTGACCAGCTTCGAGGACGAGCACCTGGACCGGGGCGAGGAACTCGGCACGGCCAGCCGGATCCTCACCGCCGAGATCGAACGGCCCCGGGTCGGCCCGATGCGCGACATCGTCGCCACCATCCAACCCGAGCAGGACGAGCTGGTCCGCGCCGACCTGGCCGACTCGATCTGCGTACAGGGGGCACCCGGCACTGGGAAGACGGCGGTGGGGCTGCACCGCGCCGCGTACCTGCTCTATCTGCACCGGGAGCGGCTGCGCCGGTCCGGGGTGCTGATCGTCGGACCGAACCGGGCGTTCCTGTCGTACATCGCCGCGGTGCTGCCCGCGCTCGGCGAGGTCGAGGTGGCCCAGGCCACCGTCGAGGACCTGGTCGCCCGGGTGCCGGTCCGCGCGGTCGACCCGCCGGCCGCCGCCGCGGTCAAGCACGACCCGCGGCTCGCCGAGGTGCTCCGCCGGGCCCTGCACGGGTACGTCCGCAAGCCGACCGACCCGATCATGGTGTCCGACGGGTCGTACCGCTGGCGGATCGAGCCGGAAGCCCTGCGCCGGGTGGTCGACGAGGCCCGCCGGGAGGGGCTGCCCTACGGCACCGGCAGGGAACGGGTCCGGGCCCGGGTGGTCGGCCTGCTGCAACGGCAGGCCGAGGCCCGCCGGGCCGAGTCGCCCAGCGACGCCTGGCTGCGCCGGATGGGAAAGTGCAAACAGGTGACCGAGTTCCTCGACGCGTGCTGGCCGGCGGTCGCCCCGGAAGGGCTGGTCTTCACCCTGCTCTCCGACCCGGCGGCCCTCACCGAGGCGGCTGGTGAGCTGCTCACCGCCGAGGAGCAGCAGGCCCTGCTGTGGGCGAAGCCGGCGCGTACCACCAAGGCCACCCGGTGGACGGCGGCGGACGCGATCCTGATCGACGAGGCGGCCGGGCTGATCGAACGCGCCCCCGGCTTCGGGCACATCGTGGTCGACGAGGCGCAGGACCTCTCCCCCATGCAGTGCCGGGCCATCGCCCGGCGCAGCGAGCACGGCTCGGTCACCCTCCTCGGCGACCTGGCCCAGGGCACCGAGCCGTGGGCCGCCACCGACTGGCGCGAGTCGCTGGCCCACCTCGGCAAGCCGGACGCCGCCGTCGTCCCGCTGACCATCGGGTTCCGGGTGCCGGCCGCCGTGGTCGAATTCGCCAACCGGCTGCTGCCGGCGCTGGGCGTCGACGTACCCGCCGCGCAGTCGCTGCGGTCGGACGGTGAGCTGGCCGTCCGTACCGTGACCGAGCTGGAGCCCGCGACGGTGGCCGAGGTGCGGGCGGCGCTGGCGCACGACGGCTCGGTCGCGGTGATCGCCGCGGACGACGCGGTGGACCGGCTGCGCGCGGCGCTGGCCGCGGCCGGGGTGGACAGCGCCACCGCCGACGACGTCGAGACCGCGGCGCGGGTCACCGTGGTGCCCGCCACCCTGGTCAAGGGCCTGGAGTACGACCACGTCATCGTCGTCGAACCGGCCCGGATCGTGACCGCCGAGCCGCGCGGCCTGCACCGGTTGTACGTGGTGCTGACCCGGGCGGTGTCCCGCCTCGCCGTCCTGCACACCGACCCGCTCCCCGCTCCCCTTGCCTGAGCAGGCCGGCCTTCTTCAACGCCACAGCTTCCGCACCAGTTCGGTCGTCCGATAGACGCAAGAAACGAAAGTGGTTACGATGCTTGTGACGAGGAGGGGTGATGACTGCGGCCGCACTGAGGGAAGAGACGTACCTGCCGGAACCGGATGGGCATCTCGCCCAGGTCCACGACTTCATGCAGGCCCACGAGAGAGCGGGTCGGGGCAAGGTGGAGCCTCGATATTTTCTGGCTGGAGCCACTCCCGGTGACCGGGTAGAGCTTCCCGCCGAGATTCACGGCGTCCTTCGCCAGGTGGTCGAGGCTCTTCGTCAAGGGCTCGCGGTAACGGTCGCACCCCGGACCATGACGCTGACGACCCAACAGGCCGCCGATCTGTTGGGAGTCAGCCGGCCGACAGTGGTCAAATTGCTCGACGACGGCAGGATTCCGTTCGACCGAACGGGAACACATCGCCGGATCCTGCTGCCCGACCTGCTCGCATACAGAGAACGGCGCAGAGCCGAACAGTACGCCGCGCTTGAGGAAACGTCAGTAAGCATCGACGATGAGGAGGATCTCGATGCTGTGCTGCAGCGGCTGCGGAATGCACGTCGCTCGGTCGCGCGTCGACGCAAGGGCCTGACAGAATAAGCGGGTGTTCACCGCACTCCTCGACACCTGCGTCCTGTGGCCCAGCTTGCAGCGGGATTTCCTACTCTCTCTTGCCGTCGAAGGAATGTACCGACCTGTGTGGAATGCGGTCGTCCTTGAAGAGTTGGAGTTCGAGGAGCGGACGAAGCTCATCGAGCGGGGCAAGGACGAGGGCGAGGCGACCAAGCGGGCGCGCCGTCTCATCGAGCAGATGCGCCACCATTTCGACGATGCGGAAGTTACGGGGTGGGAAGGCCTGGACGGCACGTACGGCCTTCCCGATCCCCATGACGAGCATCTGGTTGCCGCAGCCGTCGTGGCCAGCGCGGGCGCCGTTGTCACCCACAACGTTCGAGACCTCCCCGCTGGCAAAATGCCCACCGGGATACAGGTGCTGACACCTCGTGAGTTCGCAGTGAACACGGTCTCTCTGGATCCTGTGCGGGCTCGGTCTGTCGTCAGGGGCATCGCCGCACGGTCAGGCAGGATGGGTCCCGTACGAACCGAAGAAGAGATCTTGGAAATACTCAGCAGCCGTTACGGGATGACATCCGCAGTCCAGACAATGGTTAAATCCATAGATGCGACTTGAACGCGTCGCCCCATCTGACAGTTGGGAGCTCACCGCGACTGACGAGCACGCCGCCGTCTATGAGGAGGCGCGGGCATCGCTGATGCTCGGCCAAATGGTGCACGACCGGCGGCTGGAACTCGGCCTGACGCAGGCTGAGTTGGCCCAACGGGCCGGCATGACGCAGCCGCAACTCTCTCGCCTGGAGTCGGGTGGGGCGACACCCACCCTCCCGCTACTGGCCCGGTTGGCGACAGCACTGAACGCCGACCTCGACATCGCGTTCCGCCCGCACGGCCCTCACGCGGCCTGAACTCCAGGCACATCAAGGAGGTACGTGAGGTGATGCCCACCCCGCTCGACCCGCTGGTCGACTTCGACGGCAGATGGACGACCGAACTGGCCGACCGCCTTCTTCCCCGACCGGAACTACCTCTTGTCCGCTACGAATGCATCGACGGCAGGTTGGTAGACGTGCCGACACGGACGATGTCCGACACGTTCGGGGCAGCCACGCTGATCCATCTACTCGGACCCGCCGCCCAAGCCGTCAAATTCTTCGTCTGCGGGCCGGTCAACCTGACCTTCGACACAAGGAAGTGGATTCAGCCGGACGTCACGGTCCTGCACGCGCTGCCGGAGACCGACGAGGAGGACAAGTGGGTGCCGGCGCGGCTCTGCACCTTGGCGGTCGAGTTCGTCTCCGCCGGTAGCCGGAAGCAGGACTTCGTCGGCAAGCCGCGCCGGTGTGCCGAGGGCGGAGTCCCCTACTTCATGCGGGTGGAGATCGCCCGTCGGCTACGGCACGCCTCGGTGGAGTTCCTGACCCTGGTTGACGGGGAGTATCAGCGCACCGCCGAGGCGGTGTGCGGACGGCGACTCCGGGTCAGCCAGCCGTTCGAGATCGACTTCGACCCGCACGACCTGTTGCTCTGACCTGAGCGGCTCCGCGACCTCGACCACGTTGTGGCGGACGCGGACGTGGCGGCTATTCCTCGTCCGGCGCGTCGAGGTGCGGGCGGTGCTCGCGGAGCCAAGCCTCAACGTCCGTCCGACGCCAGATCTGGCCCATCTTGAGCACCTGGTACGGGGCCGGGAAGTCGCGTCGTGAGGCGATGACGCTCGCACGAGCACGCGACACGCCGCCGAGCATGTCCCGGATCTCAGCGATCCCGACGAATTCCACCACGGGTTGACGGTAGGCATTCCCGATTGTCCGACGATCGTAAACAGCGATAGGGGTTGACGATCGATAACGGCGGTAGCACTATCAAGAGATGGCTCATCGTCGTGTGATCAAGCCACCACCCTTCGCCCTCATGCCTTGGCTCCGCCTTGTCGGGCGGTCCGCCTGATGCGCGTTCCGCACGATCCCATCCGGCCCATGTGGCTGTGCCGCTCGTGTGCCCAGCCGTGGCCGTGCGGCGCGGCTCGCCTTGAGCTGTTGCGCGACTACCGGGACTCGATCCTCGGCATGTACGCCTACCTCGCGGCCTGCCTGAACGAAGCCCGTGAAGACCTTCGCGACCTCGCTCCGAGCGCTCCCGCGCCGGACCTCTGGCCGCGTTTCATGGGCTGGCCCCCGACCCGGCGCCGCCGCTACTTCTGACCGTCACCCGCCAAGGCGAGACAGGAAGGCAACGCAGTGCTTCAATCCCTCGTTCTCATGACCGTCGCGGTGCTCGGCTTCGCCGCCGGAATGTTCTTGTTCAAGGTCAAGTCGCGCTGGTGTCGACGGTGCGGAACGACCCTCAACTGCCCCGACTGTGGCGGCCGTAGGTCGCGTCCCCATCCCGGCCGAACGCGCTGGATGAGCGGACTCTGACGATGTCCGCCGATTCCCCCGTCGGCCCGATTCCATCGCGCAAGAGCATCAGCGCTTTTCCGGTATGACACGCCGGCGCGGGGACAGCTTTACAACTGATGCTCTTGAAGCCACCCGACCCACCCGGCCAGACAGCCGCTCGGCCGGACAGTGCGAACCCTGCCCGACCGAGCGGCTGGTTGCTCAGCTCAGGTGGCGGGTGAAGAACCGCACCGCGCTGTCCAACTCGAACTCTGGGACCGCACCGTGCCGGCCCGGGTTGGCGTGCAGGGTCTTCTCCGTCGACCCGAGCGCCTCGAACAGCGCCAGGCTCGTCGCCCGCGGTACCAGTTCGTCGTCCCACTGGACCAGGAACTCCACCGGCACGGTGATCCGCGCGGCGGCCTCGGCCGACGTCTCCGCCCCGTGCAGGCCGAGCACGGCAGCGCGGACGCGGGGTTCGGCGGCCACGAACGGGACGCCCAGCGCGCAGCCCAACGACAGGCCCCGGTAACCGACCGGACCGGCACCGACGTGGTCGAGTTCCTGGAGGGCGGTCACCACCGCCCGCCACTCGGGGACGCTCTGGCCGGCGATGAGGGCGTGCAGTTCGGCGAGCACCGGGGCCACGTCACCGCCGGCCTGCATGCGACCGCGCATCTCGCCGATGAGTCGGTCGTGTTCCGTACTGCGCGGCCGGCCGCCGTGGGCGGGCGCGTCGACGGCCGCCACCGCGAATCCGCATTCGGTCACGAGCCGGTGGGCCTGCGCCACCACGCCGGGTGCCTGCTTGTGCTGGCCGCCGCCGTGTCCGACCAGGATCAACGGTCGGGTGCCGGTGGCACCGTCCGGTGTCCACAGCACGCCGGGAATGTCACCGGAGGTAGCGGGAAGGGTGAAGAGTTGTTCGGTCACGCCGTCGGACGACGTCTGAGAGATGAAGCGCACGCGCGTCTCAGCCTTTCGGGAAGCCTCTTTCGGGCACTCCCTCAGCCGAGTGGGGGAGGGAGGCCCGATCTGTCACCGCGTTGATCGGTCTCACCTCCTCGGGTCGTAGCGGCAGCTGGCGGCGGAATCTAGCACAGCGACCGCCGGGGACCGGGCCGTGCCAAGATGGCCCGTGCGCAACGAGCAACGCCTACCGACCCGGACGCCCGAGTCACGGGCCTTCGCCGAACGCGTCCACCTCGTGATGACTCTGACCTCGCGCCTCAACGCGTTGCCGTTCGACGACCTCGATGCGCGCAGGGCGGTCCTCAACGAGATCTTCGGTGCACCCGTTCCGGACTCCCTGTCCATCCTGCCGCCGTTCTACTGCGACTACGGGCTCGGCGCGTCATTCGGGGAGCGCGTCTTCATCAATCAGGGCTGCTTCTTTCTCGACTACGGGGGCATCACCATCGGGGATCGGGTTCTGATCGGCCCTCGGGTGACCCTGAGCACGGCTGGCCATCCCGTCGAACTCGACGAACGGTACGACTTCATCACGCACGCCCCCATCGTCATCGAGGATGACGTGTGGATCGGTGCCGCGGCCACGATCACCCCCGGAGTGACGATCGGTCGTGGCGCGGTCGTCGGCGCGGGCGCGGTTGTCGCGAAGGACGTACCGCCGCTCAGCGTGGTGACGGCGACCAGCCTGGTGGAACGAAAGCGGCTGAAGCCGCCCGGCGCAACCTGACGGGCCCTACCCGACCGCGGCCTTCAAGACCCACGAGGTGGGCCTGGGGCGGCCGGGGAGGTCGGCCCGACCGGTGGACCAGATCCGGATCATCTCGATCACCGCCTGGTCGACATCACGGCCGTCCATCGGGCTCCGTTCGGTTGCTCGGGGCGAGTCGACGACCGAGTTCCGCCAGCATCGCCACCGTCTCCGCCACCTCGTCCGCCCGGTCGGGGCCGAGCGCGTCGGCGACCGCCGCGTCGATGGTGCTCGCGGCCACCACTCGCTGCCGCTCGGACGGCTCCGCGCTCGGCCGGACCAGCGACCGGCGCCGATCCCGCGGATCGGTGGCCAATTCGACCGCTTTCGCCTCGCGCAGCCGGGCCACCGCACCGGAGACGGCACTCTGCGGCAACCCGGTACGCCGGGCGATCTCGCCGACGGCACTCTCGCCGTGCTGTTCGAGGTCGGCGATGACAATCAGCACCGCTCGATGGCCGCCGGGGTATTCGGGCAGCCCGTCGACCGGCAGTGCCGCCTCACCGATCCGCGTCAAGGCCCGGCCCAGTCGGAACAGATCCACGCCGTTCATGCCGGAAGAATATCATCATTCTTGATGCATCACTTCTGATGCTTTATCGTGGCGACCACACCAACCGGAGGAGCAGCTACATGCCTGGTAGGAATCTCACCGTCCCCGGCGCCGACCTGTACTACGAGATCCGCGGGACCGGGCCGGTGCTGCTGATCGGCAGCAGCGGTGACGGGGACGCCAACCAACTGGACCAACTCGTCACCGAACTGGTCGACCGGTTCACCGTCGTCACGTACGACCGCCGAGGCCTGCGCCGCAGCGTTCTGCGCGACACGTGTGCGCCGATCAGCATCGCGGAGCACGCTGACGACGCGTACCGGCTGCTCGACGCCGTGGCGGACGGACCGGCCGCGATGCTCGGCTGCAGCACCGGCGCGCTGATCGGACTACACCTGGTGGCCCCGCACCCGGACGCGCTCTCCGTGCTGGTGGCGCACGAGCCACCCGTACCGCAGGTGTTACCGCCGGACGAGCGGGCATCCGCCCGGCGGATCCTGGACGACCTGCACGCGACCTACCGGCGGGACGGGTGGCTGACGGCCGTACGCACGATGGGGGACGCCCTCGGCATCGACCCGGCGACCCAGGAGTTGGAGCCGGGAGCGACCCCGGCGCCGATCACGCCGGACCGGGCCGCGGGGTTCGCCTTCCTACTCGACCGGGAGATCCCGGCCATCGTCCGGGAGACGGTGGACACGACCGCCCTGCTCGCCGCGGGTACCCGGATCGTGCCCGCACACGGCAACGCGACGCCCGCGCGGGTCTTCCACCGTCGCTGCGTCGAGGAACTCGGCGCGCTGGTCGGCGCGCCAACCGTCGATTTTCCCGGCGGGCACAACGGCGGCCTCACCCACCCCCGCGCCTTCGCCGACCGGGTGGTGACCCTGCTGGCCGGCATCCGGCCTTGAGACCGTCCCGCCGCTCGACAGGACGGTCAGCGCCGGCGCAGCACCGCGAGGTGCCCCTGCTCGCCCGAGGCGTAGCAGGCGCCGTCGGCCGCGCAGTCGACCGCGTCGTAGCTGACCGGGTCGAATCGGTGCCAGGTCCGACCGCCGTCGCGACTGACGTCGCTGCCGGTCGGGCCGACCGCGAGGACCGTGTCGCCCCGGCGCGGCACCCAGGCCGCACCCGAGCGGTACTCGCCCGGCACGCGGGCCGCGACGGTCCAGGTCCGGCCGCCGTCGCGGCTGGTCGCGGCGCCGTCCGGGGCGGCGGTCGGGTTCTCGTAGTCGCCGCCGACGGCCACGCCGTGCCGCTGGTCGCGGAAGGCCAGCGAGAAGATCCCGGCGGCCGGGCCGCTGGGGATCGGGGTCGAGGTCACCTTCCAGGTACGACCGCGGTCGTCGGTGCGGAACACCCGGGTCGACGCGCCGCCGCCGGTGGCGAACCAGGCCCGGTCCGGCCCGTGGTCGGCGGTCACCAGGCAGGTGCCGCTCGCCGCGAACGCGAACTCCCCGGCCAGCGCGGCCGGCATGCCGGTGGACGGCAGCACCGACCAGGACCGGCCGCCGTCCGCGGTGGACAGGATGCGGAATATGCCGTCCACCGGGTCGGAGAGCGCGATGCCGTGCCGGCGGTCGAAGAAGGGGTCAGCACGACGACGGACAGGACGATCGTGCCGAGCACACGAAGCCGCATGACCCGGCAACCTACCGGACCCCAAGCACTCCCGCCTATGGATCAGCGGGCTCGGCTGGCAGGTGGAGCGGGACCGTCGGACGGTCCCCCGCGCGGCGTACCCGGTGTGTCAACACGAGGACGGATTACCGGCAGGCCAGGAACTGTCAGGATTGTCGACAGACGATCTGTCCACACGGGAGGGCAAATGCGGAGATCAAGGCGAAAGATACTCTCCGCGGCTTGCAGCGGACTGCTGGCCGCGGCGCTGCTCGCCACGGGAGGCGTACCGGCGAGCGCAGTCACCACCGACCCGGCGCAGCGTGGCGGGACGCTGCCCAAGGCGGAACTCACGGCCGGGCTCAAGCGGATCACCGACGAGGGCATGGCCGGGGTGTTCGCCCAGGCGCGGGCCGACCGGGCCGTCTGGAACGGCGCGAGCGGGGTGGCCGACCTGGCCACCGACCGGCCGATGCGGCCGGACGTACGGCACCGGGTCGGCAGCATCACCAAGACGTTCACCGCCACCGCGCTGCTGCAGCTGGTCGGCGAGCGCCGGGTGGAGTTGGACGCGCCGGCCGCCCGCTACCTGCCGGACCTGGCCCCGGCCGGGGTCACCGTGCGGATGCTGATGAACCACACCAGCGGCATCGGCTCGTACGACCGGGTGCTCTTCCCGGACGGCTACGCGGTGGAGAAGAACCGGTACGTCACGTTCACGCCCCGTCAGCTCGCCCGGACCGGGCTGGACATGCCGCCGACCAACGCGCCGGGCGAGAAGTTCGCCTACTCGAACACCAACTACGTCCTGGTCGGTCTGATCATCGAGAAGGTCACCGGGCACGACGCCACCGCGGAGATCACCCGCCGGGTGATCCGGCCGCTCGGCCTGCGGGACACCTACTTCCCCGGAACGTCGCCCCGGATCGCCGGGCCGCACTCCGAGGGCTACGTCCCCTGGTACGACGGCACGCTCGCCGACTTCGCCGAGTACAACATGAGCTGGGCCTGGACGGCCGGCGCCCTGGTCTCCACGGCGGACGACCTGAACCGGTTCTACCGGGCCCTGCTGGGCGGCCGATTGCTGCGCCCCGCACAACTGCGCGAGATGCAACGGACCGTACCGTTCGACGCGGCCTACCCGGAAGCCGGCGGCTACGGGCTGGCCCTGTACTGGATGCCGACCCGGTGCGGACGGGCCTGGGGTCACGACGGGCTGGTGTTCGGGTACAGCACGATCTCCTGGCACTCGGCAGACGGTCGCCGGCAGATGACCCTCGGCGAGAACATCACCCACTACGCGGCACCGGGCCAACCCAACCCGATCCTCGAGGCCACCCTCGACGTCGTCAACACCGCCCTCTGCGGACCCGCCGACGCCGCCCGCACCACGGCGGCACCGGCCCGGGTGGGGACCACGGTGGCCCCAGCCCCCGGCGCCCCCACGCTGATCGCTCCCCTGCCTGGGCAGAGCTGACAGAGAAGATCTTGGCGCGTGGTGGCCCCTGGAGGGACCACCACGCGCCAACTTTCCGGCAGCGTCAGGATCCGACGCGGTAGGCCCGGACGACCGTCTGCTGGACGGTGTTGCCGTCGGTGTCGGCGGCGGAGGTCCGCAGCGAGACGAAGCCGGCCCGGTCGTGCGGCACCCGTGCCTGCCAGCTGCCGCCCTCCCGGACCACCGGCACCCGCCGCCAGGTACGGCCGTCGTCGGAGGAGACCTCGACGGTCAGCGCGGTGATCGCCGGGGCGGCGCTCTCGGCCTGTCGGTGCACCGAGATCCGCACCGGTTGCCGCTCGCCCACCGGCACGGTGTTGCGCAGGTCGACCGGGGCGTCGAGGCTGACGCCCAGCAGTGGTAGCGCCCTGCGGGTCGCCTCGGTCCCGGAGCGGAAGGTCCATGACCCGCTGACGGTGGTGCTCAGCGACCAACTCGGTGAGTTGTGTTGGACCTGGGTCGTCAGCCGGTACCCGGCCGCACCGGACGGCACGCCGAACTGCCCCGATCCGGGCCCGTCGACCGTACCGACCAGTTTCCCGTCCCGGTACAGGCTGGTGGTCCCGGTAAGCGGATACCCGCTGTCGACGATCGGGTGCCCGGCGGCGTCGGTGAAGACCGGCAACGCCACGTCGACCACGTCGTCCTTCCGGCTAACCCACGGGTTGGCGGGATCCGCGCCGGCCACCGCCGGCCCCATTACCGCCTTGCCCCAGACCAGTGCCGGGTTGTTCCCGGCGCGCAGGTCCACCCTGGCGAGGGCCCGCCCCTCCACGTCGTCGTCGCCGACACTGATCCGCCACGTCCCCGGGGTGTAGTACTCGGTCCGGCGCAGCGGTGACGGCACCGATGTCGTGCCGAACACCGCCTGGCGCTCGTCACCGAGCAGCAGGGTCGCGAAGACGTACCGCCACTCGTCGTTGGTGTTGTGGTAGGCGGTCGGGACGGCGGCCAGGTCCGCGGTCGTCGGCCGGTGGTCCAGGCTCGCCGGGATCGACCCGCGCTCCCGGAAACCGAGCACATACCGGTACGGGCTGACCGGGTTGCCGGTCACCGTGGCGGTGGACGTGCCGTCCTCGGCCAGGGCCAGGAGCCGTTCCACGCTGTCGTGCCCGAGTGCGGCGCCGATGGTGGGCAGCGCCAGCGTCTCACCCTGCCACTCGAACCCCTTGGCGGCGATCATCGCCATCCGGGCGCCGCGGTCCTTGAGTTCGCCCACCAGCCGTTCGATCGTGACCCCGTCGTCCAAGCCGTCCGGCGCGGTGAGCACGACCAACCTGCCGCTGACGTCCCCCTTGCCCGGCTCCCCGGAGGGATTGACCGCGACCGTCGCGAGCGGCAGCCGCGCGGTCCCCGTGAACGGCGCCGCTCCCGGCCGCGCCTGCAGCCAGGACGCCAGCACCGGGAAACTCCCGGCGGCGGTGTTTCCGACGAGTTCCAGCTCCGGCCGTTCCAGGACGGCGTTGTCGGCGAAGCTGAACTCGTCCGCCCGGACACCGGGTGCGCTGCCGGCCCAGATCTCGTTGTAGTGGGGGTACGTGGGAGCCAGGATGCCGGAGGAGTTCGGTGCGCCCTTCGCCCGGGCGGTGACGGTGAGGGCCCGCTGACCGTCGGTCGCCGCAGGCTGGTCGGCCACCCCGAGCGGCACCGGGTGGGCCCAGCGGGTGTCCAGGGTGACGGTGGTCTTCCCGGCGACGGTGACCTGCGGGGTGGCCACCAGTGCCCACACCGGACCGGCACCGGCACGCGTGGTTTGGTCGTCGGCGAGGAACGCGTACCGGCCGGCGGGCAGGGTGCCGGATTCCGCTCCGAAGACGTGCTCCACGACGTCCGGCGAGTCCAGGCCGACGATCATCGTGTGCGCGCTGTCGCTGACCGCGCCGTCGCGGTCCAGCACCCGGACGTCGACGGTGTGCTCCTGCGCCCGCTGCCGTACCGCGACGGGGGTCCGCAGGGTGACGCCGTCGGCGGTGGCGGTCAGCAGCCCGGCGTACGACCCGGGCCGGTCGCGCCCGGTGAACCGCACCGGCACCGCGGCCGTGCCGTGGGCCGGCACGGTGAGGGTGGTCGCGCCGAGCGCGGCGAGACCGTCCGGCGCCGGTCGACCGGCGAGATCGGCCAGGCTCAACGCCAGTCTCAACGTGACCGGCGCCGCACCGTCGTTGCTGTACCTGACGTCCTGCGGGTCACTCTTCGCCCGCCACGGCAGGTCGACGCTCAGGCTGGCCGAACCGACCCGGACCGGTTGGGTGACCGCCCGCCCCACGTCGAGCCGGCCGGCGCCGACGTCGAAGACCCGGGCGTCCCGGGCCGGCGCGGCGCTGGCCACCAGGGCCGCCTTGAGCTGGGCACCGGTCCAGTCGGGGTACTGCTGGGCCAGGATCGCGGCCGCGCCCGCCACGTGCGGTGCCGCCATCGAGGTGCCGGACATCGGTACGTAGTCGGCCTCCCCGCCGATCTCGGGAGAGGTGCCCGTCGCCCGGGCGGCCACGATGCCCTCGCCCGGTGCGGCCAGCTCCGGCTTCATCGCGCCGTCACCGAACCGGGGCCCCCGGCTGGAGAACGCGCTGATCCGGTCCGTCCGATCCACACTGGACACGGCCAGGGCGGCGCTCGCGGCGGCCGGTGAGGACACCGGCGCGTACGCGCCGTTGTTGCCGGCGGCGGCCACGAACAGCACCCCGCGTTCCGCGCTGAGCTGGTCGACCGCCTGACTGACCGGGTCGGTGCCGTCGGTTTCGCCCGCGCCGAGGCTCAGGTTGACCACCTTGGCGCCGGCCTCGGTGGCCGCCCACTCCATGCCGGCGAGGATGGCGTCCTCGGTGCCCCAGCCGTCGTCGCCGAGGACCTTGCCCACGGCCAGCTTGGCGTCCGGTGCCACCCCGCGACGCCGGCCGCCCGAGGCGGCGCCCGAGCCAGCGACCGTGCTCGCCACGTGGGTGCCGTGGCCGTAGCGGTCGTCGACGCCGGTCGAGTCCGAGAAATTCTTCGCCACCGACACCCGGCCGGCCAGGTCGGGGTGGTCGGTGTCGTAGCCGGAGTCGAGCACGGCCACCGTGACGCCCTTGCCGGTGTACCCGGCCCGCCAGGCGGTCGGCGCGCCGACCTGCGGCACGCTGCGCTCCAGGCTGGCCCGGTAGCGGGCGTTGAGCCAGACCTTCCGGACACCGGCGGTCAGGGTGCGCGCCTTCGGGTTCGCCTGCCGGAGCAGATCGGTCCAGAATCGGGTGGCGTCCGCCTTCGGCTGGTCGTTGGCGGTCAGCCTCAGGTGCGGCAGGGTCCGGCGGGCCTTCGTACCGCCCAGCGGGCGGGCGGTGCGGGCGGTGGCGGTGTCGGCGTACTGGACCAGCAGCGGGGTCACCGTGCTGCCGCCGTCGTCGTAGCCCTGCCGGGCCAACTCGGTGACGTCGAACAGGCGCTGGTCGAGCAGGCCGCTCCTGATCAGCGGTACCGCGTCGGTGGGTACGGCGTACCAGTCGCCGGCGCGCTGATAGCGGGCGATCGGCACCTGGCGCGCGGCCCGGCCGACCGTACCGGTGGGTGGGGCGGTGACCAGGGTGGGCTCGCCGGTGGCGCCGAGGCGTACCACGTCCCCGGTGAGCAGGGTGACGGTCCGGCCGCCGGCGGCGACGGGGGCGGAGGGCGGGGCGGAAGAAGGCGGGGAGGCGCCGGCCGGGCCGGTGACCGCGAGGAGGCCGGCGGTGGTCGCACCGGCGACCAGGACCGCGACGGTCCTTCGGATGGTGGATGACATCGTTCTCCCGTTCTGACTCGGACGGCGTCCGGCCCGGTGCCGGAGGCCCGTCGTCGGGGCGGGCGGGCCACCGGGGGAACCGGCGGCCCGCGCCTCGGTGCTGCTCGTCCGGTCCCGGGTCAGCCGGTCTGGCCGACCTTGTCGACGACCGTGTTCTCGATGACCTCCCACCAGGTGACGGTGCCGACCGGCACGCCCCTGGCGGCCTTGACCTGAACCGTCCGGAACCCGATGAGCCGGCGTCCGGTGGTATCGAAGACGAGGTCCTCGCGCGACGTCGGGTCCTCGGTCGCCTCACCGACGCGGCCCACCGCGATACCCCGCTGGCCGCCCATGTCGACCTGCCCGGCGGCCCGCTGCACGCCGGGGATCAGCGCCAGGGCCCGGTAGAGCGCGGCCCGCAGGTCCGGCGGGATGATCCCGTCGGCATGGTTGAACAGCTCCTTGATCGCCTGGAAGACCTGCTGGTCGGGCGAGTGCTTGTTGTGGTCGCCGACGATGGTGCGCAGCGTGACGAGCAGCCGTACCGGGTCGGTGGGCAGGCTCGCGAGGTATTCCGGCGAGGGGTGGAACAGCTCGCCCGGGTCGCGTGCCACGCCGCAGGTCGTGCAGTCCGGAGGGAGGGGCTGGTCCGGCGCCGGTCCGTCGTCCGTGACCTCGGGCGGGGCGTTGAGGTCGTACTTCAGCTTCCGGATCGCCTCGGCGTCGGCCGGGGTGAACGGCCTGCGCTGCGCGCCGTCCGTCCGGCGCATCCGCTGCGTCTTCATGCCGTGCGGGTCGAACCACCCCTGGTACTCGTAGGACTGGATGATTCGGGCCGTGAGTCCACCCCCTTCGACGTCCCCCACCATCGACAGGTGCGCACCCGTGCTGTGGTAGTAGATGTACTGGCCGGGACGGATCGACAAGGGCTGGTTGCTCGGCGCGGCCTCCGCCGCGAGCTGCAACACCATCCGCGCGTCGGCCCCGTCGGCGATGACCGTCACGCCCGGCTCCGACCGGACCGGACCGCTCGGCGCCGTCGCGGGAGAACCACCGAGCATCGGTACGGCCACCGCGGCGGCCAGGGCGCCGGTGAGCCCGATCCCGGCCAGCGGCCACCACCGGCCCAGGGCCGCCTTCCGGCCCCGGTAGCCGGCCGGCCGGCGCGCCGGTTCGCCGGTCGCCCGGTCCAGCAGCGCCGCCCGGGCCCGGTCGGTCGCCCGCGCCGACGGCTCCCGTGCCACATCCATCGATTCCCGGATCAGTTGGACCTCGTCCATCTCAGTCCTCACAGCTCTGCTCGTCATAGCTCTGTCCTTCGGGTGTCTCGTCGCCGCGGGCGGGTCGCTGTCCACCGCGAGTGGGTCGCAGGTCGTCACGGGTCGGATCGACGCCGCCCATCGCCTGGCGGATCTTCCGCCGCGCCCGGTTGAGCCGGGAGCAGACGGTGCCGTAGGGGATCCCCAGCGCGGCGGCGACCTCGCCGTAGTCGAGGTCGCCGAACGCGACGAGCAGGATCACGTCCCGGTCCTTGGCCGACAGCGACGCAAGCGCGGCGGCCAGCGCGCGCTGGGTGTGCTGGGCGCTGACCCGCGCGGCCACCAGGTCGTCGTGGTCGGCGGTGAAGGGTTCCTTGGGCGCCCGGGCCAGGGCCCGGTACCGGCGTTCCTCGGTCCGGTGGTGCCGGCGGATCAGGTTGGTGGCGATCCCGTACAGCCAGGCCCGGACGTGCCCGCCGCCGGTCTCCGGGTCGGGATCGAAGCGGGCCCGCTTGTCGAACGCCACCAGGAACGTCTCGGCCGCCAGGTCGTCGGCGAGGTCCGGGCCGAGCCGGTTCGCGACCAGCCGGTGGATCTCCCGGTGGTACCGGTCGAAGAGCCGGGCGAAGTGTTCCGGCTCGGTGCGGGACTGTCTGAGCAGGACGACGTCGTCCTGCCGGGTCTGGTGCGGTGATGCGATCACGTCGGGTGCCCCGTCATGCGTGGTCCCTCCATATGCGACGCGTCCAGGTCACCCGTGTACGCCCGATCGCCGCCGACCCCTTCACGCGACCGTCCGGAAATTTTTCAGCTTTGCGATACAAACTACTTCGGCTTTGTAGTGTAAAGTTCTTTGCGTGAACCTCGACGACGACGAACTCCCGCCGACCGACCCGGCCGAGACGCTCCGGCTGATCCGCGAGCAGCAGGCCGAGGCGGCCCGCCGACTCACCCCCGACCAGCGCCTCTACTACTGGCCCTGGGGAATCGCCTGGCTGATCGGCTTCGGCCTGTTCTTCCTGCGCTACGGCCCGGACGGCCGGGTCTTCGTCGACCTGCCCGACTGGCTGCCGCTCGCCGTGCTGTTCGCCCTGCTGATCGCCGCCGGCATCTTCTCCGGCGTGGCCGGCGGCAAGGCGTCCGGGCAGGTCGTCGGCGACTCCAACCGGCGCGGCGCCTGGTACGGCTTCGCCTGGTTCCTCGGCTACACGGCGGTGATCGCGGTGAACGTACGCGTGTCCGGGCACCTGACCACCGACCTCGCCGGCCTGCTCTGGGCGGCGAGTTCGGTCGGTCTGGCCGGGGCGTTGCAGATGGCCGGCGGCGCGATCTGGCTGGACCGCGACCTGTTCGTGGTCGGCGCCTGGGTGACGGTGCTCAACATCGTCGGCGTCGTGGTCGGACCGGGCTGGCACTCGCTGATCGTCTCGGTGGCGGGCGGTGGCGGGATGCTGCTGGCCGGCGCCCTGACCCAGGTGCGGCGCCGGACGGCGGCCCGATGACCGACCGGGGCGCGCGACCCGGCCAGGTGCCGACGTGAGC
Organism: Micromonospora zhanjiangensis; assembly: GCF_042650605.1. NCBI lineage: Bacteria > Bacillati > Actinomycetota > Actinomycetes > Micromonosporales > Micromonosporaceae > Micromonospora > Micromonospora zhanjiangensis. The sequence continues at coordinate 54,762 of NZ_JBHSBN010000019.1, read as the reverse complement.
GGCCCACCCGAACTCGATCCGGTGATCCACGCGCAGGCCCGGCTGCGGGTGGTGGCCACGCTGTCGACCCTCAACGAGGGCGACCGGATCGCCTTCCCCCGGCTGCAGGAGATCCTCGCGATGACCGCCGGCAACCTCTCCGTCCACCTGCGCAAGCTGGAGGACGCCGGCTACGTCGAGGTCACCAAGACCCACCACGGTCGTACGCCGGCCACCCTGGCCCGGTTGAGCCGGCGTGGTCAGGCCGCCTTCGAGGAGTACACCGCCGCCGTGCGGGCCCTGCTCGACCCCGTACCCCCCACGGACCCGCAACCCGAGGAGCAGACATGATCCTGGCCCGCGCGATCGGCGTCACCCGCCGGTACGGCGACGTCACCGCCCTGCACGACGTCCACCTGGACATCCCCGCCGGCACGGTGACCGGCCTGCTCGGGCCGAACGGCGCCGGCAAGAGCACCCTGCTGAACCTGCTCGTCGGCCTGCGTCGGGCCACCGCCGGCCGGATCGAGCTGTTCGGCGGGGATCCCCGCGATCCGGCCCGGCGCCGCCTGCTCGGGATGACCCCGCAGGAGACCGGCCTGCCGGGCACCCTCCGGGTCGGCGAGGTGGTCGACTTCGTCTCCGCGCACTACCCGGACCCGGTGCCGCGCGCCGAACTGCTCGACCGGTTCGGCCTGGCCGACCAGCACCGCAAGCAGACCGGCGGGCTGTCCGGCGGGCAGAAGCGGCGCCTGGCCGTGGCGCTCGCCTTCGTCGGCCGACCGCGGCTGGTGGTCCTCGACGAGCCGACCACCGGGCTGGACGTCGAGGCCCGCCGCGCGCTGTGGGACGCCATCGGGTCGTTCCACGCCGACGGCGGGACGGTGCTGATCAGCAGCCACTACCTGGAGGAGATCGAGGCGTTGGCGCAGCGGGTGGTGGTGATCGGCCAGGGCCGGGTGCTCGCCGAGGACACCGTCGAGGCGGTACGCGGCCTGGTCGGCGTCCGGCGGGTCAGCCTGACCACCGCCGAGCTGCCCGACCTGCCCGGGGTGCTCGGCGTCGAGCGGGCCGAGGGGCGTACCCACCTGCTGACCGCCGACGCGGACCAGTTGGTCCGCGACCTGGTCGGCACCGGCGCGGCCTTCTCCGGGCTGGAGGTCCGGCCCACCTCGCTGGAGGAGGCATTCCTGACCATCACCGCCCGCGGCGACCAGCCGCTGGCCGACACCGTCCGCGGCGACCAGCCGCTGGCCGCCTGACCCGGAGGGAACCGCCGTGCCACTCGCTCTCGTACACGCCAGATACCAGCTGCTGGAGACCGTCCGGATCCCGATCGCCGTGGTCGGCAGCGCGTTCTTCCCGGCCGCCTCGATGCTCTTCTTCGTGGTGCCGTTCGCCGGTGACGACCCGCGCGGCGCCACCCTGGCCACCGCGTCGATGGTCACCTTCGCGGTGATGAGCGCCAACATCTTCCAGTACGGCATCGGGGTGGCCGAGGACCGGGCGCAGCCCTGGGACCCGTACACCCGGACCCTGCCCGTCGGGCCGTTGCCCCGGTTCGCCGGACGGGTGCTGGCCGGTCTGGTGCTGACCTTCATCTCGCTGATACCGGTGGTGGTCATCGCGGCGGTGGCCACCGCGGCCACGATCACGGCCGGCGCGTTGCTGGCGGCGCTCGGCACCATCCTGCTGGTCTCGGTGCCGTTCACCCTGCTGGGCCTGACCATCGGGTACGCCCTGCCGAGCAAGGCGGCGATCGCGGTGGCCCAGATCGTTTTCTTCCCGCTCGCCTTCGGCGGGGGCCTGCTCTCCGCGCCGGGTCGGGCACCCGGCTTCATCGAGACGATCGCGCCGTTCCTGCCCACCCGGGGCGCCGTCGAGCTGATGTGGGCGGCGGTCTCCGACTTCCCGGTTCGCCCGCTGTCGCTGGCCATGCTGGGCGTCTGGATCGTGCTGCTCGGCTCGCTCGCCGTCTTGGCCTACCGCCGCGACGAGGGCCGCCGCTTCCACTGACCCCACCCACCCACCCCACCCCCGGCCCTGAAGCGTTGATCATGAAGTTGTTGTCGCGACACGCCGAACGGGGTGACAACAACTTCATGATCAACGGGGGTCAGGGGGTAGGGGTGGGCGGGGCGCTCCCCTCGTGCGCCCCGACCACCCGGCGGGTGGGGGTCCGGTCAGGGGGCGCGGACCGGGACCACCAGGGGGCCGTGGCCGCCGTTGATGACGCGGACGCGGGCGCGGTAGTGGACGGCGAGCAGTTCCTCGGTGAGGACGGCGCGGGGTGGACCGGCCGCGACCACCCGACCGCCGTCGAGCAGCACCAGTCGGTCGGCGTACTCGCCGGCGACCGAGAGGTCGTGCATGGTGGCCAGCACGGTCAGCCCGTGCTCCCGGCGCAGCCGGTCGACCAGCTCCAACACCTCCTGCTGATGGCCGATGTCCAGGGCGCTGGTCGGCTCGTCGAGCAGCAGCAGGGTGGCGCCCTGGGCCAGCGCCCGGGCCAGGAACACCCGCTGCCGCTCGCCGCCGGACAGGGTGGCCAGCGCCCGGTCGGCGAACCGGGCCAGGTCGAGCAGGTCCAGCACCCCCCGTACGGCGGTCAGGTCGGCGGCCGACTCCCGGCCCAGCGGGGCGATGTACGGGGTACGGCCGAGCAGCGCGTAGTCGAACACGGTCATGCCGGGCGGCACCACCGGGGACTGCGCCACGGTCGCCACCACCCGGGCCCGCTCGCGGCGACGCAACTGGCCGCCGGGCGTACCGAACAGGGCCACCGACCCGGCGGTGGCGGTCAGCAGGCCGCCGACCACGCGCAGCAGGGTCGACTTGCCGGCGCCGTTCGGACCGATCACGGTGACCCACTCGCCGGCCGCCACCGTGAGGTCGACCCCGGCCAGGACCGGCACCCCGCCGAGGGTGACCCGCAACCCGGCGACCGCGACGGCGGGCGCGGCGGCCTCGACAGCAGCCGGCGGACCGGGCACGGTCGGCGTGGCAGCCGGCCGATCGGGCACGTTGGGCGGAGGGACGATCGGTCCGGTCATGTCAGGACCCGCTTCGCGGTGCGCAGCACCAGGACGAAGAACGGCGCGCCGAAGAAGGCGGTGACCACCCCGATCGGGATCTCCACCGGGGCGGCCGCGGTGCGGGCCAGCACGTCGGTGAGAGCCAGGAACGCGCCGCCGAACAGCAGCGACAACGGCAGGATGGACCGGTAGCTGGCCCCGCCGAGCAGCCGTACCGTGTGCGGGACGATCAGGCCGACGAAGCCGATCAGCCCGGACACCGAGACCGCCGCGGCGGTGCCCAGCGACGCGGCGGCGACCAGCAGGTACCGGGACCGTTGCGGGTGCAGGCCCAGGCTGGCCGCCTCGTCGTCGCCCACCGACAACACGTCCAGCTCGCGCCGGTGGGCCAGCACCACGACGGCGGTGACCGCCGCGTACGGCAGCACCAGCAGCACGTCGTGCCAGCCGGCGGTGGCCAACCGACCGAGCAGCCAGCTGTAGACCTCGCGGATCGCGTCCGCGTGCCGTTGCAACAGGTACGTCTGCCCGGCGGCCAGGAACGCCGACACCGCCACCCCGGCCAGGATCAGCGTGGCCGGCGATCGGTCCCGCCCGCCGGCCGCCCCGAGCAGGTACGTCAGCAGCACCGCCCCGGTCGCCCCGACGAACGCGGCCAGCGGCACGGTGGCCGGCAGGTCCGCGGTCACGTCCCCGGTGCCGCCGAGCCGCAGCGTGATCACCACGGTCACCCCGAGACCCGCACCGGCCGCCACCCCGAGCAGGTGCGGGTCGGCCAGCGGGTTGCGGAAGACGCCCTGGTAGCAGCCGCCGGCCAGGGCGAGCATCCCGCCGACCAGCAGGCCGAGCACCACCCGGGGCAGCCGGAGCTGGGTGACGATGGCCGCCTCCTGCTCGGTCAGCCCGCTGCGCAGGTGGACGCCCGGCAGCAGGTTGGCCACCTCCAGGGCGACGCTGCCCGGGGGCAGACTGACCGGCCCGAAGGCGAGCCCGGCGAGCCCGGCGACCAGCACCGACAGCACGCCGAGCAGGAGCCAGCGGGGTCGCAGCCCGGCCGGCCGGCCCGGCCGTACCGGATCGGTCCGGTCCCGGCGACGGCCCGGCGGCCGACCCGCCGGGCCGGGCCGGTCGGACCGCGGCGGTGCCGGGGTGGGGATCCCGGTCGGCTGACCGGGACCCTCACCGACCGCGGTCACGGCGGGCCTTCGTCACGCCGGCACCTTGGCGACGGCCTCGACGATGGCGCGGACCAGGTCAACCACCCGCGGTCCCCAGCGGGACGCGACATCGTCGTCGAGCGGGACGATCCGGTCGCCCTTCACCGCGCTGATTCCGGCCCAGCCGGTCCGCGCCTTGACCGTCGCGGCGGACTGCTGGCAGCACTTGGTGTCGGCCAGGAAGACGAAGTCCGGGTTCGCCTTGATCAGCGCCTCCGCGGAGAGCTGGGGGTAGTCGCCGCCGCCGGCGGTGTCGGCGACGTTGGTCAGGCCGGCCAGCGCGAACAGCGAGCCGATGAAGGTGCGGCTGGTCACCGTGTAGTACGTCGGGTCCAGCTCGTAGTAGTACGTCGGCTTCGTCGTCCGCTGCGGCAGGTCCTTGACCAGCTTGTCGATGTCGCCCTTCATCCGGGTCACCAGGTCGGTGGCCTCCTTGGCGTGCCCGGTGAGCCGGCCCAGCTCGTCGACCTGCCGGTACGCGTCGTCCAGCGTCTTCGGCGCCGCCGCGAGGTAGACCGGGACCTTCAGCTTGGTGAGCTGCTCGGTGATCTTGTTGGTGTCGTTCGAGATCACCACCAGGTCGGGAGTCTTCTCGGCGATCGCCTCGGCGTTCGGCTGGAAGCCGGACAGCTTGCTCTTCGGTGCGTCGGCCGGGTAGTTGGACTGGTCGTCCACGGCGGTGACCTGCTGGCCGGCGCCGATGGCGAAGACCGTCTCGGTGGCGGCCGGCGACAGCACCACGATCTTCTCGGGCCGCTTGGCCAGCGTGACGCTGCCCACCGTCACCGGGAACGCGGCCGCGGTGTCGCCACTCGCGGCCGGTTCGGGCCGGTTGTCGGCGCAGGCACCGAGGGTGAGGGCCGCCGCGGTGATCGCGGCGGTCAGGAACGCGGACGTACGTCTGCTCATCGGTCCTCCTGTCGGTCGAGGAGCTGGTGCTTCGCCGACAGGGGCGCCGCGGGTGTCCGGGGCGCTCCGCCTGCGAGGCGCCCTTCCTCGAAGGCGCTGTTCGCGACCGCGCCGCAGGCGACCTGGCTCGTCCGGCCCGGGACCCGGGCCGGCATCACAGTTGCGGGACAGCGCCGGTTTTCCACCGGCTTCGCTGCGGTGCAGTCGGGTAGCACGGTAGCGCACCGGCACCCGGAGATGTTGATCGAGAACCGTTCGGTGACCGGGGCCTCCCGCAGGCCAGCCGGGGGGTGTAGCCGTTGGTGGCGGCCATCTGCCGGCCGATGGTGGCGAAGGTGTTGTACTGGTCCGCCGTCATCCCGGTCGGGGTGTTGGCGGTGGTCCAGCCGAACGGCCAGAGCACATGCCTTCCCTTGGGGTCATGCCGAAGTGATCGTCATTGGCAAAGAGTTTCTACTTCGTGGACTCTGGCGAAACTTCCCTCCAGGCGGGATAGTGACCGCAGAACCCGATCCCCCGTACCCGCGGAGTTCTGATGGTCATACACGCACGGGCCGGCGGACGTACCCTCGCCGCGGCCACCGCCCTCACCCTGCTCGGCATGGCGGCCCCGAGCCCGGCGGCCGCCGCGCCCCCGGTGAGCCACGACGAGCAGATCACCTGGCAGGCCACCGACAGCTATCCGGAATGGCGCGGCGGCACGCACGACGGCACCGTCGCGATCCCCGGCGTCCGGACCGGGATCACCATGCTGCGGCCGGCCGGCAGCACCGACTACACCGACCCGCACACCGGCGTCACCCGGACCTGGAAGTACGCCACCTGGACCTCGCCGGTCACCCGGGTCGGCTTCGACGCGACCGAACTGGTCGCGTCGTGGAACGCCGAGACCCCGGCCGGGACCTGGATCCAGGTCGAGCTGCAGGGCACCTACAACACCGGCGGAACGACCCCGTGGTACGTCATGGGCCGCTGGGCCTCCGGCGACCAGGACATCAAGCGGACCAGTGTGGACGGGCAGGGCGACCCGTACTCGTCGATCTGGACCGACACGTTCTCCATCGACGACGCGGCGGCCGGCGTGCTGCTGCGCGCGTACCAGCTCCGGCTCACCCTGTACCGGGCGCCCGACCAGCTACGGGCGCCGCGGGTCTGGTCCCTCGGCGCGATGGCCTCCGCCGTGCCGGACCGGTTCACCGTCCCGGCCAGCGCCGGCCACATCGCCTGGGGCACCGAGCTGGCGGTACCGCGCTACTCGCAGAACATCCACCGCGGCCACTACCCGGAGTACGACGGCGGCGGCGAGGCCTGGTGCTCGCCCACCTCCACCGAGATGGTGGTCGAGTACTGGGGGCGCAAGCCGTCCGCGCAGGACACCTCCTGGGTCGACCCGAGCTACCCGGACCCGACCGTCGACCACGCCGCCCGGATGACCTACGACTACCAGTACGAGGGCGCCGGCAACTGGCCGTTCAACACCGCCTACGCCGCCTCGTACCCGGGGCTGGACGCCAAGGTGACCCGGCTGCACTCGCTGGACGAGGTGGAACGCTTCATCGCCGCCGGGATCCCGGTGGTGACCAGCCAGTCGTTCCTGGCCAGCGAGTTGGACGGGGCCAACTACGGCACCTCGGGCCACCTGTTCGTGGTGGTCGGCTTCACCGCCGACGGCGACGTGGTGGTCAACGACCCGGCCTCGTCCTCCGACGACGCCGTGCGCAACGTCTACAAGCGCGCCCAGTTCGAGCAGATCTGGCAGCGGACCAAGCGGATCAACGCCAGCGGCAAGGTCTCCAGCGGCACCGGCGGCATCGCGTACCTGATCAAGCCGTGGTGGAAGCCCTGGCCGAAGGTGGCCGGCTCGACCAACTGGTGAGCCGGTAACGGAGCCCGGTGGATCCTCCCTCGGTCAACGGCGCCCGGGGGAGGATCCATCGTCGTCCTCGCCGACCGGTCGGGAGTCGGCGGGTCCACCGTCGCCCGCGCCGGCCGGTCCGGGGTCACCGGCCAGCGCCGAGCGCAGCCGGTCCTTCTCGGCCCTGCGCCGGGCCGCCGAGCCGGCCCACTGCTCGGCCGTCTCGTCCCGCCAGCGGCGCAGCAGGAAGAACGAGGCCGTCGCCGAGAAGGCCAACGCCACCAGCAGCTTGACGAACAGGTTCAGCTCGACCGGCCACAGGGCCGCCAACACCACCAGGAACAGGCCGAGCCGGCCCAGCGTGTACTTCACCGCGGGACTCATCCGTCTTCTCCGTTCAGCCGTTGCGACTCAGCCGGTGCGGCGGGCCAGCCACCGGACCACCGGGAACCAGATCACCGCGTACACCAGGGCGAACACCGCCGCGGCGAGGCTGCCGGAGCCCAACGGCGGCAGGGCGTTCGCCGCACCGGCGGTGAGCAACCCGGCCAGCACGCCGGCCGCCGCGGCCAGGGCCGCCGCGACCACCCGGGCCGCGCCGAAGCTCCAGGCCCGGAAGTCGTCGACGAACAACCAGATCGGCAGGATCACCGCGAGCCAGCCGTTGGCCCGGCCGAAGTGCCCCGCCCCGACCAGCGCGAAGGCCCAGTCGAAGACCACCAGCGCCAGGATCCCGACGACCACGCCGGCCAGGCTCACCCCGACCAGGTCGGGCAGGGCCGCGATGCGGCCCTCGTCGTCCCGGCGCGGAAATCCGCCCCGCTCGCTCTGCTCGCTCATGACGTCCCGAGGGTACGTGAGCAGCCCGACCGCCCGACCACGGACCGGCCGGACCGGTCCTGCGCCACCCGTACGGCGGTCAGGCCCACACCCGTTGCGGCTCGGACCGGCGCCGGGCCAGCGGCGCCGGCGGTTCGTACTCCCGGACGACCCGGTAGTCCTCGTCCCGCTCGACCGGCTGGAAGCCGGCGTCCCAGATCAACGTGGTCAGTTCCTCGGGTCCGGTGCCCTCCGGCACCCCGGCCAGCGCGTCCACGCCGAAGTTGAAGGCGAGTTGGGCCAGCGACGGTCCGTGCCCGGCCAGGTCGCAGGCCAGGTGCGGGACGTTGTCGAGCAACAGCCGGGCGACCGCGAAGGTACGCAACGACCCGGCCGGCGACTCCCCGGCCGACTGGTCGGCCGGTCGATCGGCCGGCTCGTCCCGGTCCGGGCCGGCCAGGACGACGGCCGCCAGGACACCGGTCTCGTCCTGCACCTCGCGCAGTCGCAGTAGCTGGTCGAGCCGCTCGTCCGCGTCGGCGGCGTGGCCGGGCAGGACGGCGGTGAGCCGCGTCCCGGGCGACCGGCGGGCCCGTTCCCGCAGCGACTCCAGGTGTTCCGTCCAGGACGCGCCGGACGCGGGGAGGCCGGTCGGGGCCGACGGGAACAGCACCCGACGGTCGCTGGTCGCGGTCCGCCGCCGGTGGGCCAGGCCACCGAGCCAGATCAGGTCGTCACCCGACCAGAGCGCCGCGCCGTCCGCGCGGTCGAGCCGCTCGCCCGCGTCGACCTTTCGCGCCAACTCGCGCCTGTGCCCCGCGTCCATTTACCCACCCCTCACCGCGACCGGTCCGCTCGCCGCTCCCGCCCGCGGACGTGCCTGCTCCCGCCCGCGAAGACGCCCGGTCGAGCGTACGCGGCCCAGCCGGGACGGCGGCCGGGTGGCCGAGGCGGTGCGCCGGAAGTTCAGCAAGCTCTCAGCTTGCCGTGACCCATCGGCGGATGACAACGACCCACATATTGAGGTAAGACAAAGTGGGACGAGGGACACCACCGATGACGAGACGTCGCGACACGATCGCGGCGCGCCGTCGCCAGACCGACCGGGGAGCGGGATGACGAGGAACAGAAGCAGGCGGCAGGGACGACTGAGGGAGATCATTCTTCCGGTACTGCGGCCGCTGCTCTGGTCCACCGTCCTCGGAGCCGCGGTCGCCTTCGCCTTCGCGAACCCGGTCTACGCCGATCCGGCGCTGCCCGGCACCGTCCCGGACGTCGGCGCCCGGCCGGCGCCGATCGGCGCGGTGCAGTTGCCCGGCCAGGTGACACCGACCGGTCCGAACGCCGGCAGCCTGCCGGTGGTGCCCGGTCTCGGGACCAGCCCGCTGGCCGGCCAGCTCGCGGCGCTGGAGACCGAGGTCGCGACCCTCGGCGACCAACTGCTCACGCTGCGCCAGGATCGGGACACCGCGGACGCCGCCGTACTGGCCGCCCGGGGCGAGGTGGACACGGCGACCGCCAAGCTGGCCCAGGCCTCGAAGGCCGCCGAGGACGCGGCCGGCAAGGCCCTCAAGGAGGCGGCCGCGTTGCCGCCCGGCGCCTTCGGCTCCGACCTGCACGGCCTCGGCGAACTCAGCCGGATCCAGCGGGGCCAGCCGAACGGCACGGATCTCACCGCGCAGAACCGGGAGGTGGCGCTGGCCCAGACCGCTCTCCAGGCGGCCAACGCCAAGCTCGCCGACGCCACCGGCCGGCAGACCACCGCCACCGCCGACTTCACCCGGGCCGAGCAGCACTACCGGCAACGCGAGTCCGCGCTGCTCGCCCTGCGCAAGCAGAACCAGACCGAACTGCTCCGCCTCGAACAGGCGCGGGACGCCGCCGAGCAGAAGCTGGGCGCCGGTTACCTCGACGGCAGCAGCATCGCCGGCATGGCCGCCGACCCCCGCGCGCTGGCCGCCGTCCGGTACGCGCTGGCGCAGCTCGGCGACCCGTACGTGTGGGGGGCGGAGGGGCCGAACCAGTTCGACTGCTCCGGCCTGATGTGGGCGGCGTACCGGACGCCGGCGGCGGGTAGTTACCAGCTACCCCGGGTGGCCAAGGACCAGTACGCCGCCACCCAGAGCCGTCGGGTCGATCCGTCCGCCCTGCTCCCCGGCGACCTGCTCTTCTTCGGCCCGAGCGCGAGCGGCGTCCACCACGTCGGGATGTACATCGGCGGCGGCCGGATGGTGCACGCCCCGACCAGCGGTGACGTGGTCAAGATCGCGCCCGTCTGGTGGTCGCACTTCTTCGCCGCGACCCGGATCTACGGCGCGATCCCGGCGCCCAAACCGCCGGCCACCCCCAAGCCGCCCACCAGCCCCACGCCGCCCGCCTCGCCCAAGCCCACCCCGACGCCGACGAAGCCGAGCCCCACCCCCACCAAACCGAGCCCGACGCCGACCCTGCCGACCCGGCCGACCGGGCCGACCACGCCACCGACGACACCGTCCACCCAGCCGACCCCGACGACCGGTCCGAGCGGTGGTGAGACCACCCCGTCCGGCCAGCCCAGCTCGCTCGCGCCGAGTGGCGAGACGTCGGCGAAGCCCGTGAGCACCACCCCGACCGCAGGTTCCTGACGCCGGCGCCGCCCGGCTCCGGCCCGGTGGCGGAACGGTCGGCCGGAAACTGATAGTTGTGCGGACGATCGGGGTACCACCAGGGTGGCGACCGGCGCGGCGGTGCCGTCCGGCGGAGAATGACCGAAGCCGGCCGGCCCGCCGCGAGCACCGGTGGACGGCACGCGAGAATTGAATGACGCGGGTCCGGCGCCACCGGTCCCGGCTCGGGGCGCGGGAGGCGACGATGGGCGAGAAGCAGGTTGCACCGCAGGTCGACGACGTGCGCGCCGACGGTGGACCACCAGCGGATCACCCGACGTCGGTCGACACCGGGTCGTCCACCGAACCGGCCACCACCACGCCGCCCGCCCGGGACGACGAGCCCACCCCCGGAGCCGAACCGGCCGTGGCAACCACCGACGAGCCGACCCCGGCCGACACGGCGCAGACCGGCGCCACGTCGGCCGAGGACGCGCCGGCCCTGGTCGGCGCGGAGCAGGCCGGTGCCACGTCCGGCGAGGACAAGCCGGAACCGGCCGACGCGGTGGTCGCGGGTGGCGCGGTGGCGGTCGGAACCGCCCGGGTGGTGGCTACCGTCCGGGCGACGGGCGCCGCCGCCGGGGGCAGGCGGGCACGCGGTCGGGCGACCGTCCCCAGGGGTGGTTCCACCGAACCGGCCGGACCACCCGCCGGAGCCGCGTTGCCACCCGGAGCGGCGACCACCTACCGGGGCGGCGGTTCGGACGGCGGTCCGATGCCGGCGATCCCCCGTCAGCGACGGGAATCGGATCCGCTCACCCCGCCCACCGCTACCGCCCCGGCCGAGCCCGACCCGGCCGAGCCCGACCCGGCCGAGGTCGACGCGAGCCAGACCGACCAGGCCGAAGCCGACGCGGCCAAGCCCGACCCGGCCGAAGCCGACGCGAGCCAGACCGACCAGGCCGAAGCCGACGCGAGCCAGACCGACCAGGCCGAAGCCGACGCGATCCAGCCCGACCCGACCGAAGCCGACCCGGTCCAGGCCGACGCGGCGCAGGCCGAGCCGGTCGAAGCCGAGGCGGTCACGGACGAGCCGGCCGAGGCCGAGTCGGTTGGTGCCGCGAGCGGGACGGTCCAGCCGCCGGCCGGCGTCACCGCTCCCCGGCCGCTCATCCCGACCCAGCGTGGCGCTCGGCGGGGCGGTGCCGGCAGCCGGGGGAAGGCGACGGTGCCGCAGACGTACCGGATCTCGCTCGACGAGGCCGAAGCTGCCACGCCGAGCCGTCCCACCGGGCCCACGATCTACGGACGGACGGACCAGGACTCGGCGCGGCAGGCCCCGGCCGGTGCCGCCTCGGTCGGCGGGCTCACCGCCGACGAGGCTGCGAGCGGACCGGCGGAGCCCGCCGAACCGCCGAAGCCCGCCGAACCGGCGAAGCCGGTGGAACCGCCGAAGCCGGTGGAACCGCCGGACCCCGCGCCGGCCCCACCCGGCCCGGGTCCGGCGCCCGATCCGTTTCCCGTGCCGCCGGCACCGGCACCGGTTCCGGTCCCCGAGCCGAACCCGGTTCACCCCGCCCCGGCGCCGGACCCCGGGCCCACCCCGCCCGGACCGGTGCCCCCCGGACCGGTTCCGCCCGGGCCGGTGCCCCCGGGGCCGATCCCGCCGCCCGTACCGCCGGTCCCGCCGGCGCCCGCGCCGCCCGGTCCGATGCCGGTGCCGCCGTTCCCGCCGCCACCGGCGATGGACCGGACGGCCGCCGCGCGGCCGGCGTCGGCGCCGCCGGCCGCTCCGACCGCCGCTTTCCAGGGTTGGTCGCCGCCGGCCGACGACGCCGCGGCCCGGCGCGGGAGCGCCGCCGTCCCGCGTCCGACCGGGCCGTCCGAGCAGGACCGGCCCGGCACGGTGTACGGCGGCAACGGCTACTCCGACATCGGCCAGATGACGGTCATGAACGTGCCGAATCCGGTGGAGAACTCGGGCTCGCTCACCGGCCACATCCTCGCCCAGGGCTGGGCGGACACCACGAGTTCGAAGGGCAGTACGGCGAAGGCGATCGTGGTGCTGCTGATCGGGCTGGGTGTCCTGGTCCTGATCGGTCTGGTCGTGGCGTTCTCCGCGGGCGACCTGTTCAACAGTCTCTTCGGTGGGCTGCTGAAGCACTGATCGATCGGGCGGTCGCCAATGCGCCGGAAGGTGAGGCTCCCCACTGGCCCCCGCCGTACGCGTGTCGGCGGACCCGCGCGGTCGTACACTCGTAGAGATCATTGACCTGGCGCGCCGTGGACGCGCGCCCCTTGGGCGATCTTGCGGGTGAATCAGCGGCGACCATCCGGCCGCGGCGGGCCATCGCGAAGATGCGCCCCGCTTGAAGGGTATTTCTTGACCAGCTTCGCTGACCCCAGCACGTTCCCGTCCGTCCTCGACGCCCCGGTCGATCCCGCGGACCGCACCGAACCGACAGACCTGACCGACCCGACCCACCCGGTCGACTTCGCCGGGCTCGGCCTGCCCGAACCCCTGGTCCGGGCGCTCGGCCGGGCGGGCATCACCACGCCGTTCGAGATCCAGCGGGCCACCGTGCCGGACGCGCTCGCCGGCCGGGACGTACTCGGTCGGGGCCAGACCGGCTCCGGCAAGACGCTCGCCTTCGGCCTGCCGGTGCTCGCCCGGTTGGCGAGCCGCAACCGGGCCCGCCCGCTGCACCCCCGCGCCCTGATCCTGGTGCCGACCCGCGAGCTGGCGATGCAGGTCAACGACGCGCTGCTGCCGCTCGGGAAGGCCGTCGGAGTGTTCCTCAAGACCGCCGTCGGCGGTGTCCCGTACGACCGGCAGATCGACGCGCTCCGCCGGGGCGTGGAGATCGTCGTCGCCACCCCGGGACGGCTCGGTGACCTGATCGAACGTGGCGTGTGCCGGCTGGACGACGTCGAGGTGACCGTGCTCGACGAGGCCGACCAGATGGCCGACATGGGCTTCCTGCCGGACGTCACCGCGCTGCTGGCGAAGACCCCGGCGGGGGCGCAGCGACTGCTCTTCTCGGCCACCCTGGACGGTGACGTCGACACCCTGGTCAAGCGGTTCATGACCGACCCGGTGACGCACTCGACCGCGCCGCCCACGGCCGCCGTCGCCACGATGGATCACCACCTGTTGCTGATCGCGCCGCACGACAAGTTCGCCGTGGCCGCGTCGATCGCCGCCCGGCCCGGCCGGACCATGATGTTCGCCCGGACCCAGCTCGGCGTGGACCGGTTGGTCGACCAGCTCGCGGCGGTCGGGGTACGGGCCGGCGCGCTGCACGGCGGCAAGACCCAGCGGATGCGTACCCGCACGCTCGCCGAGTTCAAGGAGGGCCGGACGAGCGTCCTGGTGGCCACGGACGTGGCGGCCCGGGGCATCCACGTGGACGGCGTCTCCCTGGTGGTCCACCTCGACCCGCCGAAGGACCCGAAGGACTACCTGCACCGGGCCGGTCGGACCGCCCGGGCCGGCGAGTCCGGCGCGGTGGCCACCCTGGTGCTGCCCAAGCAGCGTCGGAGCACCCTGGCCATGCTGGAGCGGGCCGGGGTGGCACCGGCCCAGTCCCGGGTCCGGTCCGGCGACGCCGAACTGGCCGAGCTGACCGGCGCCCGGACGCCGAGCGGGGTCCCGGTGGTGGACGAGCCGCCCGCGCCGCGACACGGGGACCGCCCGCGCGGCGAGCGCCGCTTCGGCGACCGCGGCCAGGGCCAACGACGTTACGGCGACCGCGGCCAGGGCGAGCGGCGCTACGACGACCGCGGCCAGGACCGGCGTCGGCAGGACGACCGACCGTACGGCGAGCGCCGGCAGGACGAGCGGGGCCAGGGCGAGCGGCGGCACGGCGACCGGCCGTACCGGGACCGGCACTTCACCGACCGGCCGCAGGGCGAACGCGGACCCGGTGACCGGCGGTTCGGTGCTCCGGCAACCGGCCGGCCCGCCGACCGGCGGGGCGGCTTCCGGTCCGACGGTCCCAGCCGGGACCGCCAGTTCGGCGGGCAGCGTTCCACCCGCACGCACTGAGCCGGTAGGCGCGGCATCGACCGCGCGGTGACTGATCGTCGATGTCGGGAGCCCGGTCGCAGGACCTGGCTCCCGACGTGTCGACCCCGTCCTGACGCCCGGTTCGGGCGGTCTGTTGCCGCCTGGCCTGTTCGCGTGCGGCAGGTCGGCGACGCCGGTAGCGTCACGGGCCATGGCGACCATGCCGAAGTCCCTGCTCTGGGCCCGCACCGACACCACCGGCACCGACCACGTGCTGTTCGACGACCGGCACGGCCTCACCGCCCGGGGCGTCGCGCCCGCGGTCGACCCGATTCCCTACACCTGCCGCTACGATCTGGCCACCGACGAGAACTGGGCGGCGTTGCGGCTGGAGGTCAGCGTCGAGGGCGCCGGCTGGCTGCGGACGTTGCGCCTGGAACGGGCCAGCGGTCGCTGGCGGGCCAGCACCGGCGAGGTGGGCGACCTGGACGCCGCGCTCGCCGCCGCCGGAGCGCCCGGCGCCGGCCTGCCCGGCACCGAGGAACCGGACCGGCTCGAGGCCGCGCTCGACATCGACCTGTACGGCGCGCCGCTGTTCAACACCCTGCCGGTACGGCGACTCGGGCTGCTCGGCGCCGAGCCGGGTCAGGCGCACCGGCTGACCATGGCCTTCGTGCGGCTGCCGAGCCTGGAGGTGCTGCCGGCCGAGCAGGTCTACACCCCGCTCGGCGGCACCTCGGTCCGGTTCGCCAGTGGTCGCTTCACCGCCGACCTCGACCTCGACCCGGACGGGTACGTCGTGCGCTATCCCGGGCTGGCCCGCCGCGCCGACCACCCGCCGTCCTGAGCCCCACCCGCCACCCGGGCGCCCCGGGCCGGGCCGGTCGGACACCGGCCCGGGTCAGGCCGGCCAGTCGCCGGTGGTCAGGAAGCGTTCCACGGTGGACAGATGCGGGGCGAGGTCCAGACCCTGCCCGGCCACCCAGTCGTCGGAGAAGTACGTGCCGGCGTACCGCTCGCCCCCGTCGCAGAGCAGCGTCACCACCGAACCGGTCCGGCCGGCCGCGAGCAGCTGCGCGATCAGCCCGAAGGCGCCCCACAGGTTGGTGCCGGTCGATCCGCCCACCCGGCGACCGAGCACCTTGCTGGCGGCCCGCATGGCGGCGATCGAGGCGGCGTCGGGCACCTGGATCATCCGGTCGACCACCGTCGGCTGGAACGACGCCTCGACGGTGGGCCGGCCGATCCCCTCGATCCGCGAGCCTCGTCCGGTGGTCACCGTCCAGTCGGCGGCCTGCCAGGCCGGGTAGAACGCGGAGTTCTCCGGGTCGACCACGCACAGTTTGGTCGGCAGCCGCTGGTAGCGGGCATACCGGCCGATCGTGGCGCTGGTGCCGCCGGTGCCCGCGCCGACCACGATCCAGGCCGGCACCGGGTGCCGTTCGAGTCGCATCTGGTGGTAGATCGACTCGGCGATGTTGTTGTTGCCCCGCCAGTCGGTGGCCCGCTCGGCGTAGGTGAACTGGTCCATGAAGTGACCGCCGCGGTCCTCGGCCAGCCAGCGGGCCTCGACGACCACCCGGGCGGGGTCGTCGACCAGGTGGCACCGGCCGCCCTGGAACTCGATCAACGCGATCTTCTCCGCCGAGGTGGCGGCCGGCATCACCGCGATGAACGGCACCCCGAGCATCCGGGCGAAGTACGCCTCGGACACCGCGGTCGACCCGGAGGACGCCTCCACGATGGTGGTGTCCGGGCCGATCCAGCCGTTGCACAGGCCGTACAGGAAGAGCGAGCGCGCCAGCCGGTGCTTGAGCGACCCGGTGGGGTGCACCGACTCGTCCTTCAGATAGAGGTCGATCCCCCACTCCCGGGGCAGCGGGAACGGCAGCAGGTGGGTGTCGGCCGAGCGGTTGGCGTCCGCCTCGACCGTCGCGATCGCCTCCGTCACCCAGGCCCGGGCGGCGTCGTCATACCGGTCGACGTGCGTCATCAGCAGAAACTAGCAACCCGCTCAGGTTCGCGGTCCGCCGGTCAGCCGGCGGCGCTGCCGGCGCTGCCCGGCCCGGCCGACCGCGAGCACGACCGGGGTCAGCCGGATCGCCAGGCCGGGGAGCGCGTCGAGCAGCCGTACCTGGGCGCCGCGCCAGCGCGGCACGGTCACCACCGGCCGGGGCCGGCGGGCCAGCCGGGCCGCCCGGGCGGCCACCCGCTCGGCGCTCAGCAGGGTGCCGGTGAACGAGGCGGCGGCGCCCGGGTCGTCCAGCCGGTCGTGCAGCATCGGCGTCCAGATCCCGTCCGGGCACAGACACGAGACGTGTACGTCCCGGACGCCGGCGGCCCGCAGGTCGGCCAGGGTGCCGAGGCTGAAGGCGATCAGGGCGTGCTTGCTGGCCGCGTAGACCGTCTCGCCGGGGGCGGCGACCAGCCCGGCCAGGGACACCACGTTGAGCACGTGGCCGGCGCCCTGGCGGCGCATCACGTCCAGCGCGGCGAGCGTGCCGTTCATCGCGCCGAGCGCGTTGACCTCGACGATCCGGCGCCGGGTGGCGGCGTCCTGGGTCCACGAGGGACCGGTGGCGAGGATGCCGGCGTTGTTGACCCAGAGCCCGAGCCGGCCGCGCTCCGCCGCCCGCGCGGCGACCGCCGCGCAGGCCGCCTCGTCCCGAACGTCGAGCGGGCCGCTCCATCCGCCCAGCGGTACGGCCGCCGCGGCCACGGCGGTCGGGTCCACGTCGGTCAGCAGCACCTGCCACCCGTCGGCGTGCAGGGCGGCGGCGATCGCCCGGCCGAGCCCACCGGCGGCGCCGGTGACCACGGCCGTACCCGGGCGCGACGGTGTCGTCATGGCGGCACCCTACCGGTGCGACCGCCCGGGACGTCCTGACGACCCTGGGCGGCGTCGTGCCGGGCCGGGAGCCGCCGGGGTGGGCGCGTCGCTGACCGGACGCTCAGGCGGGCGGCGGGGCGAGCGGTTGCGGGCGGTTCTCCCACTTGGTCGACAGCGCCACCGCGGTCCGGGTGGAGGCCACGCCGGCCGTCCGGTTCAGCCGGTTGATCAGTTGCTCCAGCTCGGCGATGGTGCCGACCTTGGCCTTCAGCAGGAACGACTCCACGCCGGCCATGAAATAGCAGGACTCGATCTCGGGCATCGCCCGGAACGCCTCCAGGACGTCCTCGGTGTCGCCGCCGGAGTCCTGCACGATGCCGATCAGGGCGGTCACCCCGAGTCCGATCGACTCCGGTTCGACGTCGGCCCGGTAGCCCCGGATGACGCCGCCGGACTCCAGCTTGCCGACCCGCTCGTGCACGGCGGGCGCGGAGAGCCCGACCTGCCGGGCCAACTCGGCGTACGACAGCCGGGCGTTTCCACGCAGCAGGTCAACGAGGCTGAGGTCGATGGCGTCCACTGACCCGAGAGCCTAGTCGGGTCGGCGACACGCCCGGCGAGGCAGCCCGCCGGACCGTAACATGAAACGGTGGAAATGGCCACAAAAGGACCGAACCGGCTTCACAACGAGTACGTTTTCGCGTTTTGGGGACACGCCCCGCCAGCGGTGTTTCAATTGCCGTACGTCCCTAACGAACGCTCTGGCAGGCACTTGTCCGGGGGGCATTCTTACCAGTCCGGGGGCTTCGTCAACGCGAGGAGGGGGCTGTGGATACTGGAGATCGTCTACTGACGCCGGGCGAAGTTGCTGCACTGTTTCGCGTAGATCCGAAGACCGTCACCCGATGGGCGGCCGCGGGTCGGATCGGAAGCATTCGCACGCCGGGAGGTCACCGGCGCTTCCGGGAGTCCGAGGTACGGGCACTGCTGGAGGGCGAGGGCATGCTCGACGAGGTCGACGAGGGCGTCACCGACCGGCCGCGCAACGCGGGTCCGGCGAACTCCGGCGGCCCGAATCCCATGAACGCCGGGCTGTACTGAGCCGGTCCGGCAGCCGGATCTCCGGTCGGCCCCCCGCCGTCCGGCACCCGCGCCGAACCGGCCGGCGCGATCTCCAGGCGCCGGTCCCCGCCCCACCCGACGGGCTCAGGGCCGGGCGGCGCCGAGTTCGCCGGACCAGCGGCGGAACAACGAATGCTCCACCTTCAGGGCGTCGAGCACCTTGCCGGCCACGAAATCGATCAACTGGGCGGCGCTCGCCGCCGCTCCCGCGCCGTAGAAGCCCGGACTCGCCGGCAGCACCACCGCCCCGGCGTCGTGCAGGGCGATCAGGTGCTCAAGATGGCTGCGGGTGACCGGGGTCTCCCGGGGCACCACCACCACCGGGCGTCGCTCCTTGAGGTTCACCTCGGCGGCCCGCTGGAGCAGATCCTTGGACAGGCCGATGGCGATGCCCGCGCAGGCAGCCGTGCTCGCCGGGACCACGGCCATCCCCCGTACCGGGTAGGACCCGCTGCTCGGCCCGGCCGCCAGGTCGCCGGCCGGCCAGTACGACACGTCCGCGTCGGTCAGCTCCCGACCGAGCCAGCCGGACAGGTCGGCCCGCCAGTGGGCGTCCCGCAACGGGCCGCCGGTCTCGTCCAGGATGGTCAGCCGGGCCGCCCGGGACACCACCAGGTCGACCGGCTCGCCGGCGTCCAGCAGGCCCCGGATCACCGCCGCCGCGTACGGCGTACCCGATGCTCCGGACACCCCCACCACCCATGGCCTGCGCATGCCGTCAAGCCTGCCCTGTCCGCCGTCCCGGCTGCCGGCCGACCCCCGGATCCGGTCCGGGCCGGCGCAGCCGAGGGACCGGGGTCACCCGGCGCCGGGCTGACTCGGACCGAGGGTTCAGGCCGGGTAGTCGGCCAGCTCGATGCCGGAGGCGGCGCGCCGGATCGGTTCGGTGACCCGGCGCACCATCCGGTCCCGGCCGGGCAGGTGCGGCATCAGCCGGATCATCCGGGTGCTGGCCCAGACGCCGGCGCGGGAGCGAAGCACCATGCCCCGGAGGTTGTTCGGCGCGAGCGCCTGGTTACGGGCGACGAAGTCCCGCAGCGCGCCGTCGTACCGGGCGAACGCCGTGCGGTGGTCGCCGCCGGCCGCGGCCAGCTCGCCGGCGAGCACGTACGCCCCGACCAGCGCCAGGCCGGTGCCCTGGCCGGAGGCCGGCGAGGCGCCGTAACCGGCGTCGCCGAGCAGCGCGACCCGGCCGGCGTGCCACCGGTCGACGTGCACCTGGCTGACCGGGTCGAAGTAGAAGTCCGGCGCGTCCGGCAGGGCGGCGAGCAGCCGGTCCACCTGCCAGCCCGCCCCGGCGAACGCCGCGGCAAGCAGGTCCCGCTGCCGGTCGAGGTCCCGCCGGTCGTAGCCGAGTGGGTCGGAGGCCCACAGGAACAGCGCCTTCGCGGCGGTGTCCTGCCGGGTGCTGTAGACGTTGACGGTACGGCCGGGTTCGGCGTACAGCCGCTCCTCGCGGTCCAGCCCGAGATGGTTCGGCACGGTGAAGATCGACACGTAGTGGCCGAGGCCGCGGACGAACATCTCGTGCGGTCCGAAGGCCAGCGAGCGCACCGTCGAGTACACGCCGTCGGCGCCGATCACCAGGTCGAACCGGCGTGCGGCGGCCCGTTCGAAGGCCACCTCGACGCCGTCCGGCCGGTCGACCAGGGCGGTGACCGAGTCGTCGAACAGGTACTCCACGTCCGACCGGGTGGCCCGGTGCAGCAGCCGGCCCAGGTCACCTCGCATGATCTCGACGTCGGCGCCGGTCCGTCCGCCGAACAGGGCGGCGTCCATCTCGGCGATCCCGCGTCCGGTCCGGTCCACGAACCAGGCCGTGCGCACGTCGGTGGAGTTGGCGTGGATCTCGTCGAGCAGGCCCATGCGCTCCACCACGGTCAGCGCGACCCCCCGGATGTCGATCTTGTAACCGCCGTCCCGGAGCGTCGGCGCCCGCTCCACGACCGTCGGGGCGAAGCCGTACCGACGCAGCCACCAGGCCAGCGCCGGGCCGGCCACGCCGGCCCCGGAGATCAACACATTTCGGTTCCGCATCGCGCACCCCTCGTCCGCCCGGAGAGCCCGGGACGACCGCCCGGTGTGGACGACTGTAGAGACGAATCAGACGGATGTCTAGCACGATTGTGCAAGACGGCCGTGCCAGGAACCGCTAGGATCGGATCATGGGAAATCGCGAGGACCTGCTGGCCGGGGCGAAACAGTGCCTGATGGAGAAGGGATATGCCCGCACCACGGCGCGGGACATCGCCGCCGCCGCCGGCACCAGCCTGGCCGCCATCGGCTACCACTTCCGGACCACGCAGGCCCTGCTCAACGCCGCTCTCTTCGAGGCGATGGCCGAGTGGGGGGAGGAATTGACGGGTGCCCTGACCGGGGCGGTGACGACCGACGCACCGGCGGCCGAACGACTCGAACGCGGCTGGTCCTGGATCATCCGCTCGTTCGACGAGCAGCGCCGGTTGTGGGTCACCCAGCTGGAGATGGTCAGCGCCGCCGAACACGTACCGGAGTTGCGGGAACAGCTCGTCCCGGGCATGACCGCGGCCCGGCACGGCATGGCCGAACTGTTCGCCGGGCTGGACCCGGCGGTCGACCCGGAGCGCGCCCGCCGGGTCGGGTCGCTCTACCAGGCCCTGCTGACCGGCGTACTGGTGCAGCATCTGGTCGATCCGGAGACCGCGCCGTCCGGTCACGATCTGGTCGAGGCGCTCCGCGCCGTCGCCACCGACCTGAGCTGACCACCGCCCGTCGCTGACCGGTCAGGGCTGGGGAATCTCAGTGTTGTCCGGACGACAATCAGGTTCCCCAACTCGGCCGCAGGGCCAGGCCGGCGGGCGGCGGGGCAGACGTCAGGGGCGCAGGTCGAGGCGGACGACCAGGTCGAGCAGGGCGAAGGCGAACAGGACGATGCCGACGAACCCGTTGGCGGTGAAGAACGCCCGGTTCACCCGGGACAGGTCGGTCGGGGTGACCACGACGTGCTGGTAGCCGAAGGCAACCGCGGTCAGCAGCAATCCGACCCACCACAGCCACCCGAGCCCGACCACCGCGCCGAACCAGACGAACAGCCCGAAGGTGACCACGTGCGCGACGGTGGAGGCGTGCAGGGCGAACCGCAGGCCGTACCGGGACGGCACGCTGCGTACCCCGATCCGGCGGTCGACCTCGGCGTCCTGGCACGCGTAGATCAGGTCGAAGCCGCCGATCCACAGGCCCACCGCCGCGCCGAGCAGCCAGGCCGGTCCGGAGCCGGCGAAGGTGCCGGTCACCGCGAGCCAGGCGCCCACCGGCCCGACGGCCTGGGCCAGCGCCAGGATGGCGTGCGGCCAGTCGGTGAACCGCTTGCCGTACGGGTAGACCACCAGCGGCACCGCGGCGAGCGGGGCGAGGAACAGACACAGCGGATTGAGCGCCGCCGCCGCGGCCAGGAACACGACAAGCGACACCGCCGCGCCGGTCCAGGCCGTCCGGACGCTCACCGCCCCGGTGACCAGTTCCCGCCCGGCGGTACGGGGGTTCCGCGCGTCGATCCGCCGGTCGATGATCCGGTTGGCGGCCATCGCGAAGGTACGGGCACCGACCATCGCGATCGTGATCAGCAACAGGTCCAGCCACCGCACCCGCCCGCCGTCCACCAGCATGGCGGTGAACGCGGAGAGGTAGGCGAACGGCAGCGCGAAGACCGAGTGCTCGATCGCCACCAGCTTGAGGAAGGACGTGACCCGGCCGGGTCGCTCCTGCACGGCTGTCGCCATCAGATGCCGTACTCCTTCCAGCGCTTGTCCACCAGGGACCGGATCTCGGGCGACATCACCATCTGCTCCGGCCAGCCCCGGGTGTAACCCTCGGTGGGCAACTTGCGGGTCGCGTCCACGCCCACCTTGCCACCCCAGAACTGCTGGTACGACGCGTGGTCCAGGTGGTCGACCGGCCCCTCGGTGAGCAGCAGGTCGCGGGAGTAGTCCACGTTGCCGAACGCCCGGAAGGCGACCTCGTTGTAGTCGTGCACGTCGCAGTCCTCGTCGACGATCACGATCAGCTTGGTCAGCGACATCAGGTGCGCGCCCCAGATGGCGTTCATCACCTTCTGGGCGTGCTTCGGGTAGCGCTTGCGGATCGACACGATCGCGCAGTTGTGGAACACCCCGGCCGCCGGCAGGTCGTAGTCGACGATGTCCGGGATCAGCAGCTTGAGCAGCGGCTGGAAGATCCGTTCGGTGGCCTTGCCCAGGCCGTGGTCCTCCTGCGGCGGCTGCGAGGTGATGATCGAGTGGTAGATCGGGTCCCGCCGCATGGTCATCGTCTCGACGTGCAGCACCGGGAACGGCTCGACCGGCGTGTAGAAGCCGGTGTGGTCGCCGAACGGGCCCTCCGGCAGCCGCTCGCCCGGCTCCAGGTAGCCCTCCAGCACGATCTGCGCCTGGGCCGGCACCTGCAGCGGCACGGTGAGGCAGTCGACCATCTCCACCCGTTCGCCGCGCAGGAAGCCGGCGAACAGGTATTCGTCGATGTCGCTGGGCAGCGGCGCCGAGGCCGCGTAGCTGACCACCGGGTCGCAGCCGATCGCCACCGCCACCGGCAGCCGCTCGCCGCGTCGCTCGGCGACCGCGTGGTGGGCGGTGGAGTCCTTGTGGATCTGCCAGTGCATCCCGAGGGTGTTACGGGAGTGCTGCTGGAGCCGGTAGAGGCCAAGGTTGCGCTTGCCGGTCTCCGGATGCTTGGTGTGGGTCAGCCCGTAGTTGTGGAAGATCCCACCGTCGCCGGGCCAGACCTGCAGGCCGGGCAGCCGGCCCAGGTCCACGTCGTCGCCCCGGTAGACCACCTGCTGGCAGGGTGCCGTCCGCACCTTGCGCGGCGGCACCGACTTGAGCTGCATCACCTTGCCCAGGCCCTCGCGGATGCCGGACCAGCCGACCGGCAGCTCCGGCTTGACCAGCGCGCCGATCCGGTCACCGACCTCGTCGAGCCGGTCGACCCCGAGGGCCATCGCCATCCGCTTCTCGGTGCCGAACAGGTTGATCGCCACCGGCATCTCGCCCCGGGTGGGCCGCTCGAACAGCAGCGCCGGGCCGCCCTCCCGGACGGTCCGGGTGACGATCTCGCTGATCTCCAGCGTCGGGTCGACCGGCACCGTCACCCGGCGCAGCTCCCCCGCCCGCTCCAGCGCGGTGAGGAAGTCCTTGAGATCGGTGTACGGGAAGCCACGGGGCGCCATGACCCCAGTCTCCCGCACCACCCGAGCACCCGCCCCGGCCGGGTGCCGGACGTCACGACGGCGTCGCCAGTCGTCCAGTTACTCGGGCGTAACTTTTCATTGACGTTGCCGCATTGTTACAAGCATCATGATGTCACCGATCGATCGGCTGCCACCCCCGTCTCCCCGCCACCGGCGGGCCTCCACCCCCATGGAGGGCAGCCATGCTGCTCCGAAAGATCCTGGCCGCCGTCACGGTCGCCGCCACCGCCTCCCTCGCCCTACCGGCCGCCGCCTCGGCCGCACCCGTCCCCACGACCCCCACCACCACGACTTCCGCCACCGCCGCCGGGCGCAATCCCGTCGTCCTGGTCGGCGGGCTCAGCGGCGTCGCGGTCGCCTACGAGCCGCTGGCCGCCCGGCTGCGGGCCGACGGCTACCGGGTCTTCATCTACCAACTGCCCGGGCTCGGGCTCGGCGACATCCCGGCCTCGGCCCGCGCCTTCCGCGACTACCTGACCGGGCTGCGCTCGGCGAACGGGTTCGGCAAGGTCGACCTGGTCGGGCACTCCGAGGGCGGCCTGGTCTCCCGGTACTACCTCAAGCACCTCGGCGGCACCGCCGACGTCGAGCGGTGGATCAGCCTGGGCAGCCCGCACTACGGCACCTACGTGGCAAACATCCTGCAGTTCCTCGGCCTCGGCTCGTGCGCGGGCGTGGTGGCCTGCCAGCAGATGACGATCGGCTCGGCCTTCCTCGCCGACCTGAACGCCGGCGACGACACACCGGGCGCGGTGCGGTACACCACCGTCCGGACCGTGCAGGACGAACTGGTCCGCCCGGTGGACAACGCGACGCTGGCCGACGGCGTCAGCAACGTCCTGATCCAGGCGTACTGCCCGCTGCGGGTGGTGGGTCATCTCGGCCTGGTCCTCGACGGCACCACCTACACCGTGATCCGCAGCGCCCTGGCGGATGCTCCGGTCCAACCGAACTGTTTCGCCGTCTGAGCTGCCGGGTCAGTTTGCCCGCCGGCCGTCCGCCGCCCGCCTCCGGGTGACGAGCAGGTCGACGCCGTCCAGGATGAGTCCGAGGCCGACGTCGAGGGCCTGGTCGTGGGCGGCGTGCGCGGCGGCGGACGCCAGGGCCGCGGCCAACGCCGGAAACCGGTCGGCCCGGCCGGCCAGCAGGGCGCCGAGCGCGTCGGCCATGCCCGCCTCCGGCGTACCGGTGCCGACGGCGACCACCTGCTCGGCCAGGCTACGGACGTGCCCGGTCAGGGTCACCACCACGTCGAGCCGTTCCCCGCCGTGCAGGCCGGTGCCGTCCAGCGCCGCCACCGCCGATTCCAACCAGGCCAGTTCATTCGGGCCCATCGGGCGGACACCAACCGTGGCGGCGAGGCTCCACGGATGCGCGAGGAACCGGGCACACAGCTCGCGTGCCCAGCCGTCGAGCCGGCCGCGCCACCCGGCGCCGGTATCCAGCGGCGGCGGGTCGCCCATTCCCGTCTCGACCATCAGGGCGACCAGTTCGGCCTTGCCGGGGACGTACCGGTAGAGGGCCATCTTGGTGACGCCGAGCGCCTCGGCGACGGCCTGCATGGTGACCGCCGGCAGTCCGTCGGCGTCGGCGAGCGCGACCCCGGCCCGGGCGATGGTCGCCAGGCTGAGCGTGGGTCGCGGGCCGCGCCGAGGTCCGCCGCGCCCGTCCCAGAGCAGCGCGCTCGCCGCCCGGTACGCCTCCGGATCCATCGCGCCCCCTTGTT
Organism: Micromonospora zhanjiangensis; assembly: GCF_042650605.1. NCBI lineage: Bacteria > Bacillati > Actinomycetota > Actinomycetes > Micromonosporales > Micromonosporaceae > Micromonospora > Micromonospora zhanjiangensis. The sequence goes on along the minus strand of NZ_JBHSBN010000019.1, from coordinate 29,437 downwards.
CCTGAGCCGAAACTGTGTCTACAGTACTCTGTATCTGAGGGATACAGTTTAGAGAGGGCCACCATGTTCACCCCCACCCTGCGCGGCCTGCGCGTTCTCGTCTCCGGTGCCGGCGTGGCCGGTCCGGCCCTGGCCTGGTGGCTGACCCGGTACGGCGCCACGACCACGGTCGTGGAGGCGGCGCCGGCCCTGCGCACCAGCGGCTTCGCGGTCGACTTCCGTGGCCCCACCCACCTCGGGCTGTTGGGCCGGATGGGCGTGCTCGACGAGCTGCGGGCGGTGCAGACCCACGCCGGGGCGATGAGCCGGGTCGACGCCGACGGCCGGGAGATCTGGCGGCTGCCCGCCGCGTTCGCTGGCGGCGACCTGGAGGTCTACCGGCGGGACCTGTCCCGGGTGCTGCACGCGCACAGCGCCGACCACGCGGAGTACGTCTTCGGCGACCGGATCGCCGCGTTGGCCGACACCGCCGACGGCGTCCGGGTCGAGTTCGAGCGGTCCGGCCCGCGCACCTACGACCTGGTGGTCGGCGCGGACGGCCTGCGGTCCGGGGTACGTCGGCTCGCCTTCGGCCCGCCCGAGCGCTACCTCCGCCACCTGGGCCACTACCTGGCCGGTTGGGACCTGCCCAACGACCGTGGGCTGGACACCCTCGGCCGGCAGTACAACGTGCCCGGGCGGCTGGCCGGGGTGTCCGCCGACCAGTGGGATCCGGACCGGGCCACGGCGTTCGTGGTGTTCGCCGGGTCACCGCCGGTCGGTGACTGGCCCGACCTCGCCCGCCAGCGGAAGATGATCAACGACGCGTTCGCCGGTCTGGGTTGGCACGTGCCGTGGCTGCTCGCCGGCCTGCGGGACACGACCGAGCTGTACTTCGACTCGATCGCCCGGGTGACGGTGCCGCGCTGGCACACCGGCCGGATCGCGCTGCTCGGTGACGCCGCGTGGGGTGTCACCCTCGGCGGGATGGGCGTCGGCACCGGCCTGGTCGGCGCGTACGTGCTGGCCGGCGAGCTGGCGGTCGCGGGCGGTGACCACCGGCGGGCGTTCGCCGCGTACGAGCGACGGATGCGCGGCTACGCGGCCCGCTGGCAGAAGGGGGCCAGCCCGGGGAAGTTCCTGGCCCCGCGGACCGGGTGGGGCCTGTGGCTACGGGATCGGCTGCTCAGTCGCCCGGTGGTGCAGCGGTCGATGATCCGGCACACCGGCGCCCTCGCCACCGACCAGGCCCTGCCCGACTACCCGGCGCTGGTGGCGGCCGACGCCGGCGCGGTCGACCCGGCCCGCTGACCGGGCCTACTCCACGCCGGCGTACGAGTGCAGGCCGGACATGAACAGGTTGACGCCGAACAGGTTCATCAGCATGGTGACGAAGCCGAGCACCGCCAGCCAGGTGGCCACGTTGCGCTTGACGCTCGGCGTGGCCCGGGCGTGCAGGTAACCGGCGTAGACGACCCAGGAGACGAACGCCCAGATCTCCTTGGGGTCCCAGCCCCAGTACCGGCCCCAGGCGGCCTCGGCCCAGATCGGCCCGGCGATCAGCGCGCCGAAGGTCCAGATCGGGAACGCGATGGTGTGCACCCGGAAGGTCAGCCGCTCCAGCGCGACCGCCGCCGGCGCCCGCCGCCCCAACTGGTACGGGAAGCCGCGCCGGCCCTGCTCGTAGCCGTTGCGGATGAGGAACATGATCGCCGGTACCGCGCCGAGCAGGAACAGGCCCGAGGAGAGCACCACCGAGGTGATGTGGATGACGAACCAGTACGAGTTGAGCGCCGGCACCAGCGGCACGATCGGGCTGTAGACCACCAGCCCGGCGACGCCCAGCAGCAGCACCTCCGCGAGCACCACGAAGATGCCCAGGTGCCGCAGGTCCGGCCGGTGGGTCAGCAGCACCAGCCAGGCGATCACGCCGACGAAGGTCGCCGACAGGATGAACTCGTACATGTTGCCCAGCGGCATCCGGTCGGCCGCGATGCCCCGGGTGACCAGCACGCCGAGGTGCACCAGCAGGCCCAGCCCGGTCAGCGCCACCGCGGCCCGACCGGCGAGCAGGGCGGTCCGGTCCGAGCCGGTCGGACCGGCCGGTGCCACCGGCACGGGCGCCCCGGCCACCGGCGCGGCCGCGTCGTCCACGCCGCCGATGGCGGCGCCGACAAGTTCGCGGGCCGGCGCGCGGCGCACCGCCGTACGACCCACCAGGCCGCGGTTGCCGAAGGCGTACTCGGCGGCGTGGCAGACCATGGCGATCAGGTACGCGAAGATCGCGACCACCAGAAGCTGGTCGGAGAGTGCGGCAATAAATTGGTCGGAGGGTGCGGCCATCAGTTCTTCTCCTCCTCGTGCGGTGCCTCTGGAGGCGCGCCGCCGCGTTCGACGGCGGCGACGAGCTGGGCGAACTCGTCGGCGAACCCGGAATAGTCGGTGCGCGGCAACCCACCGGCCTCGATCAAGCTACTACGGCCCGTCGTTGATCCACCCTCGGGGGCCGGACCGGGGCCGGCCGGATTCGCCGGGATCGCCCGGAACCAGACCCGGCGGCGTCGGCCGGTCAGCGAGAGCATCAGCCCGGCCAGCAGCACCACCGCCCCGGCCAGCACGATGCCCTCGCTCGGGTCGTACCGGACGGCGAGCGTCACGTACTGCCGGGTGCCGAGGAACTCCACGGTCGTACCGTCGTCGAGCTTCCACGCCTCGCCCGGCCGCAGCGCCTTCGTGCCGATCTGCTTCAGCTTGCCGCTGGTGACCTGGCGCTGGTCGAGCTGGTAGACCGAGCCGGGGATGCCGGCCTCCAGGCCCAGGTTGCCCCGGAAGGCGATCAAGGTCAGCAGCGGCGACCGCTCGGCCGGGTAGGTCGACCGGATGTACGGCGGGGAGTCCGGCGCGGTGGGCAGGTAGAGGCCCTCGAAGGCGACCTGCTGGTTCAGGTCCCGGGCGCCGGTGCGCGGGTCGAGATTGACGTCCGGGAACGGGGCGACGCCCTGGCTGGTCAGCATCCCGTCGTTGGTCAGGAACGGCGCCACCCGGGTCTGCGACTCGCCGTTGCGGTCGGTGTAGCGGATGACCGGGGCGTAGCCGTGGCCGAGCAGGTAGACGTTGGCCCGGTCCAGCCGCAGCGGCGAGTTGACCGAGAAGTCGGCCGCCCGGGCCGGGCCCCCGTCCTGGTCGACCTTGACGCTGGCCTTGAACCACTCGGGCTGCCCGGTGGGCAGGTAACGCGCCTGGAAGTCGGTCAGCTCCAGGCAGAACGGCGCGAGGTCGGTGTCGTCGACCCGGGGGCCGAGGCCGCTCTCGTCGTACTGCTGGAGGGTGCTGCAGAATGCCTTGTCGGGGCCGGCGACCAGCAGCTTGTTGCCGTGCCAGCCGTACCAGGAGCCGAGCGCGACGCCGACCAGCACCACGATCAGCGACAGGTGGAAGACCAGGTTGCCGGTCTCCTTGAGATAGCCCTTTTCGGCGGCGACGGTGGTGCCGCGCACCACCACCCGCCAGCGCCGGCGGCGCAGCAGCGCCGCGATCTCGGTCAGCCGCTCGGCGGTGACCGGGTCGCCCGGCGCCGCGACCGCACCGGCCGGCGCGGTCGAGCCCGCCTCGGCGGCGGTGCCGGCGGGGTCGGTGCCGGCGGCGGTGGTGCCGGCGGGGTCGGACAGCACGGCGTGCTGCGGCAACCGGTCCAGCCGCCGCGGTCCGTCCGGTGGCGGGGTACGCAGCGCCCGAAGATGGTCGCGCACCCGGGGGACGATGCAGCCGACCAGCGAGGTGAACAGCAGGACGTAGATCGCCGAGAACCACGGCGAGGCGAACACCTCGAAGGCGCCGATCCGGTTGAGCACCGGGAACAGGTCCGGATGGTCGACCTGCCAGGCGTTGACCTTCTCGATGTTGACGCCGCGCTGCGGCAGCAGGGACCCCGGGATGGCCGCCACGGCGAGCAGGAAGAGCAGCACCAGCGCCGTACGCATGCTGGTCAGTTGCCGCCACGAGTTGCGCAGCAGCGCCAGCAGGGGATTGGGCCGGCGCGGCGGCGTGTCCGGAGCGCTCGTCGTCGCCCGGTCCCGCAGGTCTGTCATCAGATGCCCACCTCACCGACGCCGACGGTGGTCTGCAGCCAGATGACGAAGCTCTGCCAGCCGCCGGTGACCAGGGCCAGCCCCATGAGGATCAGCAGCGCCCCGCCGATCCGGGTGACCCACCGGCTGTTGCGCCGCACCACCCGGAAGACCCCGAGCAACCGCCGGAACCCGAGCCCGAAGATCACGAAGGGCAGGCCCAGGCCGAGGCAGTAGGCCACCGCCAGCACCACCGCCCGGTCGGTCCGCCCGCTGACCGCCGCCATCCCGAGCACCGCGCCCAGGGTCGGACCGACGCAGGGCACCCAGGACAACGCGAAGACCGCGCCGAACACCGGGGCGCCGAGCAGGCCGGCCGCCGGGAGCCGGTGGATCCGAAACTCGCGCTGGGTGCCGGGCACCAGGCCGAGGAAGGCCAGTCCGAGCATGATGATCAACGCGCCGACGACGATCTCCACCGTCCGGCGGTGCACGAACAGTGCGGTACCGACGTTGACGACCAGCACCGCGGTGAGCACGAAGACGGTGGTGAAGCCGGCGATGAACAGCAGGGTCCCGGCCAGCACCCGACCCTTGACGGTCCGGGTGACGAACCCGGCCGGCGCGTTCGGCACCGCCGGACCGGGACCGACCGGCACCGGCGGCGCGTCGACGGACGACCTGACCGCCAGCCTCGTCGCACCGTCGGAGGTCGGTTCACCGCCGGAACCCGGGTCGGCGGTGCCCACCGCCGTCCGGGTGGACGAGCCGGACGCCCCCGTCCGGTCGCGCACCGGGCGGCCCTCCAGGTCGGCGCCGGCCAGCCCGGTCACGTACGACAGGTAGCCCGGCACCAACGGCAGTACGCACGGGGACAGGAAGCTGACCAGCCCGGCGAGGGCCGCCGCGCCGATGGCCAGCAGCAGCGGTCCGTTTTCGGCCAGCTCCCGGAAGGTGTCGCCCATCAGCTCGACGCCGTCGGCTCGGCCGCGACCCGGTCCACGATCGGCCGCAGCATGGGCTCCCGCACCGCCTGCCGGATCACCACCGCGATCCGGCCCGCGCGGTCCAGCACAACGGTTGCCGGGGTGGAGTTCGGCGGCACCTCGAAGGCGAGGGCTATCCGGCTGGCCGGGTCGAACAGGCTCGGGTACGTGACCCGGCCGCGCTCGAACGCCTTGGCCGCGTCCCGGCCGTCCTGCACGTTGACGCCGAGGAACGCGACGCCGGCGCCCTTGGTGGCCTGGTGGACCGCCTCCAGGTCGGCCGCCTCGGCGCGACACGGCGCGCACCAGGAGCCCCAGAAGTTGACCACCACCACCTTGCCGCGGTCGGTGCCGATGTCGTACCCGGTGCCGTCGAGCAGTTCACCGGAGATCTTCGGCGGGGCGGGCCGCTTGTCGGGGGCGCACTGGATGATTCCGTCCGGCGTGGTGTCGCACCGGTCGGACCACTTCTCCCCGCCGCCCGAGCAGCCGGTCAGGGCCGCCGTCGCGACGAGGGCGGCGGTCACGGCCGCGAGCGCGCGCCAGGGCGTCATCAGGCGCCCTTGGCCGTCCGGCCGGTGGGTGACATGGCGACCAGGTGCGCCGCCGGTTCGGTGTAGCCGATTCCCACGATCTTGGCACCGTCGAAGTGGAACGAGGTCAGGCTGGCCAGCCCGCACTGTCGCCGGCGCGGGTCGTGCCAGAGCCGCTTGCGCTCGACGTACCGGCGCAGCGTCCAGATCGGCAGCTGGTGCGACACGCAGACGGCCTCCCGGCCCTCCGCCGCCACCCGGGCGGCGTGCAGCGCGGCGAACATCCGCTCGGCGATGACCGTGTACGCCTCGCCCCAGGACGGGGTCAGCGGGTCGCGCATCACCCACCAGTTGCGCGGGTCCCGGAACGAACCGTCGCCGGGCGACACCCGCTTGCCCTCGAACCAGTTCGCGCTCTCGATCAGGCGCTCGTCGACGCCGACCGGCAGGCCGAACTGCGCCGCGATCGGCTCGGCGGTCTGCTGCGCGCGCTCCAGCGGGCTGGCCACGACGTGCGTGACGTCCCGGTCGGCCAGCGCCTGCGCGGCCGCCTTGGCCATCTGGACACCCAGCTCGGAGAGCCGGAAACCGGGCAACCGACCGTAGAGGATCTTCGTCGGGTTGTAGACCTCCCCGTGCCGCAGCACGTGCACGACGGTACTGGCCACCTGCCTACCCCCCGTTACCGGCCGACGCCGCGGCCCGCGCCGCCCCGGGCAGCGCCGCGGCGAGCTGTTCCAGCGCGGCGTCGTCCAGCGCCGCTGACATGAACCATGCCTCGAACGCGCTCGGCGGCAGGTAGACCCCGGCGGAGAGCATCGCGTGGAAGAACGCCTTGAACGCCTGGACGTCCTGGCCGCGCGCGGTGTCGTAGTCGACCACGTCCGCGTCGGTGAAGAAGACCGAGAACATGTTCCCCGCGTACGACACCCGGTGCGGGACCCCGGCGGCGCCCAGCGCGTCGCTCGCCAGCTTGCTGACCACGGCGGCCGTCTCGTCCAGGCGCCGGTACAGCGCGTCGTCGGCCAACCGCAGGGTGGCCAGCCCGGCGGCGCAGGCCAGCGGGTTCCCGGACAGCGTGCCGGCCTGGTAGACCGGTCCGGCCGGGGCGAGCCGGGCCATGATCTCGGCCCGGCCGCCGAACGCCGCCGCGGGCAGTCCACCGCCCATCACCTTGCCGAAGGTGAACAGGTCGGCGTCCACCGGTTCACGTCCCGCCCAGCCGCCGCGGGAGACCCGGAACCCGGTCATCACCTCGTCGACGATGAGCAGCGCGCCGTACGCGTGGGCGATCCGCGCCAGGGCCTGGTTGAAACCGTCCCGGGGCGCGACCACGCCCATGTTCCCGGCGGCGGCCTCGGTGATGATCGCCGCGATGTGCGGCCCCTCGGCGGCGAAGGCGGCCTCCACGGCGGCCACGTCGTTGTAGGGCAGCACGATCGTCTCGCTCGCGGCGGCGCCGGTGACGCCCGGCGAGTCGGGCAGGCCGAGCGTGGCCACCCCGGAGCCGGCCGCGGCGAGCAGCGCGTCCACGTGACCGTGGTAGCAACCGGCGAACTTGACGATCTTGGAACGGCCGGTGCAGCCCCGGGCCAGCCGGATGGCGGACATGGTCGCCTCGGTGCCCGAGTTGACCAGCCGTACCTGCTCGACCGGGGTCCGGTCGACGATCTCGGCGGCGAGGTCGATCTCGCCGGGGGTGGGCGCGCCGAAGCTGGTGCCGGCCGCGGCGGCGGTCTGCACCGCCTCGACCACCGCCGGGTGGGCGTGCCCGAGCAGCAGCGGACCCCAGGAGCACACCAGGTCGACGTAGCGCCGACCGTCGGCGTCGAACAGCCACGGGCCGGACCCGCGAACCATGAAGCGTGGGGTCCCGCCGACCGCCCGGAAGGCGCGTACGGGGGAATTGACCCCGCCCGGCACGATGGCGCGGGCGCGGTCGAAAAGAGCCTCGGAGGCCGGTGCGGCGGCAGCGTACGGGCCGGAGCCGGCGGAGCTGATCTCAGACACGGTGCTACCCATTCTGTCAGCGCCGCGACCGGCCGGCCGAGCCACCCCTGCCCGGGTTACCGGGCTCACGTTCCGGCGACGCACCCGAGCGCCTCGACGGGCCCGGTCCGCTAGATCGCGATACGCTGACCGGGTGGAGCGTGCGGAGCTGACCATCGCGGTACGGCGTACGGCCGACGAGGTGTGGCTCGTTCTCGCCGGCGAGATCGACATGCTCACCGCCGCCCAGTTGTCGAACGTGGTGAACGAGGCACTCGGCGATTCGCCGACCCGGATCGTGCTGGACCTGGAGGGGGTCACCTTCTGTGATTCCCAGGGGCTCGGCACCCTGGTCGTGCTCAGCCGGAAGGCCAGTCGCGCGCAGAGCCTGCTGGTCCTGACCAACGTGGGCGACTTCCTGCTCCGGGTGCTGGACATCACCGGCCTCCGGTCGGCGCTGATGATCCGCAACGAGCAGTCCGCGAGCTAGGACGCGCGTTTCATAATTCTGGTCAGAGCCACTACCTGATCGCTGTGGTGGTCTGGACGGTTTTCTGGACGCACGGCCCCACACCGCGACCGCCACGCCTTCACCGCGACCCGGCCGGCGCTGCCACCACCTCGGTGGTGTCGACCTGGACGACACCGAGGTAACAGGCGCAGGGCCGGATCGTGACGGGGTCGTAGCCGTGACCGCCGCAGCGGTCGCACGGCATCCATCTGGCCGCTTCCCAGGCTGTGACACAGGCAGTGGATGAGCAGCCGTGCTCGCCGCAATGCTGGCAGTACCCGACGCAGTTGAGACGCGGCGGTCGAACGGCGTTGATCGTCGATGCGATGGCGGTATGGGCAGCAGACTGGACAAGCATCGTGTGGTCCTCTCGGTCAGGAAACGGATGCGCCGGCCTCGGCGAAGTTCAGAAAACCTGCCCCAACCACACACGGCACCATGTGAATACCCGTGTGAAATACGGCCGCCCCTATGAGGGGTTCCATTCATCGACGGACCACGTAGGCTCCGAGATGAGGAGGGGCTGCGATGAGCGAACCGAACGACCGCCTTGCCGCACTGATCAACGAGGCTCACTGGTCCTGGGCCGGACTGGCCCGCCGGGTGAACGACCTGGCCGCAGGCGAAGGAAAAGCACTCCGGTACGACTACACGGCCGTGAACCGGTGGGTCAAGAAGGGAGAACGCCCTCGCTCCCCGGTTCCGAATTTCATAGCTCGGGCCCTGTCGGAGCGTCTGGGTCGCCGAGTCTCTCCGAGCGATTTCGGAATGCTGGAAGAAGAGACGCTAGCCGCACGTGGTCTTTCCTACGGAGGCAGCCCACTCGACACTGCGGAGACCATCATCGATCTCGGCAAGGCAGACACGAATCGTCGGCACATCATCAAGGTACCTTTCGTGCTGGCCGCCCTGGGGGCACCGAGCCGCGACTGGCTGCTCGCCGCACTTGACGAGATGAGCACCGAACGTGGACCGCGACAGGTCGGCATGCGGCAGGTCGCCGGTATGCGCGACATGTTCGCGCTGTTCCAGGAGATGGATGTCATGCGTGGCGGTGGGCATGCCCGCACCGCCTTACTCGAATACATGAGCAGCTACGTCGTCCCGTTGTTGAAGCGCGACCACCAACGAGCGGTCGAGCTGGCGCTCTTCGAGGCGTCCGCGGAACTGGCGTACCTCATCGGGTGGATGGCCTACGACGACGGCGAACACGGCCTCGCCCAGCGGTATTTGATCCAGGCGCTGCATCTGGCTCAGGCGTCCGGCGCGGTAGCACTGGGAGCACACGTCCTGGCGGGCATGTCCGATCAGGCGAATCTGCTCGGGCATCCGCAGGAAGCACTGATGCTCGCGCGAGCCGGCCGCCGCGGACTTGCCGAGGCCGAGTCAGCGGCATGCCTTGCCGACCTGCACATATTGGAGGCCCGAGCGCTTGCGGCACTGGGCGAGAAGACCGAAGCCAGTCGGGCCGTTTCCCGCGCTGAGAAAACCCTCGACCAGGTCGTACACGCGGACGAGCCGGAGTGGGCAAAATACATCGACGCACCCTACCTGTTCGGAGAGGCCGCTCACTGTTTCCGCGACCTTGAACAGGTTGACCAATTGGAACGGTTCGCGCGTGAGTCCGCGCAGGAGGCGAGCCGGCGAGGCCGAGCACGCAGAGGTGCGCTCAGCCATGCCGCTCTGGCGGTGGGCGATCTGATGCGCGACGACGTCGAATCGGCGGCCTCGAAAGGCATCCGCGTCGTGGATCTTGCCGTGTCGGTGAATTCCACCCGTTGCGTCGCCGCCGTGCGCGACCTTCAGCACAGGATGGGGCCTCACGGCACTGTCCCAGAGGTTCAGCGCTTCAACTCCCGGGCGCAGGAACTGCTAGGACTTGCCGCTTGACCTGACGACCGGGCACCCATCCAGCATCAGACCTGTAATGTCCCTGCTCATTCCATACACAAGGGCGTTGCCTGATGTATTTAGTGACCGCCTCCGAGGCAGGTAACCCCCCATCGCCAAACGAGGACTGGACGATGGCCAGCGAGAACCTGATGGTCGTCCTGGACGGCGCTACCGCCCGCACCGGCACCGGCTGCGCGCACGGCATTGCCTGGTACGTCGCCAAGCTCGGCTCAGCACTCGCCGGGCTGGCCGCCGACCGCGATTCTGAACTGGTCGATGCGCTGACGAACGGCATCCGGTTCACGGCCAACCAGCACCGAGACACCTGCGACCTCAGCCACCCCGGCACACCCTCGGCGGCCACGGCCATGCTGAGGCTCAAGGACACCGCGTTGGAGTACCTGGCGCTCGGTGACGTGACGATGCTCATCGATACCGTCGACGGCATTCGGGTCATCACCGACGATCGGGTGGACAGGACGGCCCGAGCCGAACGGGAGGAGGCGGATCGTCACCCGTTCGGGTCGGCCGAGAAGCAAGCGGCACTGCTGCGGATGAAGCACGCCGAGCTGGCCGCTCGCAACCAACCCGGCGGGTTCTGGGTGGCAGCCGCGGATGTGTCAGCGGCTCAGCAGGCCCTCGTGGGGAAGGTTCCGCTTGACAGCGTTCGACGCGTCGCCGTGCTGACCGACGGTGCTGCCCGCCTGGTGGCCCTGTTCGGAGTGCTCGATTGGCCCGGGGTGCTCGACGTTCTGGACCAGCACGGTCCTACCGAGCTGATCCGCAGGGTACGCGCCATCGAGGCCGCCGACCCGTCCTGCACGAAGTGGGCACGCAACAAGCGCAGCGACGACGCCACCGCCGTCTACGCCGCCTGGCAGTGAGGATCGGCCGGCAAACGGGCCGGGCCGCGCGGTGTCAGGCTCCTTGCAGTTCCCGTACGTGCTGGTGGCTTGGCGCGTACCGGGGCCAGTCTGCGGTGTTGCAACCGGCCGCGTGCAGGGCCGTGCGCAGATCCATCATGAAACCCGCACCCGCGATGCTGAAGTCAGTCGCCTCAACCGTAGTCTCGAACTCAGCGTATCGATCGGTCAGCCTTGCTGCGAGGTCAACGTCCTCCCGGCCGATGGCAGTCAGCTGGTCCATCACCTCGTCCAGGAATGCCTCAAACTGCTCGTCGGTGCCCTCCGGGTCGGCGACGAAGGTCATCTCGGCAGCGAGACGAATCTCGATCTTCATCTGTCCTCCCAACAAGTCACTCGCTTGAGCTGCGCCCGTATGTTACGCAGGTAATTCGGGTCGGATGGCGTTGTTGACATGGTTTTCATGCACTTGCACGGGTTCGGGCACTTGAGCTTGAAGTGCTTGTTTCCCCCGCCTGTGACGGTCCAACCAGCCGTCTCCGCCTCCTTCAGCAAGCCTTCATAGGCGCCGCCCTTAGCGTGACGAGGTCGTGTCACCGGTCCACGCCTCCCGCCCTGCAATCGTGACACGGCCGGGCCTGTGGCGGAACCGGTTCATTGGGGAACAGGTGTCCCACCAGCTGTGCACCATCAGCGGCGGCACCGAGCGCTCGCTCATTCTCTTCACGTTCTGGATGAACGATTCTCAGCTCTAACGGTTACGCACCCGTAGCGATATCCGACGTCGGCGAGGTCGAGTTCGCCGGCGGTCTGGCCACTGCCCTGCTCCCCGTCGACCGGAATCTGAGCCGCAGGTAGAACCGCTCCGCCCTCCCCCGGCTCCCAGGTGGTGAACAACCGGGTCAGCCCGCGCCGCCTACGGGCCTCCGCGCCCACCTGCTCGAAGGCGAGCCTGCCATACCCCTGATCGGCGGGCTCTGGTGGACCGGTCGGGCGGAGCGCCGAGCGGGCGGCTCAGCCGCCGGTGCCCCAGCGGGCCTGCTCCAGCAGTTCCAGCGCCCGTTGCCGGGCGTCCGGCTCGGGCGACCGCAGGATCGCGGCGGCCGCGTCGACCGCCTCGTTCAGGGCCCGCCACTGCGCGTCCCGCTCCCGGGCCGCGGCGGTCTGGGCGGTCAACTGACGGCCCTTCTCCCACAGGTCGACGAAGACCGACACCTTGGCCCGCAACACCCACGGGTCGAACGGCTTGGTCAGGTAGTCCACCGCGCCGACCGCGTAACCGCGCAGGGCGAGCTGCGCGTCCCGGTCCGCCGCGGTGAGGAAGATGATCGGTACGTGCCGGGTGCGCTCGCGACGTTTGATGTGGCTGGCGGTCTCGAACCCGTCCATGTCCGGCATCTGGGCGTCGAGCAGGATCACCGCGAAGTCGTCCACCAACAGCTGCTTGAGCGCCGCCTCCCCGCTCTCGACCGCCACCGACTGGACCGGCAGCCCTTGCAGGATGGCCTCCAGCGCCAGCAGGTTCTCCCGCCGGTCGTCCACCAGCAGCGCCCTGGCGACCTCACTCACGCCCTCAACCCGCCTTCCGCTTGGTTCCGTCGATCCAGGAAGCCATCAGTTCGATCAACTGATCCAAGTCGACCGGCTTGGTGATGTAGTCGCTGGCCCCCGCCTGCAACGCCGATTCACGATCCCCCGGCATGGCCTTGGCGGTCAGGAACACCACCGGCAGCTCCGCGAACCGGTGGTTGCGACGGATCGCCTTCGTCGTCTCATAGCCGTCCTGGTCGGGCATCATCGCATCCATCAGGACGATGTCCACATCCGGGTGCTCGGCCAGCAGGCGCACCCCGTCCGCGCCGTTGTCCGAGTACACCACCGTCATGCCGTGCAGCTCCAGGGCGCTGGTCAGCGCGAACACGTTCCGTACGTCGTCGTCGACGATGAGCACGGTGGCGCCGTCCAGCCGCCGGGTGGCCGGGCTCGACGTCTGTTCCACGTCACCGGTGGGCGGGCGCAGCAGCGGCGGCAGGCTGCCACGCAGCGGCGGCGCCGGCGCCGGCATCGGGGCCACCACCGCGTCCGGGGTCAGCACGTCGGGCACGAAGAGCGTGAAGGTCGAGCCCTGGCCGGGCGCCGAGGAGACCGCGATGGTGCCGCCGATCAGCCGGGCCAGGTCCCGGCTGATCGACAGTCCGAGTCCGGTACCGCCGTACCGGCGGCTGGTCGTACCGTCGGCCTGCTGGAACGCCTCGAAGATCAGCGACAACTTGTCGTCGGAGATGCCGATGCCGGTGTCGATGACCGTGAAGGCGACCACCCGGCGGGCCGTCGCCAGCGCCGGCACGTCGAAGTACGCCGTCTCCGGCGCCGGCCCGATCCGCAGCGTCACCGCCCCGTTGTCGGTGAACTTGACCGCGTTGGAGAGCAGATTGCGCAGGATCTGCTGGAGCCGCTGCGCGTCGGTGACGATGGTGTCGGGCATCTCCCGGGCCACCCGTACCTGGAAGTCCAGGCCCTTCTCCTCGGCCTGCGGGGCGAACGCCTGCTCGACGTAGCCGCGGATCTCGTCGAACCGCACCTCGACCGGCTCGACGTCCATCCGGCCGGCCTCGATCTTCGACAGGTCCAGGATGTCGTCGATCAGGGACAGCAGGTCGGAACCGGCGCTGTGGATGGTCCGGGCGAACTCGATCTGCTTCTCGGTCAGGTTCTGCTCCGAGTTCTCGGCCAGCAGCCGGGCCAGCAGCAACAGCGAGTTCAGCGGCGTACGCAGCTCGTGGCTCATGTTGGCCAGGAACTCGGTCTTGTACGCCGAGGCCCGGCTCAGCTGTTGGGCCTTCTCCTCCAGGCCCATCCGGGCCATCTCGATCTCGCGGTTCTTGGTCTCGATGTTGCCCTTCTGCTCGGACAGCAGCTTGGCCTTCTCCTCCAGCTCGGCGTTGGTGCGCTGCAGCTCGGCCGACTGTTCCTGCATCTCGTGGGCCAGCCGCTGGGACTGGGCGAGCAGCTTCTCGGTGCGCCGGTTGGCCTGGATGGTGTTCACCGCCACGCCGATGGTGAGCACCAGTCGTTCCAGGAACGCCACCGCCAGCGCGGAGAACCGGGTGACGCTGGCGAACTCGATGACCCCGAGCAGTTCGCCCTCGAACAGCACCGGCAGTACCACCAGGTCGGTGGGCGCCGTCTCGGCCAGCCCGGAGCGCAGGGTCAGCCGGCGCTCCGGCATCGCACCCACCCGGATGACGCGCCGGGACAGGGCGGCCTGGCCGACCAGCCCCTCGCCGGGCGCGAACGTCACGTCGTGGTCCCGGGCGACGTAGCCGTACGACGCGGTCAGGTTCAGCCGCGTCACGCCGTCGTTGCTGTCGGCCAGGAAGAAGGCGCCGAGCTGGGCGTCGACCAGCGGGGTGACCTCCAACATGATCATGCGGCAGACCTCGCCGAGGTCCCGCTGTCCCTGCAGCAGGCCACCGATGCGGGCCAGGTTGGAGTCGAGCCAGCCCTGCTCCGCGTTCTTCTTGGTGGTCTCCCGCAGGGTGACGATCATCTGGTTGATGTTGTCCTTCAGCTCGGCGACCTCGCCCTGGGCGCGGACGGCGATCCGCTGGGTCAGGTCGCCCCGGGTCACCGCCGTGGAGACCTGCGCGATCGCCCGCAGCTGGGTGGTCAGCGTGGAGGCGAGCTGGTTGACGTTCTCGGTGAGGTCCCGCCAGGTGCCCGAGACGCCCCGTACCTGGGCCTGACCGCCGAGCTTGCCCTCGGTGCCCACTTCCCGGGCCACCCGGGTCACCTCGTCGGCGAACGACGAGAGCTGGTCCACCATCGTGTTGACGGTGTCCTTCAGCTCCAGGATCTCACCCTGCGCGTCGACGGTGATCTTCTGGCCCAGGTCGCCGCGGGCCACCGCGGTGGTGACCGAGGCGATGTTCCGGACCTGGGAGGTCAGGTTCGACGCCATCGAGTTGACGTTGTCGGTCAGATCCCGCCAGGTGCCCGACACGCCCTTCACTTCGGCCTGACCGCCCAGCTTGCCCTCGGTGCCCACCTCCCGGGCCACCCGGGTCACCTCGTCGGCGAACGACGAGAGCTGGTCCACCATCGTGTTCACCGTCGACTTCAACTCCAGGATCTCACCCTGGGCGTCCACGGTGATCTTCTGCGACAGGTCGCCCTTGGCCACCGCGGTCGAGACCTGGGCGATGTTCCGCACCTGGGCGGTCAGGTTCGACGCCATCGAGTTGACGTTGTCGGTCAGGTCCCGCCAGGTGCCGGCCACGCCGCGGACCTGGGCCTGACCGCCGAGCTTGCCCTCGGTGCCCACCTCCCGGGCCACCCGGGTCACCTCGTCGGCGAACGACGAGAGCTGGTCCACCATCGTGTTCACCGTCGACTTCAACTCCAGGATCTCACCCCGGGCATCCACAGTGATCTTCTGCGACAGGTCCCCCTTGGCCACCGCCGTGGTGACCGAGGCGATGTTCCGGACCTGGGAGGTCAGGTTCGACGCCATCGAGTTGACGTTGTCCGTGAGGTCCCGCCAGGTGCCCGACACGCCCTTCACCTCGGCCTGACCGCCCAGCTTGCCCTCGGTGCCCACCTCCCGGGCCACCCGGGTCACCTCGTCGGCGAACGACGAGAGCTGGTCCACCATCGTGTTCACCGTCGACTTCAACTCCAGGATCTCACCCCGGGCGTCCACGGTGATCTTCTGCGACAGGTCGCCCTTGGCCACCGCGGTCGACACCTGGGAGATGTTCCGCACCTGCGAGGTGAGGTTGCCGGCGAGCTGGTTGACGTTCTCGGTGAGGTCCCGCCAGGTGCCGGACAGGCCGCGGACCTGGGCCTGGCCGCCCAGCTTGCCCTCGATGCCGACCTCCCGGGCCACCCGGGTCACCTCGTCGGCGAACGACGAGAGCTGGTCCACCATCGTGTTGACGGTGTCCTTCAGCTCCAGGATCTCGCCCTGGGCCGCCACGGTGATCTTCTGGCTCAGGTCGCCCCGGGCCACCGCGGTGGACACCTGGGCGATGTTCCGCACCTGGGCGGTCAGGTTCGACGCCATCGAGTTGACGCTGTCGGTGAGGTCCTTCCAGGTGCCGGCCACCCCGGGCACCTCGGCCTGGCCGCCCAACTTGCCCTCGGTGCCCACCTCCCGGGCCACCCGGGTCACCTGCTCGGCGAACAAGCGCAGCGTGTCGGTGAGCGAGTTGATGGTGTGCGCCAGCTCGGCGACCTCACCCTTGGCGGTCACCGTGATCTTCTGGCTCAGGTCGCCCCGAGCCACCGCCGTGGACACCTGCGAGATGGACCGCACCTGGTGGGTCAGGTTGGACGCCATCGTGTTGACCGAGTCGGTCAGGTCCTTCCAGGTGCCGGCCACGCCCCGGACGTCGGCCTGACCGCCCAGCTCACCCTCGGTGCCCACCTCCCGGGCCACCCGGGTCACCTCGTTGGAGAACGACGAGAGCTGGTCCACCATCGTGTTGACCGTGCGGCCGATGCGGAGGAACTCGCCGCGCAGCGGTCGCCCGTCGATCTCCAGCGCCATGTGCTGGGACAGGTCACCGTCGGCCACCGCCACGATCACCCGGGCGATCTCGGTGGTCGGCCGGCCCAGGTCGTCGATCAGCGAGTTGATCGCCCGCTGCCCCTCGGCCCAGGAACCGTCCAGCCCCTCCTCGTCGAGCCGTTCGGTCAGCCGCCCGTCCCGGCCGACGATCCGGCTGATCCGGCGTACGTCGAGTTGGTGCCGCTCCTGCAGGGCCACCACGTCGTTGAAGGCGTCGGCGACCTCGCCGGCGACCCCGGCCCGCCGCGGCAGGCGTACCTTCAGGTCGCCGCGACGGACCCGTCGCAGCGCGTCAGCGAGCTCACCGAGCAGGACCGACTCCTCGGAGGCGGACCTGTCGACGGCGCGCGGTTCTTTCGCCGTGGTCATCTTTCCTCGCTCAGCTCGGGGAGGGTTGGCCGGGCGCCGGGCGCCGGACGCCCGTGGGTGGGCGTCGTCGGCCAGCACCCCATCATTGTGCCTGCGCACCGCCGGGTACCAGTCGCGCGCCGATCCGGCCGGTCCCGCGAGTCGGCGATCTTCACCCGCCGCATCCGGCCGGTGGCTTGGTTCTCCGCGCCGGGCCGTGGAGGATACGAGGCGGGTCCGCGCGGCCGGGTGACGCCGCAGAGCGGGCCAGAAACGGGGAAGCAGCCAGAAATGGGACACCGGTCATGAATGCCGACGACGTGGACGGGACCGTGCGCCGGGTCCGGCTGCCTGCCGATCGGCGTACCCCGGCGGCGGCCCGGGCGCTGGTGCGCGCGGTGCTGGTCGAGGCGCACCTGGACGAGCTGCTCAACGAGGCCCTGCTGCTCACCACGGAACTGACCACCAACGCCGTCGAACACGCCGGCACCGAGTTGGACATCGAGTTGGTCACCGACCGGACCGGGCTGAACGTGACGGTGGCCGACTTCGCACCCGGACCGATCGAGGAACTCAGCGCCCGTCCCCGCAACGACCTGACCGACATCGCCCAGGTCTCCGAACGGGGTCGCGGCCTGCTGCTGGTCGACCACTTCGCCAGCCGGTGGGGCACCACCCACCTGCCCACCGGCAAGGGCGTCTGGTTCCGGCTGGACCGCAAGGATCGGTCCGGCCTGCTGCGCGAGGCCGCAGGTGGACCGGCCATCACGGCGCCGCCGGACCGGACCCCGGTCGCTCCCGAGGTCCCGAGCGCCGGCGCGATGAACGCGTTGATGCAGGTCACACCCGATCCGTACGCGGACGATCCGCTGCCCGACTTCGCCGCCGCCCTGCTCGCCCGGGTGGCGGAGATGGTCGGCGCGGCCGGCGGGACGGTCCGGCTGGACCGCGGTGACGGTGCCGGTTGGCAGTCGCTGGCCCGGTACGGCCGGCTGCCCCGCCCGGAGGACGAGCTGCTCCGGGTGCCGTTGGCGGTCAACCGCCCGTACCGGGGGGAGCTGGAAATCGACGCGGCGCCGTCGGCGTACGCCCAGCCGCTCGCCGCGCTGATGGCCGAGCGGCTCTCGCTGCACCTGGAGAACGACCGGCTGCGCCGGACGGACATCCGCCGGCAGTCCTGGCTGACCTTCCTCGCCGAGGCGAGTGAGCTGCTCGCCCAGTCCCTCGACGTCGACCTGACGATGGCGCTGGTCCCCCAGCTCGTGGTGCCCCGACTGGGCCAGTGGTGCGCGGTGCACACCACCGACGAGTGGGGCCGGCTGCACCTCGCGGCGGCCACCCACGCCGACGAGTCGGTCCTGCCGGAGCTGCACGAGCTGCTCCGGCAGACCGGCCCCGACTCGGTGTCGGCCCGGCTGCGCGAGGCGACCCGGAGCGGTTCGCAGGTGCCGATCGGTGCCCCGCTGGACGGCATCGCGGTGCCGTTGGTCGCCCGCGGCCAGCGGCTGGGCACGCTGGCCGTGGGCCGGCACCAGTGGCACCGGCACGACCCGGACGAGATCGGCGTGCTGGAGGACGTGGCCCGCCGGGCGGCGCTGGCGATCGAGAACGCCCGGATCCACGCCGAACGGCGTCGGGTGGCGCAGACCCTGCAGCGGTCGCTGCTGCCGCCGGTGCTGCCGGTCGTCGACGGCATCGGCTTCGCCGCCGAGTACGTCCCGACGGGTGACGCGGCCGAGGTGGGCGGCGACTTCTACGACGTGGTGCCGCTGCCGGACGGGCGGTGGCTGGTCGTGGTGGGCGACGTCTCCGGCAAGGGCGTCCAGGCCGCGGCCGTGACCGGACTGGTCCGCAACGTGATCCGGGTGCTGGTCGGGGACGGCAAGCCGCTGCCGGAGCTGCTCGCCCGGCTGAACGAGACGCTGGTGGACCGGGGCGGTGGCCGCTACTGCACGCTGGCCCTGGCCGCGGTGGGTGCCACCCGCGACGGTCGGCTCGACCTGTCCCTGCACCTGGCCGGGCACGACCGTCCGGTGCTCGTCCACGCCGACGGCCGGGCCCGGTTCGTCGGCACCGGCGGCACCGCGCTCGGACTGCTCGACACGATCGCGTCGCCGGCCGCGGACGTACCGCTGGGGCCCGGCGACGCGCTGGTGTTCTACACCGACGGGGTGACCGAGCGCCGCCGGGGACGGGAACTGTTCGGCACGGAACGGCTGCGGGAGGCCGCCGAGCCGCTGGCCGGCTACTCGGCCGACGTGGTGGCGGCCCGGCTGCGGTCGACGGCGATCGGTTTCTCGGTCGAGTCGCCCCGGGACGACATCGCCATCCTCGTGCTGCGCAACGAAGCCGCCGTCGGCTCCTGAACCGGCCGGCGGTTTCCCCGGCCGCGGTAGGCATCCGGGCATCGGTCGCGGAGCCGTCGTCGGACCGGCCGGGCCGGGCCGGGACCCGCAGATGATCACGAAGCCGCCAGCGCGCGGGCGAGCCTGCGGACGGCCTCGTCCATCAGGTCGGGTGGCGCGGCGGCGTAGCTGAGGCGCAGATGCGGGGCCGGTGGTTCGGCGGCGTACCACGGCCGGCCCGGGAAGACGATGACGCCTTCGGCCGCCGCGGCGGCGGCCAGCGCGACATCATCGGCGCCGTCGGGCAGCCGGACCCAGAGGTGCAGGCCACCTCGCGGGACCGGTTGCCGGGCGAGTTCCGGGAGGTGCCGGTGGAGCGCGGTCAGCAACGCCCCGCGGCGGTCCCGGAGCGCACCGCGCAGGGTACGGCGGTGCCGTACCCAGGCCGGCGCGGTGACGAACTCGACGGTGGCCTGCTGCAGCGGACCGGCGACGAACAGGTCGTCCAGCAGGCGGGCCGCGCGCAGCCGGGCACCGGCCGGACCACGGGCACCGATCGCGGCGACGCGCAGTCCGGGAGCGGCCGACTTGGTCAACGAGCGCAGGTAGACGACGTGCCCGTCGGGATCCTCGGCGGCCAACGGCGGCGGCGCATGCCCGTCGATGGTGAGGTCGCGGGCGTAGTCGTCCTCGATCAGGAACGCCCCGGCGTCGCGTACCGCCCCGGCGACGGCGGCCCGGCGGTGTGCGGCCAGGGTCGCGCCGTGCGGGTTGGCGTGCAGCGGCTGGCAGTAGAACAACCGGGCACCGGTACGGGCGAAGGCCGCGGCGAGTTGGTCCGGCCGTACGCCGTCGGTGTCGGCGGGGACCGGCACCACCCGCAGTCCGGCCGCCCGGGCGGCAGCGAGCGCGCCCAGATAGGTCGGCGACTCGACGAGCAGGGCGTCGCCGGGGGCGGTGAGCGCGCGCAGCGCCGTCGACAGCGCCGCCTGCCCGCCGGGGCAGATCACCATGTCGTCGGCGCGCAACCCGGTGCCGGCCTCCCGGGCGAACCAGGCGCGCAGGTCAGCCCGCCCCTCGGCCGGTCCGCGCTGCCAGGAGGCCGGCTGCCGGCCGGCCCGGGTGAGCGCGGCGCCGAGTGCGGTGGCCGGTTGCAGGTCCGGATCCAGGTAGCCACCGGACAGCGGTATCGCCCCCGGCGGTGGTTCCGCGAGCAACGCCTGCAGCTCCTGCTCGCCGGGCGGCCGGGGGCCGAGGGCGACGGTCTGCCAGGACAGGTCGGGGGCGGGTGCCGGCTCCGGTCCGGCCGCCACGAAGGTGCCTCTGCCGGAACGCGTCTCGACCAGCCCCTGGGCCACCAACCGCCGGATCGCCTCGGCGACCGTCACCGGTGAGGCCTGGTGCCGGACGGTCAGCTCCCGGACCGAGGGCAGTCGCGTGCCGGGCTCCGCGACGGCCACCCGCGCGCGCAGGTCTTTGATAACACGTTGCGCTGCGTTACCGTCATTCATGAGAGATCAGAGTAGCGCTACTGCCTCCGGTACGGTAACGGCGGGCCGGCGGAACGGACTGGCGCTCGGCACGTTGGGCGTGCTCGCCTTCAGCCTGTCCCTGCCGGCCACCCGCGTCGCCGTGCAGCACCTCGATCCGTGGTTCGTCGCCTTCGGCCGGTCGGTCGGCGCGGCACCGCTGGCCTGGGCGTACCTGCGATGCACCCACGCACCGCGGCCCAGCCGCGGCCAGTGGCGGCGGCTCACGGTCGTCGCCCTCGGCGTCGTCGTCGGCTTCCCGCTGTTCAGCTCGCTGGCCCTGATCACCCAGACCTCGGCGCACGGCGCGGTCGCGATCGCCGCGCTACCCGCCGCGACCGCCGTTCTCGCGGTGCTCCGGGCCGGTGAGCGCCCCCCGGTGCTGTTCTGGCTCGCCACCCTGGGTGGCCTGCTGGCGGTGCTGGCCTTCCTCGGTGTCAGCGGTGCGGTGCACGGCGCGCTCTCCCCGGCCGACCTGTTCCTGCTGGCCGCCGTCGCGCTCGCCGGCCTGGGATACGCCGAGGGTGGCGTGCTGGCCCGCGAACTGGGCGGCGCCCGGACGATCTGCTGGGTGCTGCTGCTCTCGCTGCCGGTCACCGTGCCCGGAACGATCCTGGCCGCCGTGGCCGTCCCACCCCGCGCCGACGCCGTCGCCTGGTCCGCGTTCGGATATCTCACGGTCGTCTCGATGTTCCTGGGCTTCTTCGCCTGGTACGCGGGGCTGGCCCGGGGCGGCATCGCCCGGGTCGGTCAGGTCCAACTCGGGCAGCCGGTGCTCACCCTGGCCTGGTCGGCCCTGCTGCTCGGCGAGCGGATCACCCCGGCCGCGGTGGCCGCCGCGCTGGTGGTGTTGGCGTGCGTGGCGCTGGTGCAACGCACCCGCGCCGGCACACCGGCATCCGCGCCCCCGTCACCCGACCCGACGACGGCGACCGCCGGGACCGCCGCGACGATGGCTCCCCCGACGGCCCCGGCCGACCGGGGAGAGTCCCTCACAGGCCGCCGGCGAAGCGGCCGGGTGCCAGCCGGTGGGCCGGGTCGAACCGCTCCTTGACCCGGCGCAGCAACGGCAGGTCGGGCAGGTCACCCCAGAGGTCCACGGCCGCCCGGACGGCCGGTGGCGCGGCCAGCACCACGCACCGGCCGTCGCGGGCCAGCAGCACGGTGCGGACCGCGGTGAGGATGTCGGTGACCCGGTCCGGCGGCGTGGAGCCGGGCAGGGCGACGTGCACCACGCCGAGGCCGGCCGAGCCGCGTACCGGGACCGGGCCGCCGGCCGCGTCGCGCAGGGCGTAGACGGCGGCGTACAGGTCGGTGATCGGGACCTCGACGCGCAGCGCCACGTCGTCCGGCCCGAACGGGTAGCTGCGCCACCAGGCGGGCGGGGTGGCCGACGTGCGGACGTCGCCGCCGAGCAGCAGGCCCAGCCGGGTGGCCCGTTCGGACACCTCGGCCGGGCCGCCCTCGACCAGCAGCGCCAGGCTGCCCGGTCCGCGGCTGCCGGGCCGGGCCCGGGACGGTGTGCCGACCGGTCCGAGAGCGGGCAGGTCGACCTCGATCGCCGCGACGGACAGGTCGGTGGCGAGGACAGCCCGCACCAGGTCGTGCACCTCCAGCGGGGTCCACACCGGACGGGTCACCCACAACCGGGCCGCCGGCAACGGTTGCACCCGTACGGTCGCCGAGACCAGGACCGCGAGCGCGCCGTGCGAGCCGCAGAGCAGTCCGGCGAGGTCACCGCCCGGCGACGGGTCGGTGGCCCGGCTCTCGGCGTGGGTCAGCACGCCCGAGGCGTCCACATAGCTCACCCCGACGAGCTGCCGGCAGGGCGGCCCGTCCCGGTGCCGCAGCGGTCCGGCCTCGTCGGCCGCGAGCACGCCGCCGAGGGTGGCCCCGGCGGACGGCGCGTCGATCGACAGCCGCAGCCCGCTGCGCTCCAGGATCGCCTGCACCGCCCGCAGCGGCGTGCCGGCGCCGATCTCGGCGGTCAGCTCGCCGGCCGGGCGGCGCCGGACGCCGGCCAGCCGGCCGGTGTCCAGCACGATGTCCAGCTGCGCCGGGGTGGCTCCCCAGTCGATCTTGGTGCCGGCGCCGCGCGGTACCACCGACAGGCCGTGGTCGCCGGCCACCCGGAGCACCGCGCCGACCGCCTCGGGCGTGCCCGGCGCGGCCACCCAGCGGGCCGGTCGACCGGCGACATCGTCGGCCGCGCCGGCCGGCCGGGTGAACCGGTCGCCGCAGATGGCGGCGAGCCGCGCCCCGATGTCGCCCGCCCTCGCCCGATCCTCGAATATCATCCGTCCCCCACCCGGACATCGTACATATGTACGATCGATTGACAACGCCCGGAGAGTAATCGGCGCCGACCCGTCCGGCGCGACGACAACCCGCCGCGCGGCCGTTGTTACCGGCCGCGCGGCCGGTAACGTGGCCGGGGTGACGACTGAGACCCCCGGCGCACCGGTCGCGAAGCGGATCCCGACCGAACGCACCCACCACGGCCACACGGTCGTGGACGAGTACGCCTGGCTCGCGGCCAAGGACGATCCGGAGACGATCGCCCACCTCACCGCCGAGAACGCGCACACCGAGTCCGCCACCGCACACCTGGCCGGGCTGCGGGACACGTTGTTCGCCGAGACCAAGCAGCGCACCAAGGAGACCGACCTGTCGGTGCCGGTACGCAAGGGTGGCCACTGGTACTACAGCCGCACGGTCGAGGGTCAGCAGTACGCCATCCACTGCCGGCGGGCGGTCGCCGAGGGCGAGACCGGGCCGCCGCTGCCCGGCGAGGACGGCGCCCCGCTGCCCGGCGAGGAGATCCTGCTCGACGGCAACGCCCTGGCCGAGGGGCACGACTTCTTCTCGCTCGGCGCGTTCGACGTGAGCCCGGACGGGCGCCTGCTGGCGTACTCCACCGACTTCGCCGGCGACGAACGGTTCACCCTCCGGATCAAGGATCTGACCAGCGGCGAGCTGCTCGCCGACGAGATCCCGGACACCTTCTACGGCACCGCCTGGTCGGCGGACGGGTCGACGCTGTTCTACCTCACCGTCGACCACGCCTGGCGGCCGCACAAGGTGTGGCGGCACGCCGTGGGCTCCCCGGCCGGCGAGGACGTGGTGGTCCACGAGGAGAGCGACGAGCGGTTCTGGGTCGGCGTCGAGTTGACCCGGTCGGAGAAGTTCATCCTCATCGACATCAACAGCAAGGTCACCAGCGAGGTCCGGGTCATCCCGGCGGGCAACCCGACCGGCGAGCCGGCGATCATCGCGCCGCGCCGGCAGGGCGTCGAGTACTCGGTCGAGCACCACGGGCACCGGTTCCTGATCCTGCACAACGACCAGGCCGAGGACTTCGCGCTGTCCTACACGTCGGCGGACGCGCCGGGCAACTGGGTGCCGATCATCGAGCACAGCCCGGGCACCCGGCTCGAGGCGGTCGACGCGTTCGCCAACCACCTGGTCGTCTCGTTGCGCACCGAGGGCCTGACCGGGTTGCGGGTCCTCGCGGTGGGCAGCACCGACTCGTACGACATCGACTTCCCGGAGCCGCTGTACAACGTCGGCCTGGACAGCAACCCGGAGTACCAGACCGACACCGTACGGTTGCACTACGCCTCACTGGTCACCCCGGACTCCGTCTACGACTACCACCTGGTCACCCGGGAGCTGACGCTGCTGCGCCGGCGGCCCGTCCTGCCCGGCCCGGACGGTCGGCCGTTCGACCCGGCCGACTACGAGCAGCAGCGGGACTGGGCGATCGCCGACGACGGCACCCGGGTGCCGATCTCCCTGGTCTACCGGACCGGTACGCCCCGGGACGGTTCCGCCCCCTGCGTCGTCTACGGCTACGGCTCGTACGAGGCGAGCATGGACCCGTGGTTCTCCACCCCGCGGCTGTCCCTGTTGGACCGGGGTGTGGTGTTCGCGGTCGCGCACATCCGCGGCGGCGGCGAACTGGGCCGCCGCTGGTACGAGCAGGGCAAGCTGCTGGCCAAGAAGAACACCTTCACGGACTTCGTGGCGGTGGCCCGACACCTGGTCAAGTCCGGCTGGACATCCAGCGACCGACTGGTGGCCCGGGGCGCGTCGGCCGGTGGCCTGCTGATGGGCGCGGTCGCCAACCTCGCGCCGGACGCGTTCGCCGGCATCGTCGCGCAGGTGCCGTTCGTGGACGCGCTCAACTCGATCCTCGACCCGTCGCTGCCGTTGACCGTCACCGAGTGGGAGGAATGGGGCAACCCGCTCGACGACCCGGAGGCGTACGAGTACATCCGGTCCTACACGCCGTACGAGAACGTGGTGGCCGCGGCGTACCCGCCGATCCTCGCGGTGACCAGCCTGAACGACACCCGGGTGCTCTATCACGAGCCGGCCAAGTGGATCGCCCGGTTGCGCGCCGTGGCACCGGACGGCGACTACCTGCTCAAGACCGAGATGGAGGCCGGCCACGGCGGCCCCAGCGGCCGGTACAACGCCTGGAAGGAGGAGGCGTTCGTCGCCGCCTGGATCCTCGACCGCCTCCGCCTCGCCTGAGTCGCGCCCGCCCCTGACGCGCGGCTGCGTCCATCCGCGCCGGGCACGGGTGAGTCCGCCCGGGCCCGGCGCGCGGCTCAGTCCGCCCGTGCCGGGGCGCGGTCGGGCCGGTCCGCGCGCGACGAACGCCGCGCCCACCAGGCCGAGGACAGCCAGGCCGACGAGCACCATCCGGCGGGTGCGGCGGGGCGGCGCCGACCGGAAGTCACTCCGGTTCATCCATCCGTTAGAACCTGGTGCCGGAAGGTGTCCCGGCGGGCACGTCGACCTGCCGGTTGGCGGCTCGACGCAGCGGGGGGCGGCGTCCCCAGGTCGCCCAGCGCCAGAGCCATTCGAGCGGACCGTTGCGGTAGCGGGCCAGCCAGAGGGTGGACCACAGCCACTGGACGGCGAGCACCGGCCCGGCGATCAGCAGCACCGTTGTGTCCGGCCATTCCTCCGGTCGACCGTCGACCAGCCGGCTGACCGCCAGCACGACGACCGTGGCGGTCAGGTAGTTGGTCAGCGCCATCCGGCCCAACGGGGCGAAGACGGCCCGCAGCGCGGCTCGCAGCGGCGTCCGCAGCAGGACCAGCAGACCGCAGACGTAACAGCCGGCGACCAGCAGGCCACCGAGGCCGTTCCAGAACCAGAAGTCACCGGGCCGACTCGTCCCCGGCGACGTGACCTGCGGGCCGAGGACCAGCACCGCCGCCGTGGCGAAGGCCAGACCCAGCAGGGCCGGCACCTTCGTCGACCGTTCCAGCCGGTCGATCACGCCGTACCGGACCAGCGCGGAGCCCACCAGGAAGAGCCCGGCGATCACGGAGAAGTGGTTCTCGCCGGTGATCAGCGAGGCCGCCAGGAACGCGCCGCCGAGGCCGGCCACCGCCCATCGCGGCAGCCAGGACGACGGGACCAGGACCAACAGGCCCACCAGGGCGTACGAGGACAGGATGTCGCCGTGCCAGAGCAGCACGAAGTGGGCCAGCCCGATCCCGAGCAGCACCAGCAACCGGCGCAGCAGCAGCACCCGTGGTCGCGGGACACGACCCTCGACGGAGTCGAGCAGCAGGCTGAACCCGACACCGAAGAGGAAGGCGAAGATGGGAAAGAAGCGCTGCGGAACCAGCAGGCCCATCCAGTCGACGCCGGCGTCGGGTCCGGGCGGCGGCGCCGAGGTGATGACGATCCGTCCGGCGTTGGCTATCGGCTGGACGTTGGCCAGCAGGATGCCGCAGAGCGCGAAGCCGCGGATCACGTCGAGCGCGACGATACGTCGTCGATGAGATGACATGCGGCTCATCCTGTGCGCCCGACCCGTCGGCGACATCCGACCGAAGCACGGTTGACCCCGCTCGCGACCGTACTTTCGACCGGTTCTAGCCGGGCCGGACCGCCGCCGTCTCGGCCGGGGAGCGCCCCAGGGCGGCCTCGGCGAGCACCGCCGGGTCGACGTTGCCGCCGCTCACCACGGCGACGGTGCGACCCGGCGGCAGGTCGGCGGCGCGGAACAGGGCGGCGGCCGGGGCGACCGCGCCGCTGGGCTCCACCACCAGCCGGGACTGGCGGACCAGCCGGGCGAGGGCGGCGGCGATCTCCTCCTCGGTGACCGTGACGATGCCGTCCAACCGGTCCCGCAGGTGCGCCAGGGTCAACTCGGAGAGGTTGGTCCGCAGCCCGTCGGCACTGGTGCGGTAGGTCCGCTCGACCGGCCAGCGGGCCACCGTGCCGGTGGCCAGCGACTCCCGGGCGTCCGCCGCGTACTCCGGCTCGACGCCGATCACCGCGGCCCCGGGTCGCAGCGCCCGGACCGCCGTGGCGACGCCGGAGGCGAGGCCGCCGCCGCCCACCGGCACCAGGACCACGTCGACCTCGGGCAGGTCGGTCACGATCTCCAGGCCCACCGTGCCCTGGCCGGCGATGATCCGCCGGTCGTCGTACGGCGGGATCAGTTCGCGTCCCCGCTCGGCGGCGATCCGCTCGGCCTCGGCCAGCCGCCGCTCGGGTTCGACCAGCACGACCTCGGCGCCGAGCGTCCGGACCTGCTCGACCTTGACTGCCGGCGCGCCGCGCGGGATCACCACCGTGCAGGGCACCCCGGCGGCGGCCGCGGCCCAGGCCAGCGCCTGGCCATGGTTGCCGGACGAGTGGGTGACCACCCCCCGGTCCCGCTGCCCGGCCGGCAGCCGGCCGACCGCGTTGGTCGCCCCGCGCAGCTTGAACGAGCCCACCGGCTGCAGGTTCTCCGGCTTGAGCAGCACCTCCTCGGACCACCGGCTGGCCAGCAACGGAGTGCGGACCACCCGCCCGGCGATCAACTCGGCGGCGGCTCGGACGTCGTCGACGGTCACCAGTTCCATCCCGCCATCCTGCCGCCGGGGCGGCCCGGCCGACAGGGTGAGAAACGCGATCCTCGCCGGACGAACATCACCAAAGCCTAGAATCGGGCAAAGCGCAGGCGAATTCGGGGGACCGCGATGACCACGCCGCAGCCGGCCGGCCCGCCGCACTGGTCGACGCCGGAGACCGCCGCGACGGCGCCGCCGCTGGGCGGTGCCCCGCCGCCCCCGGAACCCCCGGCACCGCCACCCGCCGCGGAACCGGCCGAGCCGCACCCGCAGCCGCGTCGGGACGTCCGACCCTGGATGATCCTCGGCAGCGCCGGCCTGTTCCTGCTCTGCTGCTACGGCGCCGTCGCGGTCGCGCTGGTGACCTGGGGTGGCGACCTGCTGCACATGATCCGCGACCGGACCACCCACTCGGTCGGCCTCAACCAACCGGCCCGGGACGGCGACCTGGAATTCCGGGTACGCACCATGCACTGCGGCGTGGACCGGATCGGTGACCCGCTGGTCAGCCAGAGCGCGGTCGGCCAGTTCTGCGTGGTCCAGTTGGACGTCCGCAACATCGGCCGGCACCCGGTCACCTTCGCCGACACCCTGCAACGGGCGTACGGGCCGACCGGCCAGCAGTACGTGGCCGATCCCAGCGCCGGCATCCTGGTCAACGCCGACAAGCAGGACTTCCTCAGCGAGATCAACCCGGGCAACCAGGTCACCGGGGCCGTCGTCTACGACATCCCGCGCGACGCGCGGATCGTCCGGCTCCGCCTGCACGAATCCCCCGGTTCACCGGGCGTCGGCGTCCGAACCGGCTGACCAGCACCAGCACCCGACGTGCCCCGCCGGCTCACCCTCGCGGACCGCGCGGGCCGCGCCGGCCACGCGAAGCCCGCAGGGCGGGTCCGGAGGTCCCGCCGCTTTCGAAGGCCGCGCGGAACGGACCACCGCGACCGGACGGGACTTCGGGCCCGCTCGTTCAGCAGCCCATAAGGCGGGAAACCCGGCTGTTTAGGGTCGGGAGGAGCGCCGTCACGAATCGGGATGTTTCTGAAGACGCCCTTGAGGCTGTTGACCAGACGTGACAACGCGACCGATGGCGGGTGGTGCACGAGCGGGTGGATGTGGTCGTCTTGGCCGTTGAACTCGCGTAGCTGGGCGCCGAAGTCGACGCGGACTGCCCGCATGATCTCCTCGCATCGGGTGAGGATCTAATCGGTGAGCGCGTCGCGCCGGTATGTGGTGGTGAAGACCAAGTGTGCGTGCAGGTTGTCCACGACGCTTCGGCCGCGTCGTACATCTGGGTCTGGTGTCCATCGGGTGTCGTGGGTCTTCGGTACGGTGATCGGCGTGAAGCTGGTCGTGCAGGTGAAACTTCTGCCGACGCCGCAGCAGGCGTCGGCGCTGGAGGCCACCCTGCGCGCCTGCAACACGGCCGCCTGTGCGGTCGCCGCGACGGCCCGACAGATCGGCTGCTACCGCAACTACGACCTGCGCAAGCACACCTACCAAGGCATCAAGTCGAACTATCGGCTCGGCGCGCAGGCCGCGCAGCACGTTATCAAGAAGGTCGCTGACGCGTACGCCACGCTGAGGGCAAACATCCGGGCGGGAAACTACGGAAAGCCCGGTAGCAAACGCCGCCGCCGGGTCGAAGCAGACCCGATCGCCTTCCGGTGGAACGCGGCGCAGCCGTACGACGCCCGGATGCTGTCCTGGCAGCACGACGCCCGGACCGTGTCGATCTGGACCACCGGCGGGCGCGTCAAGGGCGTGGCCTTCACCGGCTCACCGGACCAGCTCAAGGCCGTGGCCACCCTGCCGGTCGGCGAGTCCGACCTGGTACACCGCGACGGCATGTGGTTCCTGTACGCCACCATCGACGTGCCCGAACCCGAACTGATCGACCCAGACGGGTTTCTCGGCGTGGACATGGGCATCGCCAACATCGCCTACGACTCC
>NZ_JBHSBN010000018.1:0-136793 GCF_042650605.1 Micromonospora zhanjiangensis | reverse complement strand
TCACCACCACCGGCACCACCCCCCTCACCACCACCCACGCCCTCCAACTCCTCGACCAAGCCCTCACCACCACCACACCCACCCTCATCGCCGCCAACCTCAACCCCACCGCACTCCACCGCGCACGGGTCCGGCGACGTCGGGGCGGCGGTCTGGCCGGGCTGCCGGCGCGGGAGGTTCCGCAGGCGGCTCTGCGGCTGGTCCGGGAGCAGGTGGCGGCGGTTCTCGGGCACACCGGGGCGGCGTCGGTCGACGCGGAGCGGCCGTTCACCGATCTCGGCTTCGACTCGCTCACCGCCCTGGAGCTGCGCAACCGGCTGGCCGCCGCCAGCGGGCTGACGCTGCCGGCGAGCCTGGTCTTCGACCACCCGAGCCCGCAGGCGGTGGCGGATCACCTCACCGGGCGGCTCACCGCGGGCGGTGCCACGGTCACGGCAACGGCATCCGCGCGTACGGACGAGCCGATCGCGATCGTGGGCATGGCCTGCCGGCTGCCCGGTGACGTGTCGAGCCCCGAGCAGTTGTGGCAGATGCTGGCCGACGGCCGGGACGCGATCGGTGACTTCCCCACCAACCGGGGCTGGGACCTGGACCACCTGTTCCACCCCGATCCCGACCACGCCGGCACCAGCTATGTGAACCAGGGTGGTTTCCTGCACGACGCCGACCGGTTCGATCCGGAGTTCTTCGGGATCAGCCCGCGCGAGGCGCTGGCCACCGACCCGCAGCAGCGGCTGCTGCTGGAGACCACCTGGGAGACGTTCGAACGGGCCGGCATCGACCCGCACAGCCTGAACGGGACGCAGACCGGCGTCTTCACCGGGCTGATGTACCACGACTACGCCGGCGGCAGCGCGCCACACGGCTACGAGGGTCAGCTGCTCACCGGGGTCAGCGGCAGTGTCGCGTCGGGGCGGATCGCCTACACGTACGGGCTGCAGGGCCCGGCCGTCACGATCGACACGGCGTGTTCGTCGTCGCTGGTCGCGATCCACCTGGCGGCCCAGGCCCTGCGTAACGGGGAGTGCGGTCTGGCGCTGGCCGGCGGGGTCACGGTCGTCGCCACCCCGAACGTCTTCGTCGGTTTCTCCCGGCAGCGGGGTCTGTCCCCGGACGGCCGGTGCAAGGCGTTCGCCGACAGCGCCGACGGCACCGGCTGGGCCGAAGGCGCCGGCATGCTCCTGCTGGAGAAACTCTCCGACGCCCAAGCCAACGGCCACCCGATCCTCGCCGTCATCCGCGGCACCGCGATCAACCAGGACGGCGCCTCCAACGGACTCACCGCACCCAACGGCCCCGCCCAACAACGCGTCATCCAACAGGCCTTAGCCAACGCCGGCCTCACCCCGAACGACATCGACGCCATCGAAGCCCACGGCACCGGCACCCGACTCGGCGACCCCATCGAAGCCCAAGCACTGACCGACACGTACGGCACCGGCCGCCAGCGGCCCCTGTGGCTCGGCTCCCTCAAGTCGAACATCGGCCACGCGCAGGCCGCCGCCGGAGTCGCCGGAGTCATCAAGATGACCCTCGCCCTGCAAAACCAGCAACTACCCCAAACCCTGCACGTCGACACGCCAACCAGCCACATCGACTGGAACGACAACCCACTCACCCTGCTCACCGAGCCCCAGCCCTGGCCGACGGGTGACGTCAAACGCCGGGCCGGCATCTCCTCCTTCGGCATCAGCGGCACCAACGCCCACCTCATCCTGGAGGAGGCGCCCACCGTCGAGACCCCGGCCGTGGAACCGGCCGAACAGCCGCTCGCCTTCGTCCTCAGCGCCCGCTCGGAGACGGCCCTGCACCGCCAGGCGGACCGGCTGGCCGAGTTCCTCGCCGGTCACCCGGAGGTGCCGGAGGCCTCGGTGGCGCGGTCGCTGACCGGCCGGGCGCGGTTCGAGCAGCGGGCGGTGCTGGTCGCCGACGGCCACGACGAGCTGCGCCAGGCGCTGACCGCGCTGGCCGGCGGCACGGCGGGGCCCGGCGTGGTCACCGGCACTGCCGGCCGGCCGGGGCCGACCGTGTTCGTCTTCCCGGGGCAGGGTTCGCAGTGGACCGGCATGGCCCGGGCGCTGATGGCCGAGTCCCCGGTGTTCCGGGAGCGCATCCACGAGTGTGCGGCGGCGCTGTCGGCGTACGTCGACTGGGACCTGATCGCCACGCTGAACGGTGACGAGACCGCGGCCGATCTGACGCGCGTCGACGTGGTCCAGCCCGCGCTGTGGTCGGTGATGGTGTCGCTGGCCGCGGTGTGGGAGTCCTGGGGCGTACGGCCCGGCGCGGTGATCGGCCACTCCCAGGGTGAGATCGCCGCGGCCGTCGTGGCCGGTGCGCTCACCCTCGACGACGGCGCCCGCGTGGTGGCGCTGCGCAGCCAGGCGCTGCGGGCCATCACCGGCCCGGGCGGCATGGCTTCGGTCCCGCTGCCCGCCGACCGGGTGCGCGAGCGCATCGCCGGCACCGACGTGAGCATCGCCGCGGTCAACGGGCCGTCGGTGACGGTGCTCTCCGGGTCGGCCACCGAGCTGGCGGCGCTCGTCGCGGCGTACGAGGCCGAAGGGGTCCGGGCCCGGATCATCCCGGTGGACTACGCATCGCACTCGACGCACGTCGACGCCATCCGCGACGAGGTGCTGCGGCTGCTCGACGGCATCCGGCCGCGGACCGCACCGATCGCGTTCTACTCCACCGTCGAGGCCGAGCCGGTGGACACCGCCGGGCTGGACGCCGACTACTGGGTGCGCAACCTGCGGCAGACGGTCCACTTCGGGGCGACCGTGGAACGGCTGCTCACCGACGGGTACGGCGTTTTCGTCGAGTGCAGCGCCCACCCGGTGCTGACCGTCGGGGTGCAGCAGGTCGTGGAGGCGTCCGGGGCCGGCGACCGGGTCGTGGTCGGATCGCTGCGCCGCGACGACGGTGGGATGCGCCGCATGCTCACCTCGGTGGCCGAGTTGCACACCGGCGGCGGCCCGGTCGACTGGGACCGGCTGCTACCCGCGGCGCCGGTGACACAGCTGCCGACGTACGCCTTCGACCACGCCGGCTTCTGGATGCCGGCCGCCACCGGAACGGCCGCGGCCGGCGGCGGCCCGCACCCGCTGCTCACCGGTGTGGTGGAACGCGCCGACGGGCAGGGTGTCCTGTTCACCGGCCACCTGTCGGCCCGGTCGCAGACGTGGCTGGCCGACCACTCGGTCTTCGGCAGTGTGCTGCTGCCGGGCGCCGCGTTCGTGGACCTCGCCGTCCGGGCCGGTGACCACGCCGGCTGCGGCACGATCGAGGAACTGGTGATCGACGCGCCGCTGGTGGTGCCGGACGGCACGGTGGTGTCGCTGCAGGTGCTGCTGGCCGAGCCGGACGAGCAGGGCCGCCGGCAGCTGGAGGTCCACGGTCGGGCGGGCGACGCGCCGTGGCGCCGGCACGCCGTGGCCACCATGGTCGCGGCACCGCCGGAGACCGCCGCACCCGGCTGGGTGTGGCCGCCGGAGCACACCGTCGACGTGCCGGTGGGCGGCGCCTATCCGGAGCTGGCCGGGCTGGGGCTGGAGTACGGCCCGGCGTTCCAGGGGCTGCGGGCGGTCCGCCGCGGCGGCCGGGACGTCTACGTCGAGGCGGAGCTGCCCGAGGCGGCCGGTGCCGGTGACTTCGGCATCCATCCGGCGCTGCTGGACGCGATCCTGCACGGGCTGGCGTTCAGTGCCGACGGCGCCGAGACGCGGCTGCCGTTCTCCTGGTCCGGGGTGACGCTCAGCGCGGTCGGTGCGGGCCGGGTCCGGGCCCGGATCTCTTCGGCTGGCGAGGACGTGTACACGCTGGACGTCGTGGACGCCGCCGGGGCTCCGGTGCTGCGGGTGGACGCGCTGGCGGTCCGGCCGGTGCGCCCGGCCCAGGTCGCCGGGCCGGCCGCCGACGACCTGCTCGCCCTCGACTGGGTGCCCGCCCCCGGCGCCCTGGAGGCGACCGAGCCGGGTGCGGGCCTGACCCTGCTCGGCGGTGACCCGCTGGGCTTGGCGGACCTGTTGCCGCAGGTCCGCCCGGCCGCCTCGGTCGACGACGCGGTCACGGACGGTGACGCCGCGGGAGCGGTCCTCACCGTGGTGTCCGGCGAGCCGGTACGCGACGCGCTGGACCGGGTGCTGCCGCTGCTGCAGGCGTGGATCGACGACGAGCGGCTGGCCGACCGGCGGTTGGTCGTGGTCACCCGGGAGGCGCTGGCCACCCACCCCGGCGAGGAGGTCACCGACTCGGCCGCGGCTGCGGTGTGGGGCCTGGTCCGGTCGGCGCAGACCGAACATCCGGGCCGGTTTGCGCTGATCGACGTGGATGGGCGGGACGCCTCGCTGAGCGCCCTGGCGGCGGCGGTCGCGTCCGGGGAACCGCAGCTGGCGCTCCGCGCGGACACGGTGCTGGTGCCCCGGTTGCGGCGGGCCGCCGAGCTGGCCGGGCTGCCGGTCCCGGACGGTGACGAGCCGTGGCAGCTGGACGCGTCGGTGAAGGGCAGTCTGGACCGACTCGAGCTGGTCCCGTGCCCGGAGGCGAACGCCCCGCTGGCCGAGGGCCAGGTGCGGCTGGCGGTCCGCGCCGCGGGCCTCAACTTCCGGGACATCCTGATCACCCTGGGCATGGTCCGCGACGACGGCCGCCCGGCCGCGTCCGAGGGCGCCGGTGTGGTGCTGGAGGTCGGCCCGGGCGTCACCGGGCTGCGGCCCGGCGACGAGGTGATGGGGCTGATCGGCCGGATCGGGCCGGTGTCGGTGGCCGACAGCCGGCTGCTCGTCGGCAAGCCGGCGAACTGGACGTTCGCCGAGGCCGCCGGGGCGCCGGTGGTGTTCCTGACCGCCCTGTACGGCCTGCGCGACCTGGCCCGGGTGCGCTCGGGCGAGCGGCTGCTGATCCACGCCGCGACCGGTGGTGTCGGCATGGCGGCCACCCAGCTGGCGCGGCACTGGGGCCTGGAGGTTTACGGCACGGCGAGCCCCGCCAAGTGGGACACGCTGCAGGCCATGGGCTACCCCGGCACGCACATCGCCTCGTCGCGCACCCTGGACTTCGAGCATGCGTTCGCCGGTGGTGTCGACGTGGTGCTCAACAGTCTGGCGGGCGACTACGTGAACGCCTCGCTGCGGCTGCTCGGCGACGGTGGCCGGTTCATCGAGATGGGCAAGACCGACATCCGGGACGCCGAGGAGGTGGCCGCGGCCCATCCCGGGGTGCGCTACGCGGCGTTCGACGTGATGGACCCGGGTCCCGACTACGTCCAGAGCATGCTGCGGGACCTGCTGGAACTCGCCCGGCAGGGGGTGGTCACCCCGCTGCGCACGACCGCCTTCGACATCCGTCAGGCACCGGCCGCGTTCCGGTACCTGAGCCAGGCCCGGCACACCGGCAAGGTGGTGCTCACCCTGCCGGCGCCGGTCGACACCGGTGGCACGGCGCTGATCACCGGGGCGACCGGCACACTCGGCGGGCACGTCGCGCGGCACCTGGTCACCCGGCACGGGGTGCGCCACCTGCTGCTGGTCAGCCGGCAGGGGCCGGCGCACCCATCGGCCGCCGCGCTCACCGCGGAGCTGGAGAGCTTGGGGGCCCGGGTAACCCTGGCCGCAGCCGACACCGGGGACGCCGGGGCGCTGCGCCGGCTGCTGGACGGCATCGATCCGGGGCATCCGCTCGCCACGGTGGTGCACACCGCCGGGGCGCTGGCCGACGCCACCGTCGACCGGTTGACCGGTGACCTGATCGACACGGCGCTGCGGCCCAAGGCCGACAGCGTGGACCACCTGGACCGGCTGACCCGCGACCACCCGGTACGGCACTTCGTGGTGTTCTCGTCGGCGGCCGGGACGATGGGCACCGCCGGGCAGGGCGCCTACGCGGCGGCGAACGCGTACCTCGACGCCGTGGCCCAGCAGCGGCGGGCGAGGGGCCTGCCGGCGACGTCGATCGCGTGGGGTCTGTGGGCCGACGCGAGCGGCATGACCGGGCACCTGTCCGACACCGACCGGCAGCGGATGGGCCGCGGCGGTTTCCTGCCGCTCGGCACCGAGCAGGGCCTGGACCTGTTCGACGCGGCGATCACCGCTGACCGGGCGGCGGTGCTGGCGGCCCGCACCGACATGCAGGCGCTGCGGGAACACGCGCCGGCGCTGCTCGGGGTGCTGGACCGGCAGCCGGCCCGGCGGGTGGCCGACTCGGCCGGTGCCGGTGGCGGTGGCGCCTCGGCGTTGCAGGCCCGGCTCACCGGCCGGACCAGTACCGAACAGACCGGGCTGCTGGCCGAGCTGGTCCGCGACAGTGTCGCCGCGGTCCTCGGGTTCAGCGGCGCCGCCCCGGTGCACAGCGACCGGACGTTCAAGGAGCTCGGCTTCGACTCGCTCACCGCGCTGGAGCTGCGCAACCGGCTCAACACGGCGACCGGTCTGCGGCTGCCCGCCACCCTGGTCTTCGACCACCCGACGGTCGACGCCCTGGCCGAGCACCTGTGTGACCTGGTGGCTCCCGAGCCGGTCGCCCCGGCCGCCACCGTTCTCTCCGAACTCGACCGGTTCGAGGCCGTGCTGACCGACCTCGAAACCGACGCCGACCAGCATCAGCGCATCGCGGCACGCATCCAGGCCCTGCTGTGGAAGTGGAACAGCGGCCAGTCCGGTGCCGGCGACACCTCGACCGACTCCGGCGACCTCGATCTCGTCAGCGACGACGACCTGTTCGACGTCCTTGACAACGAGCTGGGCCTGGGCCAGTGAATCCGCAAACGACGAGAAGGGCGGCCGCCGTGCCGGACAACACCAACGAACAGACCCTTCGGGAATACCTCAAGCGCGCCACCAACGAGCTGCGCAGCACCCGGCGGCTGCTCGCCGAGCAGGAGGAGCGGGCGCACGAGCCGATCGCCGTCGTCGCGATGAGCTGCCGTTTCCCCGGCGGCGTGGACAGCCCGGAACAGCTGTGGGAGGTGCTGGCCGAGGGCTGCGACAAGCTGTCGGACTTCCCCGAGGACCGGGGCTGGGACACCGCGGCGATGTACGACCCCGAGCCCGGCCTGCCCGGGAAGGTCTGCACCCGGCGCGGTGGCTTCGTCGACGGCGCGATGGATTTCGACGCGGGATTCTTCGGGATCAGCCCGCGGGAGGCACTGGCCATGGACCCGCAGCAGCGGCTGCTGCTGGAGACGTCCTGGGAGGTGTTCGAGCGGGCCGGACTGGACCCGACCTCGGTCCGCGGCAGCCGTACCGGGGTGTTCCTCGGGGTCATCGCCCAGGGGTACGGGGGCACCGATCCCCGCGACGCCACCGAGGACCTCGAGGGATATCTGCTGACCGGCACCACGCCCAGTGTGGCGTCGGGCCGGGTGGCGTACACCTTCGGGCTGGAGGGTCCCGCGGTGTCGATCGACACCGCCTGCTCGTCGTCGCTGGTGGCACTGCACCTGGCGGTACGGGCGCTGCGCAGCGGCGAGTGCACGATGGCACTGGCCGGTGGCGCGACCGTGATGTCGACACCCGGCATCTTCCTGGAGATGAGCCGCCAGCGGGGGCTGGCCCCGGACGGCCGGTGCAAGGCGTTCGCCGACGCGGCCGACGGCACCGGCTTCTCCGACGGTGCCGGCGTGGTGCTGCTGGAACGGCTCTCCGACGCCCGCCGGCTGGGGCACCCGGTGCTCGCGACGGTCCGCGGCACCGCCCTCAATCAGGACGGCGCCTCCAACGGGCTGACCGCGCCCAGCGGGGCGGCCCAGCAGAAGGCGATCGAGCAGGCCCTCGCCGACGCCGTGCTGACCGGGCACGACGTGGACGTGGTGGAGGCGCACGGCACCGGCACCCGGCTCGGTGACCCGATCGAGGCGAACGCGCTGCTGGCCACCTACGGCCGCGAGCGGGACCCGGCCCGGCCGCTGTGGCTCGGCTCGGTCAAGTCGAACCTGGGCCACACGCAGGCCGCGGCCGGTGTGGCCGGGCTGATCAAGATGGTGCTGGCGATGCAGCACGGCCTGCTGCCGCGGACGCTGCACGTCGACACGCCCACCCGGCACGTGGAGTGGGACGGCGCCGGTGTGCGCGTACTGACCGAGGCCCGGCCGTGGGACACCGCGGCCGACCGGCCGCGCCGGGCCGGGATCTCGGCGTTCGGCATCAGCGGCACCAACGCCCACGTGATCCTGGAGGCCCCCGACCGGGCCGACGCCGCCGAGCCGGCCGGCGAGCCGCGGCCGCGGCTGGTCGCCGTGCCGCTGTCGGCCCGCTCGGAACCGGCGCTGGCCGCTCAGGCCACCCGGGTCCGAGCCCTGCTCGCCGACCCGGCGATCACCGAGGCCGACCTGGGCTACTCGCTGGGGCTGTCGCGGGCCGCACTGGACCACCGGGTCGTCGTGGTGGCCGACAACCGCGACGAACTGCTGGCCGGGCTGGACGAGATCGCCGGCACCGGGCTGCCCGGCGCCACCGTGGTCCGCGGCACCACCGGCCCGGCCGGCAAGACCGTTTTCGTCTTCCCCGGTCAGGGTTCCCAGTGGATCGGCATGGCCGTCGGGCTGCTGGACAGTTGCGAGCCGTTCGCGGCCCGGCTGCACGAGTGCGACCGGGCGTTGCGGGCGTACGTGCCGTGGTCGCCGATCGACGTGCTGCGCGGGACGCCGGGCGGGCCGGACCTCAACCGGGTCGACGTGGTGCAGCCGCTGCTGTGGGCGGTGATGGTGTCGCTGGCCGAGGCGTGGCGGTCATCCGGCGTACAGCCGGATGCCGTGGTCGGGCACTCGCAGGGTGAGATCGCCGCCGCCTGTGTGGCCGGCGCCCTGTCACTGGAGGACGGCGCCCGCGTGGTGGCGCTGCGCAGCCAGGCGCTGTCGGCGATCGCCGGGCGCGGCGGCATGGTGTCGCTGGCCGTGCCCGCCGCCGACGTCCGCGAGCTGATCGCCGGGTGGGACGGGCGGATCGGGGTGGCGGCCGTCAACGGCCCGGCGGCCACCGTCGTCTCCGGTGACGCCGACGCTCTCGCCGAGCTGATGGCGGTCTGCGAACGCGACGGCCTGCGGGCCCGGACCGTCCCGGTGGACTACGCCTCGCACGGCCCGCACGTCGATGCGATCCGGGACCGCCTGGCCGAGGTGCTGACCGGCATCACCCCGCGGGCGGCCGACGTGGCGTTCTACTCGACGGTGACCGGCGCCGTGACCGACGGGGCGTCGCTGGACGCCGGCTACTGGTTCACCAACCTGCGGCAGCCGGTCGAGCTGGAACAGGCGGTGCGCCGGCTGGCCATCGACGGTTACCGAGTGTTCATCGAGTGCAGCCCGCACCCGGTGCTCACCTCCGGCGTCCAGGGCACCGTGGACGACCTCGGGCCGGCCGTCGGCCAGGTCACCGTGGTCGGCACCCTGCGCCGCGACGACGGCGGCCCGCGGCGGCTGCTGACCTCGCTGGCCGAGGCGTGGGCCGGCAACGCCCGCGTCGACTGGGGCCGGGCGGTGGGCCCGGCCCGCCGGATCGACCTGCCGACCTACCCGTTCCAGCGGACCCGCTACTGGCTGGCCCCGCCCGAGCGCACGATCGTGGCCGAGTCGGCGGCGGACGCGCGGTTCTGGGACTCGGTGACGCGTACCGACGTGGCGCAGGTCGCCCGGGAGCTGTCGGTCCGGCCGGACACCCCGCTCGAGGCCGTCGTCCCGGCGCTGTCGTCGTGGCGGCGGCGGGCCCAGGACGAGGCCCGCGCCGACGGCTGGCGCTACCGGCTGCAATGGCAGCGGCACCAGGCCGGGACGGCAGTGCGGGGCCACTGGCTCGTCGTGGTCACCGGTGACGGCCGGGACAGCGCGACGTACGCGGCGGTCGTGGCGGCGCTGTCCGCCCGGGGCGTCCAGGTCAGCACCTTGGTGGTGCCGGCCGCGGAGCGTGGCCCGGTGAGCGAGGCGCTGGCGTCGGCCGGCCCGGCCGACGGTGTGCTGTCGCTGCTGACGCTGGACGAGACGCCGGACGCCGCCCACCCCGACCTGCCGGCCGGGCTCACCGCCCAGCTGGCGCTGATCCAGGCGCTGGCCGACCGGCCGGTGGCGCCGCTCTGGACGGTCACCCGGGGCGCGGTGTCCACCGGCGCCACCGACACGGCGTCGGCCGCCGCCCAGGCCGCGGCCTGGGGCCTCGGCGGGGTCGCCGCGGTCGAGCAGCCGGCGCTGCACGGCGCGCTGGTGGACCTGCCGGAGGAGCTCGACAACGCGGCGCTCGACCGGTTCTGCGCGGTGCTCGGCACCGCGGCCGGCACGGAGGACCGTTTCGCGGTACGCGGCGGCGCCGTGCTGGTTCCGCGGCTGGCGCGGGCCCCGCGGACCACCGGCGCGTCCGCGTGGCAGCCGTCGGGCACGGTGCTGGTCGTCGGCGGCACCGGCGGGCTCGGCGCCCACGTGGCGCGCCGGCTCGCCGAACAGGGGGTGTCCCGGCTGGTCCTGGCCGGGCGGCGCGGCCCGCAGGCGCCGGGCGCCGAGGAGCTGGCCGCCGAGCTCACCGCGGCGGGCACCCCGACCACGGTGGTGGCGTGCGACGCCGCGGACCGGGACGCGCTGGCCGCGCTGCTGGATTCGGTACGCGGCGGCGACACCCCGCTCACCGCGGTGGTGCACACCGCCGGGGTACGCGCGGACGCGCCGGCCGGTGAACTGACCGCCGAGTCGCTGGCCGCCGCCCACCGGGGCCGCGCCCTGGTCGCGGCGAACCTGACCGAGCTGGTCGACGAGCAGCTGGTCCTGTTCTCGGCGCTGTCGGCGGTGCTGGGCCTGCCCGGCCAGGCCGGGTACGCCGGTGGCAACGCCGTGGTCGAGTCGCTGGCCCGGCAGCGGGCCGCGGCCGGGCGCCCGGTGGTGTGCCTGGGCTGGGGCCCGTGGGCCGATTCCGGGGTGGCCGAGGACCCGGAGACGATCGCGGTCCAGCACCGGCACGGCATCCCGCCGATGGAGCCGCGGGTCGCGCTGGCCGCGATGGGTGACGCGATCGCCGACGGCGAGGTGTCGCTGTACGTGGCCGACATCGACTGGCGCCGGTTCGGAGCGGCGTTCACGGCGAGCGGCTCCCGGCCGCTGATCGCCGGCATCCCGGAGGCCCGGACCGGCGGCGCCGAGGAGGAGCCGGCCACCGCCGGTGCCGGTACGGCGCTGGCCGCGCAGCTGGCCGCCGTGCCGGAGGCCGACCAGCTGCGGATGCTGCTGGAGGCGGTGCAGGTCCAGGTCGCGCTGGTGCTCGGGCACGGCTCGGCCGGACCGATCCGGCCGGACATGCCGTTCAAGGACGTCGGCTTCGACTCGATCATGGGGGTGGAGCTGCGCAACCGGCTGAACCGGCTGACCGGTCTGCGACTGCCCGCCACGCTGGTCTTCGACTACCCGTCCCCGGTGGTGCTGGCCGAGTACCTGCGGGCCGAACTGGCCGGGGTGACAGCCGGGCCGGGCGAGGTGGCCTGCCCGGGCGCCTCCGACGAGCCGATCGCGATCGTCGGCATGAGCTGCCGGTTCCCCGGTGGGGTGCGCGGGCCCGATGACCTGTGGCGGCTGGTGGAGTCCGGCACCGACGCGGTCGCCGAGTGGCCGGAGGACCGCGGCTGGGACGCCGCCGGCCTCTACCACCCGGATCCGGACGAGACCGGCCGCACGTACACCGTCAGCGGTGGTTTCCTCGACGAGCCGGCCCACTTCGACGCCGGGTTCTTCGGGATCAGCCCGAAGGAGGCCACCGCGATGGACCCGCAGCAGCGGCTGCTGCTGGAGTCGACGTGGGAGGCGCTGGAGCAGGCGGGCCTCGACCCGCACGGGGTCCGCGGCAGCCGCACCGGGGTGTTCGTCGGGATGAGCTATCAGGATTACCTGGCCCGGCTGCGGCACGCGCCGGACGGGTTCGAGGGTCACCTGATGATGGGCAACACCGCGAGTGTGGGTTCCGGCCGCGTGGCGTACACCTTCGGGCTGGAGGGCCCGGCGCTGACCATCGATACGGCCTGCTCGTCGTCGCTGGTGGCGATGCACCTGGCGGCGCGGTCGCTGCGTTCCGGCGAGTGCACGATGGCCCTGGCCGGCGCGGTCGTGGTGATGGCGACGCCCGGCATGTTCCTGGAGTTCAGCCGGCAGCGGGCGCTGGCCCCGGACGGTCGGTGCAAGGCGTTCGGCGCCGACGCCGACGGGTTCGGTGCGGCCGAGGGCGTCGGCATGCTGGTGATGGAGCGGCTGTCCGACGCGGTCGCCAACGGTCACCGGGTGCTGGCGGTGGTCCGCGGCACCGCCACCAACCAGGACGGGGCCTCCAACGGGCTGTCCGCCCCGAACGGGCCGGCACAGCAGCGGGTCATCCGGCAGGCGCTCAGCGACGCCGGCCTGACCGCCGGTGAGGTGGACGCGGTCGAGGCGCACGGCACCGGAACGGCGCTGGGCGACCCGATCGAGGCGCAGGCGCTGTTCGCCACGTACGGCCGCGACCGGAACCCGGAGCAGCCGCTCTGGCTGGGCTCGCTCAAGTCGAACATCGGGCACGCGCAGGCCGCGGCCGGTGTCGGCGGCGTCATCAAGATGATCATGGCGATGCGGCACGGCACCCTGCCCCGTACCCTGCACGCCGACGTGCCCAGCCCGCACATCGACTGGTCGCCCGGCACGATCAAGCTGCTCGGCGAGAACCTGCCCTGGCCGAGCACCGGCCGGCCGCGGCGCAGCGCGGTCTCCTCGTTCGGCATCAGCGGCACCAACGCGCACGTCATCCTCGAGGAGCCGCCGGCCCCGGCCGAGGTGCCGCCGGCCGGGGCGCCGGCCGCGCCGGTCCTGCCGATCCTGCTGTCCGCGGCCTCCGAAGCGGCGCTGCGGGACCAGGCCACGCTGCTGCGCGCCCAGCTGAGCCCGGCGGTGGCGCTGCCGGACCTGGCCCACGCGCTCAGCTTCGGGCGGGCCCGGCTGCGGCACCGGGCGGTGCTGCTCGCCGGCGACCACGACCGGCTCGGCGACGCGCTCGACGCGCTCGCCGGGCAGCGGCCGTCGGCCGACGTGGTTCTCGGCGCCGCCAACCCGGCCGGGCGTACCGTGCTCGTCTTCCCCGGCCAGGGTTCGCAGTGGCCGGCGATGGCCCGCGAGCTGCTCGACACCAGCCCGGTGTTCACCGGCGCGATCGAGGAGTGCGAGCGGGCACTGCAGCGGTACGTGCCGTGGTCCCTGACCGCCGTCCTGCGCGGCGAGCCCGGCACGCCGGAGCTGACCGCCGCCGAGGTGGTGCAGCCGGTGCTGTTCGCCGTCATGGTGGCCCTGGCCCGGCTCTGGGAGACCTTCGGGATCCGCCCGGACGCGGTGGTCGGGCACTCCCAGGGCGAGATCGCCGCGGCCCACATCGCCGGTGCGCTGTCGCTCGACGACGCCGCCCGGGTGGTGGCGTTGCGCAGCCAGGCGCTGACCGCGATCACCGGCCGCGGCGCGATGGCGTCGGTGGCGCTGACCGCCGCCGACGTCCGGGAGCGGCTGTCGGCCTGGCCCGGCCGGCTGGACGTGGCCGTGGTCAACGGCCCGCGGGCCACCGTGCTGTCCGGTGACGCCGACGCGGTCGCCGAGTTCGTGGCGGCCTGCGAGGCCGAGGGCATCCGGGCCCGCACCGTGCCGGTCGACTACGCCTCGCACGGCCCGCACGTCGACGCCATCCGCGAGCGGCTCGCCGAGGTGCTGTCCGGGATCGAACCGCGGACCGCGCCGATCGCCTTCTACTCCACCGTCACCGGTGAGCCGGTCGACACCGCCGGGCTGGACGCCGGGTACTGGTTCACCAACCTGCGGCAGCCGGTCGAATTCGAGCGGGCCGTGCGCCGCCTGGCCGCGGACGGTTTCCGCACCTTCGTCGAGTCGAGCCCGCACCCGGTGCTGCTGACCGGGCTGCAGGACACCCTGGAGGACGCCGGGATCACCGACGCGGTGTGCACCGGGACGCTGCGCCGCGACGAGGGCGGTCTGGTCCGGGTCCTGACCGGGGCGGCCGAGTTGTTCGTACGCGGCGCGCCCGCCGACTTCACCGGATACCTGCCGGGCACCGGCCGGCCGGTGGACCTGCCCACCTACCCGTTCCAGCGGCAGCGCTACTGGCTGGAGGCGCCCGCGGAGGCGGCCGACGCCGGTGAGCTGGGCCTGGAGCCGGTGTCGCACCCGCTGCTGGGCGCGGCGGTGGCGATGGCCGACGGGGACGCGACGGTGCTGACCGCGAGCCTGTCCACCCGTACCCACCCGTGGCTGGCCGACCACGCCGTACACGGCACCGTGCTGCTGCCCGGCGCGGCCCTGGTCGAGCTGGCCGTGCGGGCCGGTGATCAGGCC
Source organism: Micromonospora zhanjiangensis (assembly GCF_042650605.1). Classification (NCBI taxonomy): domain Bacteria; kingdom Bacillati; phylum Actinomycetota; class Actinomycetes; order Micromonosporales; family Micromonosporaceae; genus Micromonospora; species Micromonospora zhanjiangensis. Next base: position 122,473 of record NZ_JBHSBN010000018.1, on the reverse strand, counting down.
GGCTGCGGCCACCTGCGGGAACTGACCCTGCAGGCGCCGCTGATCCTCACCGGCGAGGCGGCTCAGGTGCAGGTCGTGCTGGGCGGCGCCGGTGCGGACGGGGCCCGGCCGGTGAGCATCCACTCCCGTACGCCGGGACGCCCGTGGGTCTGTCACGCCGAGGGTGTGGTGGACGACGCCGCCCCGGCGGCCGAATTCACCCTGGACGCGTGGCCGCCGCCGGGTGCCGAGCCGATCCCGCTGGACGACCTGTACGCGCGGCTCGCCGAGGTCGGACTCGACTACGGGCCGGCGTTCCGCGGGCTGCGGGCGGCCTGGCAGCGCGACGACCGCGTCTACACCGAGGTGGTGCTGGCCGCCGGCGCGCCGGACGGCTTCGGGATCCATCCGGCGCTGCTGGACGCGGCACTGCAGGGTGTGGCGCTGACCCCGGCGGCGGCCGCGGTCGGTAACGGGATCGTGCTGCCGTTCGCCTGGTCCGGGGTGACCCTGCACGCTGTCGGCGCCTCGGCGCTGCGGGTGGAGCTGCGCCCGGCCGGGCCCGGTGCGGTCGGCCTGCGGATGGCCGACGCGTCCGGTGCCGCGCTGGCCACGGTCGAGGAGCTGTCCCTGCGGCCGGTGTCGCGCGGCCAGCTCGACCTGGCCCGCACCAGCCACCACGACGCCGAGCACACGGTCGCCTGGCAGCCGTTCACGGCCGGTGGCGAGCCGTCGCCGTGCGCCGTGCTCGGCGACTTCCCGTACGACCTGGGCCCGGCCACCGTGCGGGCGACCGATCTGGACGCGCTGCGGGAGGCTCCGGTCCCGCCGGCCGTGCTGGTCGCCGCGCCCCGGGAGGTCCCCGCCGGTGACCCCCGCGCCGCGATCGAGCCGGTGTTGCGCCTGCTCCAGCAGTGGTTGCGGGATCCGGCGTTCGAGGGTTCACGGCTGGTCGTGATCACCCACGACGCCGCCGCGGTCCGCCCCGGCGAGCACCTGACCGGACTCGCCTCCTCCTCGGTGTGGGGCCTGGTCCGTTCCGCGGAGTCCGAGCATCCGGGCCGGTTCTCGCTGGTCGACCTGGACGGGCGGCCCGGCGCCGCGGCGGCGCTGCCGGCCGCGGTCTGGACCGGTGAGCCGCAGGTCGCCGTCCGCGAGGGAGCGCTGTTCGTGCCCCGGCTGGTCCGGGCCCGGGCCGACCGGGCCCTGGTGCCGCCGGCCGGCGCCGAGACCTGGCAACTGGTGGTCGACGGCGCGGGCGGCTTCGACGATCTCGCGCTGGCCGAGTTCCCGCAGGCGACCGCGCCGCTGACCGACGGTCAACTGCGACTGTCGGTACGCGCCGTCGGCGTGAACTTCCGGGACGTGGTCCTGGCACTGGGCATGGTCGCGCAGGACGGCCGGGCCGCGGCCACCGAGGCCGCCGGCGTGGTGCTCGAGGTCGGCCCGGGCGTGACCGGTGTGCGGCCCGGCGACCGGGTGATGGGCCTGATGAGCGCCGGGGTCGGCCCGGTCACCACGACCGACCACCGGCTCGTGACCCGGATCCCGGACGGCTGGAGCTTCGCGCAGGCGGCGGCCACCCCGGCGGCCTTCCTGACCGCCCTGTACGCGCTCCGTGACCTGGCCCAGGCACAGCCGGGCGAGCGGCTGCTGCTGCACGCCGCGGCCGGCGGGGTCGGCATGGCCGCCACCCAGGTCGCCCGGCACCTCGGGCTGCAGGTGTACGGCACGGCCCACCCCGGCAAGTGGGAGACGCTGCGCCGCCTGGGTTACCCGGACGCGCACATCGCCTCGTCCCGCACGCTCGACTTCGAGCAGGCGTTCTCGGGCGGCGTCGACATCGTGCTCAACTCGCTGGCCGGTGACTTCGTCGACGGGTCACTGCGGCTGCTGCGCTCCGGTGGCCGCTTCGTCGAGATGGGCAAGACCGACATCCGTGACGCCGAGGCGGTGGCGGGCGCCCATCCGGGAGTCCACTACCAGTCCTTCGACGTCCTCGACCGGGGCCCCGAGCACGTCCGAGCCATGCTCGCCGATCTGCTCGAGCTCGCCGAGCAGGGGGTGATCAGCCCGCTGCCGATCACCGCCTTCGACATCCGGCAGGCCCCGGCCGCCTTCCGCCACCTGTCGCAGGCCCGGCACACCGGCAAGATCGTGCTGACCCTGCCGGCCCCGCTGGACCCGGAGGGCACCGTGCTGGTCACCGGCGCCACCGGCACCCTGGCCGGTCACCTGATCGACCACCTGGTCACCCGGCACGGCGTACGGCACCTGCTGCTGGCCGGCCGGCAGGGGCCGCACCACCCGCGGGCGGCCGAGCTGACCGCCCGGCTGGAGGGCCTCGGCGCCCGGGTGACCCTGGCCGCCTGCGACACCGGCGACCCGGCCGACCTGACCCGGCTGCTGTCCATGGTGGACCCGGCCCATCCACTCACCACCGTCGTGCACACGGCCGGCGCGCTGGCCGACGCCACCCTCGACGCGCTCACCGAGCATCACCTGCAGACCGCGCTGCGCGGCAAGGCGGAGGGCGCCTGGCATCTGCACACCGCGATCAGGAACCATCCGGTCACCCAGTTCCTGATGTTCTCCTCGGCGGCGGGCACTCTCGGCAACGCCGGACAGGCGAACTACGCGGCGGCCAATGCCTACCTGGACGCACTGGCCCAGCACCGGCACGCCGCCGGTGAGCCCGCCACCTCGCTGGCCTGGGGGCTGTGGGACCTGCCGGACGGCATGACCGGTCATCTGCGCGCGGCCGACCACGCCCGGGTCGCCCGCAGCGGCGTCCTGCCGTTCTCCATCGCGGAGGGGCTGGCCATGTTCGACGACGCGCTGGCCGCCGGCCTGCCGGTACACATCCTCAACCGCTTCTCCCCCTCGGCGCTGCGGGCCCGCGCCGAGGCGAAGATGCTGCCGCCGATCCTGACCGGGCTGGCCGCCCGGCCGGCCCGGCGCACGGCCGCTGACGGCGACATCGGCGGGTCGATGACGCTGAGCCGCCGGCTCGCCGCGCTCGACCAGGCCGGGCAGGTCGACCACGTGCTGGACCTGCTGCGCCGGCACGTGGCCACGGTCCTCGGGCACACCGACCCGAACGCGCTGGACGCCGGGCTCGCGCTCAAGGAGCTCGGCTTCGACTCGCTGTCGGCGGTGGAGTTCCGCAACCGGGTCAACGCGGCGACCGGATTGCGGCTGCCGGCGACCGCCGTGTTCGAGTACCCCACCCTCGACGCGCTGTCCCGCCACGTCATCGGCGAGCTCGCGCCGGCCGCCGAACCGGCGGGCGCACCGGCGGCCGTGCTCGGCGAACTGGCCCGGGTCGAGACGATGCTCGGCACGGTCCAGTTGGACGACGCCGCCCAGTCGGCGGTCGGCCGGCGGCTGCGGGACCTGCTGGCCCGCGTCGACGGTACGGCGGCCGGCTCGGACGGCACGGCGGACCGGCTCGCCGAGGCCAGCGACGACGAGATCTTCGACTTCATCGAGCGCGAGCTCAAGATCTGATACGGGGAGACGATCCGATGTCCAACGAGGAGAAACTCCGGGACTTCCTCCGACGGGTGACCGCGGAGCTGCACCAGACACGCGAACAGCTGCGTGACGTCATCGAGCGGGCACACGAACCGATCGCGGTGCTCGGGGCCGCCTGCCGACTGCCGGGAGCCGGCTCGCCGGGAGAACTCTGGCGGCTGGTCACCGGCGAGGTGGACGCGATCAGCCCGTTCCCGCCGGACCGGGGCTGGGATCTGGCCGCGCTGGCCGGGTCCGATCCGGAGGCGCCGGGTACGTCGTACGTCAGTGAGGGTGGTTTCCTCGCCGACGCCGCCGGTTTCGACCCGACGTTCTTCGGGATCAGCCCGCGCGAGGCCGTGGCCATGGACCCGCAGCAGCGGGTGCTGCTGGAGTGCGCGTGGGAGGCCTTCGAGCACGCGGGGATCGACCCGCACACGATGCGCGAGTCCCGTACCGGGGTGTTCGCCGGTGTGGTGCACCAGGACTACCTGACCCGGCTGCGGAGCATCCCGGTGGAGCTCGAGGGCTACCTCGGCACCGGCATCTCGACCAGTGTCGCGTCCGGCCGGATCGCCTATCTGCTCGGCCTGCGCGGCCCGGCGCTCACCGTCGACACCGCCTGCTCGTCCTCGCTGGTCGCCCTGCACCTGGCCGTGCAGTCGCTGCGCCGCGGCGAGTGCGACACCGCGCTGGCCGGCGGCGCCACCGTGATGGCGACTCCCGGCATCTTCCAGGAGTTCAGCCGGCAACGAGGGCTGTCCTGGTCGGCCCGGTGCAAGGCGTTCGGCGCCGAGGCCGACGGCACCGCTTTCGCCGAGGGCGCCGGGCTGGTGGTGCTGCGCCGGCTGTCCGATGCGGTGGCGGCCGGGCAGCCGGTCCTGGCCGTGATCCGCGGCAGCGCGGTCAACCAGGACGGCGCGTCCAACGGGCTGACCGCACCCAACCGGCAGGCTCAGGAGGAGGTGATCCGGGCCGCGCTCGCCGATGCCCGGATCGGCGCCGACGAGGTCGACGCCGTGGAGGCGCACGGCACCGGAACGCCGCTGGGTGACCCGATCGAGGCGCGGGCGCTGCTGGCGACCTACGGCCGGGACCGTGATCCGGGGCAGCCGCTGTGGCTGGGCTCGCTCAAGTCGAACGTCGGCCACACCCAGGCCGCGGCCGGCATCTGCGGGGCCATCAAGATGATCGAGGCGCTGCGCAACGAGCTGCTGCCCCGGACGCTGCACGCCGACGAGGCCACCCCGCACGTCGACTGGTCGCCGGGCACGGTGCGGCTGCTGTCGGAGAGCCGGCCGTGGCCGCGCACCGACCGGCCCCGGCGCGCCGCGGTCTCCTCGTTCGGTTTCAGTGGAACCAACGCCCACGTCGTCCTGGAGGAGGCCCCGGCGCTCACCGGGTCCGGAGCCGAAGCAGGGTCTCTGCCGGACGGAACTGCGCTGCCGTGGCTGATCTCCGGAGTGGGCGAGGCGGCGCTGCGGACCCAGGCGGCCCGGCTGCTGGATTTCCTCGACGGCACCGGATTCAACGCCGGGGACATCGCCTACTCGCTCGCCCTCACCCGGGCCCGGCACAGCCACCGCGCGGTGATCCTGGGTGGGACGAGCGCCGAGCTGCTCGACGGCCTGCGGGCCGTCACCGCCGGCGACCAACCGCCCAGCGTGGTCATCGGAGTCACCCGCGCCGGGACGGCCGCCGTGCCGGCCACCACGGCGCTGCGGAAGCTCGCCGAGGCGCACGTCCACGGCGGCGAGGTGGACTGGGCGGCCTGGTTCGCCGGCCTTGGCTGCCGGCGGGTCGACCTGCCGACGTACGCCTTTGCGCGGGAGCGGCTGTGGCTGCTGGACGACGCCGCCGCCGAACCGGGTCACACCGACCCGGTGGCGAGCGTGATTGTGGACTGGGCTGCGGCCGACGCCGCCGGGCCGGTGCCGGGTGGACAGTGGCTGGTCGTCATCCGCGACGGTGCACCGTCGCCGGCGGACCTGCCGACGCTGTTGGATCGGCACAGCATCGTGCCCACCCGAGTCGGTTTCGACCCCACGCAAAGCCGCGAGGCCCTGGCGGCGCGGCTGCGCGAGGCGGCCGAGCAGGCCCGACCGCTCGCCGGCGTGCTCGCCGTACCCGACGGCGACGGTGCGATGCAGGACACCGCGGCGCTGCTGCACGCGATGTCCGACGCCGGCCTCGATGTCCCGTTCTGGTACGCCGGCGATGCCGCCGCCCCGGCCACGGTCGGCTGGACTCCCACCCCCGTCGCCGTCTGACTCCGACACTCACCGAGGAGGCACCCGAATGAAAACAGTCGCCAGCCCGTGGATCCGCAACTTCCAACCGGCGCCCGACGCTCCGGCACAGCTGGTGTGTCTGCCGCACGCCGGTGGCAGCGCCGCCTTCTACCTGCCGATGGCCCGAGCCCTGACGCCCGGCGTCGATGTCCTGGCCATCCAGTACCCCGGCCGACAGGACCGGCGCCGCGAGGGTTTCGTCCCGTCGGTCCAGCAGATGGCCGAGCTGATCGCCAGAGAGATTCGGCCGCTGCTTGATCAGCCGACGGCACTGTTCGGGCACAGCATGGGCGCCGCGATCGGGTTCGAGTTGGCCGCCCTGCTGGAGGCCGACGGTGCGGACCTGCTCGGCCTGTTCGTCTCCGGCCGGCGGGCGCCGTCGGCGATGCGCGACGAGGCGGTGCACCGGCTCGCCGACCGCGAGCTGATCGAGGAGCTCAAACGGCTGGGGGGCACCGACCCGACTACCTTCGACGATGACGAGTTGGTGCAGATGTTCCTTCCCGTGGTGCGGGCGGACTACCGGGCCATCGAGACGTACCGGCATCGGGGCGGCCCGGCGCTGCGCTGTCCGATCGTGGTGCTGACCGGGGACGCCGACCCGCACGTGACCCGGGCCGAGGCCGAGGCCTGGGCGAAACACACCACCGGCGGATTCGAGCTGGTCAGCTTCCGTGGCGGGCACTTCTACCTGCTCGACCATGCCGGACAGGTGATCGGCGTGCTGTCCGAGCGGCTTTCCGGAGCCCTCGCGACCCGCTGACCCGCGAGAGCGGTCGGACCCGGTCAGGGTCCGGCCGCTCTCGCGCGGAGTCAGCCGGTCGCCGGCAGGTATCGGCGTTGCAGGCCTTCCAGCAAGGCGATCAGGCCCGCCTCGAACAGTTCGTCGGATCCCACCTCCACCTGCCAGGCATGGAACACCACGGGAATCACCGACTCGAGCCCTTCCAGCGCCTCCGCCGAGTACGGCGTCTCACCACCGTACGGCTCGGCGGCTTCGGCCAGGACGTGCCCGATGGTGAACTCGACCGCAGTGGTCATCGCGATTACGGCGCCGCGCAGGTCCAGGCCGGCGTCCATGAAGGTGGACAGGATCCGTTCGAAGGCAGCCAATGCGTGCGGACTGCGGACCGGGCGGGTGGAGATGACCGGCAGCGCGTGCGGATGCCGTTTGAGGACTTGCCGGTAGGTCCGCATCACGGCGGCGAGCCGTTCGGTGGTCTCGGCGTGCGGTTCGAGCTGGCTGAGCTCCCGGTCGAGCTCAGCCAGGATCGCGTCGACGACGCCGTCGAACAATGCCGCCTTATTGGGCAGATAGTAGTAAACGCTCATCGGATCAACGCCGAGAACGGCACCGAGTCTACGCATGGATAATGAACTCAAGCCATCCGAGTCGAGAATCGCCAGGGCAGCTGAAATGATTACGTCCCGACTCAGTGAACGTCTCGGCGACACGTCAGATTGCGGTCCCCGCCGGCTCGCCGGACTCATGATCCGTCGCCGTTCCTGCCAGCGCGAACCGGACAGGAGCAATACCGCTCGCTCTTAATCGCCATAGCCGGACTTTACTACGCCCGCCAGCCGATCCCGATAACGGATCGGAAATGGCCCCGGCCCGGGTCGGGGTACCCGGGCCGGGGCGGCTCTGGGTGGCCGCACCTTAACGCAGCGTCACGTGGTTCCGACCTTCTGGTCCCCGGCGCGGAACCGCAGCAAAGCGACGATCGCGAACAGGACCGCGAATCCGAGCAGGACCAAAATATTCACGGCGACGTCGCGAAGTTGCGCACTCTGCAAAGTGATCTTCTCGAGGGCCTGCAGCGCCCAATACGGCGGGACCAGCTTGGCGATCGGCTGAATCCAGCCCGGCAATGTGCTGGCCGGGGCGAGCGCGCCGCCGATGCCTGCCATCACCATGCCCGCCACACTACCCACGGTGAGCGCCTGGTCCATCGTGGCGAATACCGCGACGAGCATCGCGCCGAAGCAGACCAGCACCGTTGTGAGCACGACCAGCACCACTCCCAGGGCGACCAGCGACCCGGTCGGCTGGTAGCCAAAGATGAAGTGACCGAGTGTGAACAGCAACGCCATCTGGATCAGGTAGCAGAGATACAGCGGGGCGAGCTTGCCCACCATCAAGTCGAGCGAACTGGCCGAGCTGGCACGCAACCGATCCCACGTCCCCCAGGCGTGTTCCCGGAAGAACAACGTGCCGATCATGGTGATGCCGAAGAATGCGAAGAGCACCGCCATGCCGGGGATGACGTGCTCACTCCCGGTCGCATTGGGCCAGCCGCGCTGGATGAGCGTCGCCTTGGCATTGGGAATCAGGAACGCGCCCAGCAGCAACGGCATGACGATCGTGGTGACCATCGGCGCCGGGTCGGTCAGCACCAGCTTCATTCCCGCCCGCGCGATCACGAGACTACGCCGGGACAACATCCTTCAGCTCCTCTCCGTGCGCCTCGATGGTGTCGCCGGTGATGGCGACGAAGGCGTTCTCCAGGCTCGCTCGCCGCAACTCCACGCCGGTCAGGTCGGCTGCGGCCGGACCGAGGCTGGTCAGCGCGCCGACCAGCGACGGGCCAAGGTCGGTGGCCGCCGCGTGGGAGACCAACGTGTTGCCGTCGACCGTCCAGTCGCCGTCGGCGAGATGCGGCGCCGAGCGGTCGAACTTGAGCACCACCTTGGAGCTGGAGTGTCGGGCGACCAGCTCGTCGATCGTGCCGCTCGCCACGATCCGGCCCCGTTGCAGCACCGCGATGTCCGCGTCCAGCTGCTCCAGCTCGGTCATGTAGTGCGTGGTGTAGACCACCGCGCTGCCCTGTTGTGCCAGCTCACGGACCACGGCGAGGATGCCGGCCCGGGACTGGACATCGGCGCCGACCGTCGGCTCGTCGAGGAACAGCACGTCAGGGCGGTGCAGTATGGCCATTCCGGTGTGCAAGCGCCGCTTCTGCCCACCGGACAGTGTCACCGCCTGCTTCTTCAGCTTCTCGGTGAGCCCGAGCAGCTCGGCCACCTGCTCCACACGCTGGCGCACTGCCGGGCCCTTCATTCCGGCGAGGCGGGCGAACAGTCCCAGGTTGTCGGCCACCGTGAGCGTGGGATAGATGCCCAGCTCCTGCGGTGCGATGCCCATGTGGGACTGCGCCTCGCGGGGATTACTCACGGCGTCGACGCCGGCGATCCGCACTCTGCCGGCATCAGCGGTCCGTAGACCTGCGGCAATGGAAACAAGTGTTGTTTTTCCCGCGCCGTTGGCTCCGAGCAGGCCCAGAATCTGACCCGGCTGGACGACGAGATCGACGCCGATAAGGACCTCATGGTCCCCGTACTTTTTGCTTACACCTTCGATCTCCAGCACCGTGGTCACCCCTCGGCATCCGAACTTTGCGCGTCGACTCCGCCGCGCTGCGCGTGCTACTCTACGCCGTAGAAATTTTGGAAGTCAAGCGACTCTGAGTTGCCACATCCGCGACAAGGCATCCGGAAGATCGAACTCTCTTGCCAGTCCGATCAGATTCGCATGCTGTGAGCAGGACCCGAGAGCGACCGAAGAATTCTTCGGGAGGCCTCCCGGCCAGACCGGGAATTGGAGAAAGGAACCCTGTTGGGGCCACAAGCCGACACCGACGCCGCGCTGTCCCTGAAGTCCGTGCGCCGCCTGTACGGACGCGGCCTGGGCGCTGTCACCGCACTGGACGATGTGACGATCTCTTTCGAGAGAGGCTCCTTCACCACCGTGATGGGCCCGTCGGGATCCGGCAAGAGCACGCTGCTGCACTGCGCGGCCGGCCTGGACCGGCCCGATGCCGGTCAGATTCTGCTGGACGGTCAAGCCATCCACGCCCTCGACGAACGCAAGCTGGCAGCGGTGCGCCGACGGCGGGTCGGCTTCATCTTTCAGGCCTACAACCTGCTGCCCGCACTGACCGCCCGACAGAACGTGACCCTGCCGGTCGAGCTCAACGGTGAGCGGCCCGACCGGCGTCTCGTCGACGAGGTCATCGCCGCGGTGGGCATGACCGAGCGTGCCGAACACCGGCCAGCGCAGCTCTCCGGCGGTCAGCAGCAGCGCATCGCCATCGCTCGCGCCATGGTCACCCGGCCCGCCGTCATCTTCGCCGACGAGCCGACCGGCGCACTCGACAGCCAGTCGGCCATGGACGTCCTACAGCTGCTAAGGGAGGCGGTCGATCGGCACGGCCAGACCATCATCATGGTCACCCACGATCCGAGCGCGGCGGCGTACGCGGACCGGGCCGTCTTCCTGCGCGACGGCAAGCTGGCCGGGTCGCTGACGAGCCCCTCCGCGGACCGGATCACCGGGTGGACCCAACAGATCGACGCGGTACTCGGAGGTGGTTCCGGTGTGGCGAATTAGCCAGCGCATGCTGCGGCACCACCGTCTCGCGTTCATCGGCAGCTTCGTCGCGATCCTCTTCGGTGTCATCCTGGTCCAGGCGTGCGCCGGGCTCGCCGAGACCGGCATCCGCGCGGCGGCGAGCCCTCAGCGCTACGCAGCCGCGCCGGTCGTGGTCGTTGGTGACCGCGGCATCCGGATCGCCGCGCCCGGCGGCAACGAGTACGACACCGTCAGCCTCGGTCAGCCGGTCCAGGTTCCCCCGGACGTGGCCGGGCGGCTGTCCAGGGTCGCCGGTGTCGCGCGCGCCGTCGAGGTCGTCACCGGCCCGATCGCGGTGATCCGGGGCAGCGAGGTCGTGCTGCCCTCGGCCGTGGCACTGGACTGGCGCACGGCCGAGCTGGCGCCGTACCACATCGCCGCCGGGACCGAACCGAGGCCGGGCGGCGTGGTGATCGACAAGAGGACCGCTGACGAACTGGGCGCCCGGCCGGGTTCGCCCATCACGTTGCAGTCACGCGGTGTCACCCGCGGCTTCACCGTTGCCGGGCTCGCCGGCGGGACCGACGGTGCCGAGGCACCGGTGTTCTTCACCGGCGACGACCTGACCTCCTTCGTCGGGCCGGCACCGGTGACCGCTGTCGGCGTGCTGCTCACCGAGGGCGCCGCCCCGGAGCGGGTCGCCGACGACATACGCACCGCGCTGAAGGGCACCGCCGTCGAGGTGCTCACCGGTGACGACCGCGGCGGCGCGGAGTCGACCCAGGTCGTCGCCGACGCGTCGGACCTCGTGGCGCTCGGCTCCGTCATCGGCGCGATGGCGGCGATGATCGTTATGTTCCTGGTCACCGCCATGACCGGGGTGTCGCTGCAAAACCGCCGCCGCGAGCTCGCCGTGCTCCGAGCGGTCGGTGCAGCGCCCCAGCAGGTCCGGAGCCTGCTGCTCAGCGAAACCCTCACCGTGGCCACGGCCGCCGGGATCCTCGGCTGCCTGATCGGTTCGTTGCTCGGCCGCTGGCTGCTGCGGGCGCTGACCGGGCTCGGCTTCGCGCCGGCACAGATCGAGTACCGGCAAAGCTGGATCACTGTCCTGATCTCCCTGGGCATCGGCACCGTCACGGCCACCGTCGCGGCTCTCGTCGGCACCCGCCGCATCGTCCGGTCGGCACCCCTGCACGACCTCGCCGACACGGCCGTGCCGCGCCGTTGGCTCAGCTGGCCGCGGTTGCTCGTCGCGCTGCTCTTTGCGGCCGGTGGGGTAGCCCTGATGATCGTCACGATGTCGGTGATGGAGGGCGAGTTCATCGCGGCGACCGCCGGTCCGACCTTCCTGCTCTGGGCGGTAACCGTAGCGCTGCTCGGCCCGCCACTAGCTCAGGGTGTGCTGCGGTTGGTCGGACCGGCGGCCCGGGCGATGGCCGGCTTCGCGGGCCGGATGGCCGTTCGCAACGCGAAGGCCTCCCCCGTCCGGTTCGCCGCCGTGGTCACCCCGATCATGCTTGCCAGCAGTTTCATCCTGAGCAACTACTACCTGCAGACCACGGTGGACGACTCGACAATACGCTCACATGCCCGCAGCACCGTGGCTGATTTCGTGCTGACCTCGGCGACCGCGGCTACCACGTCCGGGCTGGCGGACCGGGTCCGGGCGGTCACCGGTGTCCGCGGGGCCGCCGAGGCGGTCAACACCGTCGGTTTCGTACGAGAGCCGCGCGACTCGTCACAGCAGGACGACGGCTACATCGTCACCGGGATTGAAGGCGCACACGCCGCTGCCGTCATGACCCCGCCGTCGGCCGGTTCACTGACCGCCCTGCGGGGCTCCACTGTCGCTCTGACCGAGCGGCACGCCGATCGGCTCGGGCTGCACCTCGGCGGCACCCTCCGTCTGACCATGGACGACGGCGCCGATCTCACCCTCCAGGTGGTGGCGCTGTTCCAGGCGGCACCCGGCGCCGACAGCATCCTGCTGCCCGTGGACGTGGCGGCGGCGCACACCCCGTCGCGACGGCCGGACACCATCCTGGTCAGGGCCGCACCGGACGCCGACAAGGACGCCCTGGCGCGGAACCTACGTGACGTGACCGCAGCCGAACCCGGCGTGGTGGTGGCCGATCGGTCCGCCCTGACCGCACAGCTCGAGGAGCAGCTGCGCCGCGGCAGCGCGGTCAACTACCTACTGCTTGGCCTGATCGCCGCATACACGGTCATCGCGGTGGTCAACACGCTGGCCACCGAGACCCTGCGTCGCCGCCGGGAGTTCGCCCTGCAGCGTCTGGTCGGCGCGGACAGGCGCAACGTGCTGCTCATGGTCGGGGTGGAGGCCGTACTGGCCACCACGGTCGGCCTGGTACTCGGAACCCTGGTGTCGCTGACCACCCTCATTCCGTTGAGCCGCGCGCTGACCGGAAGCCTGCTGCCCACCGGTCCGGTCCTCACCACCGCCGCCGTCGTGGCCGGCGCTTTCGCGCTCAGCGTCGCGACGGCGCTGACCGCGGGCCGGGCCGCGGTCGCCGGACGGCCGGTCGACGACCTGGCCACCGAGTAGCGGTCCCCCGTGCGCGGAACGCCCGGCGCGCCGGCGAGACGCAGTGATCCGTCTCGCCGGCCCGCTCCGACTTTCCTTTCAACCCTTCAAGAGCTGGCGCGCCATGACGATCCGCTGCACCTGGTTCGTACCTTCGTAAATCTGGGTGATCTTGGCGTCCCGCATCATCCGCTCCAGCGGGTAGTCCCGGGTGTAGCCGTAGCCGCCGAGCAGTTGCACCGCGTCGGTGGTGATCTCCATGGCGGCGTCCGAGGCGAAGCACTTCGCCGCCGCGCCGAAGTACGTCAGGTCCGCGTCGCCGCGCTCGGACTTGCCGGCCGCCGCGTAGGTGAGCTGCCGGGCCGCCTCCAGCTTCATCCCCATGTCGGCGAGCATGAACTGGATGCCCTGGAAGTCGGCGATCGGCTTGCCGAACTGCTTGCGCTCGGTGACGTACCCCTTGGCGTAGTCCAGCGCGCCCTGGGCGATGCCGATCGCCTGCGCGGCGATGGTGACCCGGGTGTGGTCCAGGGTGCGCATCGCGGTGCCGAAGCCGGTGCCCGGCTCGCCGACCAGCCGGTCGGCCGGGATCCGGACGTTGTCGAAGTAGACCTCGCGGGTCGGCGAGCCCTTGATGCCGAGCTTCTTCTCCGGCGCGCCGAAGCTGACCCCCGGGTCGGACTTCTCCACGACGAAGGCGGAGATGCCCCGGGACCGGGCGGTCGGGTCGGTCACCGCGAACACCGTGTAGTACTCCGACACGCCGGCGTTGGTGATCCACCGCTTGACGCCGTTGAGCACGTAGTGATCTCCGTCACGCACCGCCCGGGTGGTCATCGAGGCGGCGTCGCTGCCGGCCTCCGGCTCGGAGAGGCAGTACGAGAACATCGCCTCGCCGGACGCGACCGGGGTCAGGTACCGCCGCTTGAGTTCGGCCGAGCCGGCCAGCAGCAGCGGCATGGTGCCGAGCTTGTTCACCGCCGGGATCAGCGACGACGAGGCGCAGGCCCGGGCCACCTCCTCGATCACGATCGCGGTGGCCAGCGCGTCGGCCCCGGCGCCGCCGTACTCCTCCGGAATGTGCGGGGCGTGGAAGTCGGCCGCGCGCAGCGCGTCGTACGACGTCTTGGGGAACTCGGCGGTCTCGTCCGCCTCGGCGGCGTTCGGGGCGACCTTCGCGTCGCACACCTCCCGGACCGCCGCACGGATCGCCTCGTGCTCCTCCGGCAGGCGGTAGACGTCGAACGATGACTCCACGGCGGTGCCTCCCCTTCAGCGTGTGGCCACAGTTGTACCGCGCCGCCGGCGCGCTGTGACTACCGGTCGGTAGTCAAGTGTCCATCACCACCGTCCGTCGGCCCACCCCGACATGCGCCACCCGGCCCGATGCCGCCCGCCGCCGGCCGCGCCGGGGCCGACCGGCACCGGCCCGGGCGCGGTCGGACGCCCCGGCCGCCGGGGTCGTGTCGCCGTACCCCATGTAGAACATGTCGTAGTTGAAGTAGCACTCGGTGCTCGAATCGTCGCGGCAGGCGCCGTTGTAGCCGAATCCGGCGGCGTTGGCGGTGCCGATCCGGTTGATCCAGTCGACCACCTCACCCGCGATTTCGTGGTGGATCGGGTCGGCATTCGGCGGGAAGAAATACTGCCGGCCGCCCATTTCGTGCGCGTCGACGTACACCTGCGGCGGACAGCGGCGCAGCAGTTCCAGTTTCGCGTCGGTCTCCGGCCGGGACCGGACGAACCAGTCCCGGTTCAGGTCGAAGCCTGCCGCCGGCCGGCGTCCCGACCGTCCGGGTCCTGGGTCGGCACGATCACCGTGACCACTACCCGGTCGGAGGCGGCGTCCACCGCCCGCAGGTAGCCGCCGATCTCCTCGTTGGTGACGGTCCGTTGCTGGCCGGCCCCGAGCGGGAACCCGAGAAACGATTCCGGGCTGGGCACCGCGGCGGACCGGGTGCCGGCGACCGGATCGCGGGCCGGGAGACGGAGGTGACGGCGGGGTGGCAGTCTGCGTGACACGTCACGCATACTGGCGACGCGGCGCAGAGTGACGTAAAAATGACCAGCCGCGCCCGCGGCCGCCCGGCCGGCCATGCGGATGCAGACCGACTCCACCGGGCCGCGTAGGCTCATCCCCGGTCAGCCACGACAGGCGGCCGAAACGGTGAACATCTACAAATGACCCAAATCGGCACCAAAGCCACCGGTGCCGTCCTCCCCACCGCGACGCGAGGAAGCGCCGCCAGTGCGAGCGGAGAACACAGGCGTGACCATCCCGTACCCGAGCTCCCAACCCCTGCCGGCCATCGCCGCCGTCGCCCCGCCGTCCGGGGCGGCCCGCCCGCGGCTTACCTTCCTCGGCACGGGATACCTGGGCGCGACGTACGCCATCTGCTTCGCCGAACTCGGTTACGAGGTGATCGGATTCGACGTCGACGCGGAGAAGATCGCCAAGCTGTCGGCCGGCGAGGTGCCGTTCCACGAGGCCGGCCTGGACGAACTGCTGCGGCGCAACCTCGCCGCCGGCCGGTTGCGGTTCAGCACCGACATCGCCGAGACGGCCGCCTTCGGGGACGTGCACTTCATCTGCGTCGGCACCCCGCAGCGCGCGGACGGCATGGGCGCCGACCTGTCGTACGTCGAGGCCTCCGTCACCGGGTTGGCCCAGCACCTGACCCGCAAGGCGCTGATCGTCGGCAAGTCCACCGTCCCGGTCGGCACCGCCGAGTGGATCGAGCAGTTGGTCGGCAAGCACGCCCCCGCCGACCTCGGCGTGGAGGTCGCCTGGAGCCCCGAGTTCCTCCAGGAGGGCTTCGCGGTCGAGGATGTGCTGCGACCCAACCGGATCGTGGTCGGCGTCAAGAGCGAGTGGGCCAACGGCATGCTCTACGCGGCGCACAAGGGCGTGTTCGACCTGGCCGCGACCGAGGACCGCGAGGTCCCGGTGGTGGTCACCGACTTCGCCACCGCCGAGCTGGTCAAGGTGGCCGCCAACGCGTTCCTGGCCACCAAGATCTCGTTCATCAACGCGATGGCCGAGGTGTGCGAGGTGGCCGGCGGTGACGTCACCCAGCTGGCCCGGGCCATCGGCTACGACCCGCGGATCGGCAACCGCTTCCTGCAGGCCGGCGTCGGGTTCGGCGGCGGCTGCCTGCCCAAAGACATCCGCGCCTTCCAGGCCCGGGCCCAGGAACTCGGCGCCGGCGAGGCGCTGCGCTTCCTGCACGAGGTCGACCTGATCAACCTGCGCCGGCGCAGCCGGGTGCTGCAGTTGGCCGCCGAGCTGCTGGGCCGCCGCTACGGGCCGGCCGGTCCGGACCTGTCCGGCACCCGGGTGGCCGTCCTCGGCGCGACCTTCAAGCCCAACTCCGACGACGTACGCGACGCGCCGTCGCTGGCCGTCGCGGCGCTGCTGGCCAAGGCCGGCGCGGACGTGCGGGTCTACGATCCGGAGGGCATGGAGAACGCCCGGCGGGCACAGCCGGACCTCAGCTACGAGCCGACCATGACCGACGCGGTCCGGGGCGCCGACCTGGTCTGCGTACTCACCGAGTGGGCCGACTTCCGCAACGCCGACCCGGTCGCCCTGGGCGAGCTGGTCGCCGGCCGCCGCGTGGTGGACGGCCGCAACTGCCTCGACTCCGCACTGTGGACCCAGGCCGGCTGGGACTACCGGGGCATGGGCCGCCCCTGACCCCCAACGTCCAAAGGAAACGCCGGCCGCTGCGCGGCCGGCGTTTCCTTTTACCTCCCAGCCCTGCCATGGGGGTGTTGATCATGAAGTTGTTGACGACAAATCAGACACAATTCGACAATAACATCATGATCGACCCGAGGGGGTCGGGGTGGGAGGTCCTTTTCGGATCTTTGCGGTTTGGGGCTGTTCAACCGTTGCCTGGCTTGGGCATGCTTCGTTAGTAGTCCATGCGGCGGGCCGCCGTGCGAAGGAGGGGCACCATGACCCGGTTCCGGTGTGCTTCGTGCGGCCGCGACATCGAGGCGGCGCCCCGCTGTCCGCACTGCGGCGCCGAGCAGGGCCAGTCGGTCGACGAGGTGCAGCGGATCGAGCGGTCCATCGCCGAGATGAAGGCGCGCGACGCGGAGATCGCCAGCGAGCGGGCGAAGATCGCGGCGCAGATGCAGGCGGCCCTGTTCCAGCGGGACATCCTCGCCCACGCGAACGAGGAGAAGACCAAGCAGGCGACCCGGTCGCGCCGCTTCCGGCGTACCCCCGGGCGGCGGCCACCGAAGGCCGGCGCCGCCCCGCCGCCCCGGACCACGACGGGCGCGGCGCCGCCCCGGGTGCCCCGCCAGGGCGCGGGCGGCCGGGACCGGACGGCTCCGCCACCCACCGCGCCGCCGCCGGACGGGCCGGACCTGCCCACCGACGCGGCGTTCCCGGCCACCGACCCGGACCTGGGAACCCGGACCCACCCGTCCTCCGACACCGACGCGACACGGGGCAGGGGCGGCACCGGCGGCGCGACGGACGCCGGCGGAAGGGACACGGCGGGCGGCGCGCGCGGCTGGAGCGGCGTTCGCGCCCGCCGGGGCGCCCGGGGGCCGGCCGGCGCGGGCGCGTCGACCGGCGCCGGCTTCCGCACCGGTCCGGGCTTCCGGGACGGTACGAACCTCCGGGGCGCCGCCGACTTCCCGGGCAATGCCGACTTCCCGGCCGGTGCCGACTTCCCGGACGGTGCCGGGCACGAGCCGGAGGCCTCGCCCCGCGAGGTGCAGAACGTGCTGCTCGGCCTGGGCGCGCTGCTGCTCGGCGTCGCCGCGGTGGTGTTCGCGGTGGTGGCCATCACGTCGTTGGGCGCGGGCAGCCGGCTGACCATCCTGATCGCCGCCACCGCGCTGATGCTGGCCGGCGCCCCGATGGTGGCCCGACGCGGGCTCACCTCCACGGCGGAGACCGTCGCCGCGATCGGCCTGCTGCTGGTGCCGCTCGACGGGTACGCGGTGTGGACCCTCGACGCGGTTTCCACCAGCGGGCTGTCCGGCGCCGTCTTCGCCAGCCTGACCCTGCTGGTCACCGCGCTGATCGCGGGCGGCTACGCGGGCGCCACCGGGCTCGCCGTGCCGCGCTACGCCACGGTCCTGGCCGTGCAGCCGGTCGTCCCACTGCTGGCCTACGAGTGGATCACCGGGGCGGCCGGCTGGGCGTTGGCGCTGACCGCCGTGGCGGCCGTCGACCTGGTCCTGGCCCGACTGTTCGACCAGGACGGTCGGCTGGTACTGACCCCGTGGCTGGCCCGCCAGCCGGGCCCACCCGTCCCGGACGATCCCGCCCCGGTCGATCCGGGCCGGCCGGAGTCGGCCGGCGAGGAGGCCGACGCGATTCTGACCGCACCGGGCGCCGGCCCGCGCCGGCGTCCGGGCACCGCCCCGGCCGACGGCCTCGCCGGACCGGACCTCGCGGCACCGACCACCACCGGCGCCTCGACGTACTGGCTGCGCGAGCTGACCTGGGGACTGCACGCCCTGGCCGCCGTGCTGGCGGTGGTGTGCGCGGTGGCCGCCCTGGTCGACGCGGGCGCCGTGCCGACCGCGGTACGGGCGGCCAGCGCGCTGCTGCTGGCCGCCGCCGTCGCGTTGGCCGGTGCGCTGAGCCTGGACCGCCCGACGGTACGGGACCTCGCGGCCGGACTGATGACGCTGGCCGTGATCGGCGCGTTCGGTCGGGTCGCCGCGGTGGCCCTGCCCGGCCGGGCGCTGCTGCTCATCGCCGCGGTCGTCGCGGTCGTCGGGCTGGGCGTACGGGCCGTGCCGGAACACGCCCGGCGCGGGCCGCAGTTCGCCTCGGCGGTGGCGCTGGCGGTGATCGGCGTGGTGGTCGCCGGGGACGCCATCCGGGCCGCGCTCGCGCCGATCCGGGCGGCCCTGCCGCTCTGGGCCGCCGACCTGTCCACCTACCCGGACCGGCTGGCCGCCTCGGTCGGCGCGACGACGTGGCAACTGGCCGCCGCCGCGTTCCTGCTCACCGTCGCCGCCGCGCTGGCCCTGCCGCCGGACCTACGGCGCGAGTGCGCCGTGGCCGGTGCCGGGCTGACCGCGCTGGCCGCGCCCGCCTCGTTCGGGCTGCCCTGGTCGGCCGCGCCCTGGCCGCCGGTGCTCGCCGCGATCGGCATCGGACTGCTCGGGCTGTCGGCGGACAGTGAACGCGCCGCCCGTACCCATGCGGCGGTCGCCGGCGTGGTCGGCCTGGCCGGGGCCGCGATGGCGGTGTCCCGACCGAGCCTGACCGCGGCGGTGCTGTCCGTGCTGGCCATCGCCGGGATCCTGATCGCGCTCGCGCCGACGGTGCCGACCAGCGTGCTGGGCCGCACCGCCCCGACGGTGGCCGACTGGGCCGCCGGTGGTGCCGCCTTCGCCACGCCCGGCGCGGTGGCCGCCTTCGTGGCGGCGGCCGTGCCGCTCGGCCCGGAGCCGTCCACCGCCGCGGTGGAACGGGCCAGCCTGACCGTGCTGGCCGCCAGCTTCCTGGCGGTCTGCGCCACCCTCGGGTACGCGGCGGTCACCCAGGTGGCGCACCGGCATCTCAGCATGCCGCTGACCCTGGGCACCGGCCTCGGCGCGCTGGCGGTCACCGCCGCCGCGTTCGGCGCGCCCGGCGCCACCCTGGTCGACGCGCTCGTCGGCGCGCTGTTGCTGGTGGCCGCCGTGCTGCTGTTCCTGGCACCGTCGATCGACGCCGGCCGGCGGGCCGACCGGATCCTGGACGGCCCGGACCTCGCGGCCGCCGCGGCCACCGTGGCGCTGGTCGCCGCGCTGGCCCGGATCGCGGCGATCCTGGTGCCCGGCGCCGAACTGGCCGCCGCCGCCGGGCTGCTGCTCGTGGTGGCCGCCGGAGTACGGGCCATGCCGGCGGACTGGCGTCGCGGTCCGGTGCTCGGCATCGTGCTCGGCGGCGCGCTGGTCGCCGCCATCGCCGGCTGGACCACGCTGCGCGGCGGGATCCGGGTGCTGGCCACCCCGGGCCCCCTCTGGGCCGGCGACCTGAACGCCTGGCCGGCCGGTACGCCCGGCGGGCACGGCTGGCAGGCGCCGCTGGCCCTGCTGCTGCTCGCCGGGGCGGCCGCGATGGCCCTGCCCCGGCCGTGGGGCTACGACGTGGCCGGGGCCTGCGTCGGGCTGGCCACCATCGGCACCCCGGCGGCCCTCGGCCTGCCCTGGTGGTCGCCGATCCTGGTCGGCGGCGTGGTCGCCACGGTGTGCGCGGTGACGGCGGTGGCGACGACCGACCCACGGGCCGGCCTGACCCGGATCGCCGTGGCCGGGGCGGTCGCCCTGCACGCCGTCGGGGCGGGCCTGGTCCGCCCGTGGACCACCGCGCTCGCCCTCGGGCTGGTGACCCTGCTCGGGGTGGTCGTCGCGGCGCTCGCCCGGGTGGTCGGGGCGCCACCGGACGAGTTGCCGGTCGACCGGCCGGACGTCGACCCGATGCCGCTGCACCTGGCCCAGATCGGTGGGCTGGCCTGCGGGGCCGCCCTGCTGGCCTGGCCCGGCGCGCTGGCCGCCCTGGCCGCCGAGTTGGGTTGGCCGGCCGAGATCGTCCTCGCCGCCGCCCTGGCCGGGTCGAGCCTGGGCGTCGCCGTGCTCGCCGCGGCCCGCCGGCAGGTGCCGCACTACCTGCCGTACGCCACGATCGGGATCGCCGGTGGGGCGACCGCGGCTGCCGTCGCCGCCGTGCCGACCGACCTGCCGGCCGGTGTGTTCGCCGCCGCCGCGGCCCTGCTCGGGGTGCTGGCCGAGTTGCTGCGGGCGGCCACCCCGCCGCCGGGCCGCACGCCCGCGCCGACCGGCCGCTGGTCGGGGATGCTCGGTGGCGCGCTGCGCCGGATGCCCGGACCGGTCCCGGGCCGCTGGTCGGTCTCCCCCGCCGTCGGCGCGCTGCTGGTGGCCGTCGTGCCGACCCTGATCGCCCTGGTCACCCTGGCGCCCGCGCTGGTCGCCGCGCTGGTCGCGCCGTACGCCGTGCTGTCCCGGATCTGGCAGGGGCCGCCGCCGGAGCTGATCAGCCCGCCACCGGAGGCGGTGGACGGCACCAACGTGCTGGCCGCGCTGCTGCTGACCATCGCGGCGGCGTTGGCCGCGACCGGGTTCAGCGGCGGCCGCCCGGCCCGGGCCGTGCCGGTGGTGCTGCCCGGCGCGGCGGTCACCCTACTGATCACGCCGATCTCGCTCGGCCTGGGCTGGCCGAACTCGACAATGGCCGCGCTCACCGTGTTCACCATCTCGATGCTGGGCCTGGCGCTGACCCCGCCACCACCGGCGTCGGAGCGGGCCCGGTCGCTGCGGGTGGCCCGGATCCTGGTCTTCGGCATCGGTCAGGCCGCCGGCGGGGCGGGCCTGGCCGGCAGCCTGGCCACCCGGCCGATGACCCTGTTCACGGTGGGCAGCGCGGTGGGGGTGGGCGCCGTCGCGGCGTTCGCCGGCCGGACCCAGACCGCCCGGATCCTGGGCTGGCTGTTCGCGTCGGTGATGGCCCAACTCTTCGTGCTCACCGTCAGCCTGGTCACCGGCCTGTCCCCGGTCTGGTCGGCGTTCGGGGTGCTGGCCGTCGGCGCCGTGCTGCTGGTGGTCTCGGCCACGCTGCCCCGGTTGCGCCGGCCCGAGGCGACCCGCGAGGCGGCCACCGTGGAGTGGACCGGGTACGGGTCGGCGCTCATCGCGCTGGCGTTGGCGTACCAGTCGCCCCGGCACATCGCGGCGCTGCTGGCCGCCTGGGGTGCGGTGGTCGGGGTGGCGGCGACCCGACCGAACCGGTCGGCGGCCGAACGGCGGGTGCTGTTCTGGTCGGCGGTGGCCTGCGAGATCAGCGCCTGGTGGCTGTTGATGTGGGTGTCGGACGTCGCGCTGCCGGAGGCGTACACCCTGCCGTTCGCGGCGCTGGCCATGCTGGTCGGGGTGCTGGAGCTGCGGCACCGGCCCGACCTGAGCAGCTGGCTGGCGTACGGCCCGGCGCTGGTGGCGGCGTTCCTGCCGACCCTGGTGATCGTGCTGACCTCCGACACCAACACGCTGCGACAGGTGCTGCTGCTGCTCGGCGCGGTGGCGGTGCTGATCATCGGTTCGATGACCCGGCAGCAGGCCCAGGTGGTGGTCGGCGCCGTGGTCACCGCGATCGCCGCGCTGCACGCGCTGACCATGTACGGTCCGTGGCTGGTGCTGATCCCGGTCGGCGTGGTGCTGCTGGTCCTCGGCGCCAGCAACGAGCGGCGCCGCCGTACCCAGGAGCGCCTGCGCGGCGCCCTGCGCGGCATGCGCTGATCGGCTCCCCTGCGCGGCATGCGCTGATCGGCTCAGCCGAGCGAGGCGCGCAGCGTCGCCTCCTTGTCGGCGACGAGGGCCTCCAGGGCCTTCTGGAAGTCGACCATCCGGCCGCGCAGGGCCGGGTCCGTGGCGGCCAGCATCCGGACCGCCAGCAGCCCGGCGTTGCGGGCGCCGCCGATCGACACGGTGGCCACCGGTACGCCGGCCGGCATCTGCACGATCGACAGCAGCGAGTCCATCCCGTCGAGGTGTTTCAGCGGCACCGGCACCCCGATCACCGGCAGCGGGGTGGCGGCGGCGACCATGCCCGGCAGCGCGGCGGCACCGCCCGCCCCGGCGATGATCACCTTGATTCCCCGGTCGGCCGCGCGCTGCGCGTAGTCGATCATCTTGACCGGGGTACGGTGCGCCGACACGACGCCGACCTCGTAGCCGACGGCGAACTCGTCGAGCGCCTCGGCGGCGCCCTTCATCACCGACCAGTCCGAGTCGCTGCCCATGATCAGGCCGACCTGCTTCACGCGCCCTCCCGCAACCACCGCGCGGCCCGTACGGCACGGGCCCGCGCCTTGTCCAGATCGTCGCCGAGCACGGTGACGTGCCCGATCTTGCGGCCCGGCCGCACCTGCTTGCCGTACAGGTGGACCTTGACGCCCGGGTCCTCGGCGAACATGTGGTGCAGCCGCTCGTCGATCGACATCCCGCCCGGCTCGCCGCCGAGCACGTTGGCCATCACCACGGCGGGGGCGGTGAGCCCGGTGTCACCCATCGGGTAGTCGAGCACCGCCCGCAGGTGCTGCTCGAACTGGGAGGTCCGGGCCCCCTCGATGGTCCAGTGCCCGGAGTTGTGCGGCCGCATGGCCAACTCGTTGACCACCAGGCCGGCGGGGGTCTCGAACAGCTCGACGGCGAGCAGCCCGACCACGTCCAGCGCTGTGGCGAGGTCGATGGCGAGCTGCTGGGCGGCCACCGCGCGGTCCTCCGGCAGGCCGGGCGCCGGCGCGAGCACCTCGACGCAGATCCCGTCCCGCTGCACGGTCTCCACCACCGGGTACGCCGCCACCTGGCCGAACGGGGAGCGGGCCACCTGCACGGCCAGCTCCCGGGTCAGCGGCACCCGCTCCTCGACGATCAGCTCGGTGCCCCCGGCGAGCAGCCGGTCGACCTGCTCGGTGGCGGTCGTCGGGTCGGCCAGCGGCCACACCCCGCGCCCGTCGTAGCCGCCCCGGGACGCCTTGAGCACCACCGGCCAGCCCACCTCGGCACCGAAGGCGCGTACCTCGTCGGCGGCGGTCACCGGGCGCCAGCGCGGCACCGGTGCGGCCAGGGCGGTCAGCCGTTCCCGCATCACCCGCTTGTCCTGGGCGTGCAGCAGCGCGTCCGCGGCCGGGTGGACGGGCACCCCGGCCTCGGCCAGCGCCCGGACGTGCCCGGTCGGCACGTGCTCGTGGTCGAAGGTGACCACGTCGCAGCCCTCGGCGAAGGCGCGCAGCGCGGCGAGGTCGGTGTGGTCGCCGTACCGCACGTCGGCGGCGACCAGGGCGGCGCCGTCGTCGGGTGTCAGGGCGAGGACGCGGAGCGACTGGCCGAGGGCGATCGCCGCCTGGTGGGTCATCCGGGCAAGCTGGCCCCCGCCCACCATGCCGACCACGGGCAGACCGGTTCGAGAATCCATAACGGCCGTCAGCCTAGTTGATCGGCTCTGGCACCCGCGCGGCTCGTGGGCGAGGACCGGACCCGCCGGGGATCAACGCACGGCGGGGCTGGTGACGGTGACCGCCGGGCGGGTGGCGGCGATCTCCCGAGCCGTCCGCCGGGCGATCAGCAGCGAGCCGATCACGGTCGGCGCGATCCAGGCGATCAGGTTGCCGTGCGTGGTCTGCGCGGCGAACCCGGTGACGAACGAGATCACCGTGCTGCCCATCAGGTTGAGGTGCCAGATCCGCCAGCCGCGCGGCCCGAGCGACCGCGGCCGGCGCCGGGCGAACCACAGGCCGCCGGCCAGCCAGCCGAGCGTCAGCACACCCAGGATCGCCAGCCCGAACAGCTCGGCCGGCCGGTAGGCGAACAGGCCGAAGCCGCTCAGGCTGAGCCCGAGCGCGGCCACCGCGTACGCCCGGCCCAGCACGGTGTGCCGGCCGCGTCGCTTGGGTGCCAGCAGCACCGGTACGGCCAGCAGCAACCCGAGGGCGCCGCAGGTGGCGTGGACCGCGACGAGAACGGTGTGCATGATCGGATCCCCCGTTCCGACCTCCCACATTGGGATGTCGCCCGACTCAGGTTGCAACCTGACACAATGGAATGTCAAGTCCTTCCCGAGGAGAGCCATGCCGGACCGTCCGTTGAACGCCACCGCCGCGTCCCTGCTCGGCTTCCTGCACGAGGGGCCAATGACCGGCTGGGACCTGGTCGCCGCCGCGAAACAACGGATCGGCGACTTCTGGTCGTTGACGCAGAGCCAGGTCTACCGGGAGTTGACCTCGATGGCGGCCGCCGGTCTGGTCCGGGCCGGCGAACCCGGCCGACGGGACCGGCGACCGTACGAGATCACCGACGCCGGCCGGGCCGCGTTCACCGAGTGGGTCACCCGTCCACCCGGGCCGGAGACCATCCGCATCCCGCTGCTGCTCACCGTGCTGTTCGGCCGACACCTGCCGGCCGATCTGCTGCGCGGTCACCTCGCCGAGCACCGCCGGGCACACGCCGAACGGCTCGCCTTCTACCAGCAGGTCGACGAGCAGCTCCCGGCCGAGGCGGCCGAGGAGGAACCGTACGGGGTGGCCACCCTGCGCTTCGGCCTGGCCTACGAACGCGCCGTGCTCGACTGGTTCGACGCGCTACCGTCGCACCTCAGCCCGACCCCCGACCCGCCCCCCTGACCGACCCCGCGCCTTCCGGTGTTCTGACAATGTCAGGGATATTGCTGCTTCAGCGACCCGGCGAAGCAGCAATATCCCCGATATTGCGGCTTCGCCCGCGATGCGGGGCGGTGCGGGTCAGGTGAGCTGGGTGGTGAGGTCAGGGACGGTGGTGACCGGGCGGTCGCAGACGAAGCCCCGGCAGACGTACGCGGTGGGGACGCCGTCGCGCGCGGACCGGCCGGCCAGCAGCGGCACGCCGGGGCGGTCGGCCTCGCCGGCCACCACCACCGCGCCGGGCGGCGCCAGCCGGTGCGCCGCCGCGCGCAGCGGGTCGGTCGCCGGGTCGTCGGTGACCACCGCGATCTCGTACGGCCCGGAGAGCAGCGCCTCCCCGACGGCGGCCGACCAGCCGGTGAACCGGGCGTGCCGGTCCACGATCGGTGCCACCGTGGCCAGCGCCCGTTCGGCCGCCTCCCGGTAGCGCGGCTCGCCGGTCAGCGCGGAGTAGGTGGTCAGCGCGGCGGCGATGGCCGCGAGACCGCTCGGGGTGGCGTTGTCGGTCGGGTCGGCCGGTCGGGTGACCAGCCGCTCGGCGTCGTCGGCGGTGTCGAAGAAACCGCCGTTGTCGGCGGCGAAGCGGGCCAGCGCGGTGTCGATCAGCTCGCCGGCCAGGGTGAGCCACCGGCCGTCCGCGGTGACCTGGTGCATCGCGCAGAACGCCTCGGCCACGCAGCCGTAGTCCTCCAGCACCCCGGCCGGCTCGCCCACGGTGCCGTCCCGGGACACCCGGCGCAACCGCCCGTCGACCAGATGCACGGCGGCGAGATGCTCGGCGGCGTCCCGCATCGCCCGCCGGGCCGCGTCGACCACCCGCGCCGGCGGCTGTGCCGGGCCGTCCTGGCTCGCCCGGGCCGGGGTGCTGTCGGAGATCTCCCCACCGTCCGCCGGTCCGGTCACCGCCAACGCGTCCGCCAGCTCCACGAACTCGGCGAGGGCGGTGATCGCCAGGCCGTTCCAGGCGGCCACCACCTTGTCGTCCCGCAGTGGCTGCGGGCGCCGGTCGCGGGCCGCCGACAGCCGGGCGCGGACCGACTCCCAGCGGGCCCGGATCGCCGGGTCCGCGTCGTCCACGTCCCGGGCCAGCCGCAGCACGGTGGCCGGGGTGTGCCGGCCCGGCGTCTCCAGGGTGAAGTTGCCCTGTTCGGTGACCCCGAACAGGTCGGCGGCCCACCGGCCGTCCTGCTCGCCGAGCACCTCGACCAACTGCGCCGGGGTCCACACGTAGGTGGCGCCCTCCACCCCGTCGGTGTCCGCGTCCAGGGCGGAGACGAACCCCTGCCCGGGTACGTGCATCCCGTCGGCCAGGAACCGGGCGGTGTCGGCGGCGACCCGGGCGGCCAGGCCGTCGCCGGTCAGCCGCCAGAGGTGGGTGTAGAACCGCAGCAGCAGCGCGTTGTCGTAGAGCATCTTCTCGAAGTGCGGCACGGTCCAGTGCCCGTCCACCGAGTAGCGGGCGAAGCCTCCGGCCAACTGGTCGTGGATGCCGCCGCGGGCCATCGCCTCGGCGGTGTGCCGGGCCACCTCCAGGCTGGCCGCCCGGCCGGTGCGCTGGTGGTGGCGCAGCAGGAACAGCAGGTTCATGTGCGGGGGGAACTTCGGCGCGCCGCCGAACCCGCCGTTCGTGGCGTCGTACTCGGTGTCGAGTTGCGCGGCGGCGGCGTCCAGTTTCTCGGCGGTGAGCGGCGCGGTGATTCCGCCCACGGCCTGCGCGCCGCCGATCGCCTCGACCACGGCGGCACCCTGCTGCACCACGGCGTCCCGCTGGTCGCGCCAGGCGGTGGTGACCGACTCCAGCAGCCGGAGGAAGTTCGGCCGCGGGAAGTACGTGCCGCAGAAGAACGGCGTGCCGTCCGGCGTGGCGAAGACGGTCATCGGCCAGCCGCCCTGGCCGGTCATCGCCTGGGTGGCCGTCATGTAGACCGCGTCGACGTCGGGGCGTTCCTCCCGGTCCACCTTGATCGACACGAAGTTGTCGTTCATCAGCCGGCCGACGGTCTCGTCCTCGAACGACTCGTGCGCCATCACGTGGCACCAGTGGCAGGCCGCATAGCCGACCGAGATCAGCACCGGTACGTCCCGCCGCTTCGCCTCGTCGAACGCGTCGGCGCACCACGGCCACCAGTCCACCGGGTTGCCGGCGTGCTGGAGCAGGTACGGGCTGGTGGCATCGGCCAGTCGGTTCACGACTTCCACCCTCTCACGCCAAGGATGCACGCCGCCGGTATGGCTTCCTCCCCGGTCGCTGTAGTCGGTCGGCGCGGCGGGGGAACATTCTGATCTCCAAATCGTCATGTAATCTAGTAGAGCTATGACGATCGGGAGGCTTGGGGACCGTAATGGCCAGACGCACCATCGAGGTCGATGACGAAGTTTTCACCTTCCTACAGCAGCACTGCGAGCCGCTGGTCGACACACCGAACGATGTGCTGCGCCGGCTGCTTCTCAGCGGAGACTCCGAGGAATCGCCGAAGAAGTCCGCACCAACCGTAAGGCGTTTGCCTCGACGGCCAGGAGCCCTGTTGCCGTTGATCAACGCCGGCGTCCTCACTCCCGGAGACGTTCTGAGGCACGAGCAGCCGAGACGGCGCATGGTTCACGAGGCAACCGTCACGCCGCAAGGCTGGCTCGAGCTTGCGGACGGAAGGTCGTTCTCGACTCCGTCACGAGCGCTTGCGGAGCAGACCGGCACAACGATCAACGGCTGGTTCTATGTCCACGTGCCTAGCGGCGAGCCGCTTCATAAGCTCCGACGCCAAGTTGAGCAAAGTTAGACTCGCTCTCCCAATCTTCAACCTCTACGATTTGGAGAGCTAGCCTCGGCGGTCGCTCACACGGGACAGCCATAGGCCCATCTGATCGGGACTTAGTACGTACAAAACCCCGGCGGCATGCCCTCACAGGCAGAGGCGGACCGGGGTCTTCGTGCTGAATCATAGCGTATTTTGGCCAGGAGCGGGAGACAGGGATGCAGGCGGAAGAGCTGATGGTGCTCGAACGACGCCTCTCACCTGAACGCCTTGGTCCCTACAAGGTGGCATGCGGCGGCGATCTGCGGGCAGCACTCGCGCTGTATCGGTGGAACGTCGAGGTCACCGCAGCGCTCTCGGCGACCTTGGGCCACGTCGAAGTGCTGTTGCGAAACGCCCTACACTGCGAGCTCGAAGCCTGGTCTGCCCGTACCTTCGGCGAGCCACGCTGGTACCTGAATCCCCGATCTTCGGCGCTACCGCACGGTTTCCTGTTCGCCGAGGCTCTCGATGACATCGCTAAGGCGAGGGCGCGTGCCGTACGTAACGGGCGGCCAGAAACGCCTGGACGCGTCGTCGCAGAACTGAACCTTGGGTTTTGGCGGTTCCTTCTCGCTCGTCGGTACGACCGTGGGCTGTGGCATCCCTGTCTTCACAAGGCTTTTCCTCGTCAGCGGCGGGTAGCCGTCTTCGATGCGGTCGGCTTGCTACACAAGGCACGAAACCGGATGGCCCACCACGAACCGATGTTCAATCGGTCGCTGGTCAGCCTGTACCAAACTTCGCTGCAAGTCGCCGACTGGATTTGTCCCACGAGTCGACGCTGGGTCGAGCAGGGCAGCCGGGTCACCACCGTTCTCACGGCCCGACCCGGCCGCCGTTGGCCGGTTACTCAGAATGACCGACGTGGCGTCACGGATGCCTGATGTGGTGTGGCGTCACGGAAAGGTGGCGCAGATGGCCCGTGCTGGATTGCCACTGTAACGTGTGCTATATAGGAACTAGCTGGCGTGCCAGATAGGCAGGGCAGGGCGTGCCAGATCGTCACCTACTGGAGTCATCGCTGAACGCCTACGTCTCTCGCATCGCCGACACGGAGCTCGCCGAGATCCTGGCGACTCATCCCGCCGCGCTCGTCGTCGGCCCGCGCGCCTGCGGAAAGACCACCACGACGCGGCGATTGTGCCGTTCCATCCTGCGGCTGGACGTCCCTGCTCAGGCTGCGGTCGTTCGCGCCGATCCCGACGCCGCACTCCGTGCTCTCGACGAGCCGATCCTCGTCGATGAGTGGCAGATGGTCCCCGAAGTCCTCGGCGCGGTCAAGCGGGCTGTCGATGACGATCCGCGCCCCGGCCGATTCGTTCTGACCGGTTCCTCCCAGACCGACCTGACCACCGCGGGCTGGCCCGCCACTGGTCGGATCGTCCGACTGACGATGCACCCGCTCGTCGGTCGAGAACGGCACGGTGACCCGTCCGCGCCATCACTGATCGACCGAATCCTCGCCGACGGCTCCGACAGCTTCAGCGACCCCTCGGCCGAGTGGGACGTGCACCGGTACGTGGCAGAGGCACTCACCAGCGGCTGGCCGGAAGCTCTCCGCGCCCCCACCGAGCGAGCGCGCGACCGGTGGCTGACCAGCTACGTCGATCATCTGGTCACCAGAGAGGCCGCAGCGCTCGGCATCTCCCGAGACCCGGTCCTGATGCGTAGATATCTACAAGCACTCGCCGCCAACACCGCCGGCGTGCCGAACCACAAACTGCTCTACGACGCCGCCGGCATCACCCGGCACAGCGCGGTCGGCTACGACGACCTCCTCGACACGCTCATGATCACGCAACGCGTGCCTGCCTGGGCCGGCAACCGGATGGATCGCGCCGTTCGGCTACCCAAGCGGTACCTCACCGACCCGGGCCTGCTCGGCCCGCTGCTCCGCATCGACCAGCGCCGCGTTATGCGCGATGGCGACCTCCTCGGGCGCGTCCTGGACACCCTCGCCGCCGCCCAACTACGAGCCGAATGCGCCGCCAGCATTGTCGGCGCTGATCTGTTCCACTATCGCGATGCGAACGGCCGGCACGAGGTCGACCTGCTCATCGAAGCCAGAGACGGTCAACTGATCGCTGTCGAGGTCAAAGCCACTGCCGCCCCCGCAGCCGCCGACGCTCGGCACCTGGAATGGTTCGCCGAACGCGTGGGCTCGGCCTTCGCGACCGGCATCGTCCTCCACACCGGCCCTCACGTCTTCCGGCTGGCCGAACGGATCGTCGCCGTACCAATCGCCAGCTTGTGGGCATGACAAGTGGCTAATTGAGTCCTGCTACACAGCCAGCGACGCCGCTCCGCCGCGTCGACGGCTACGACGCGCCGTCGGCGCGCAGCGGGAAGATCCGGGCCTGGGCCGAGTCCAGCAGCGAGTGCAGCACCGTCACAATCTTGTCGGACGGCATCGGCTTGAAGAAGTGGTAGCCCTGCGCGGCGGTGCAGCCGAGCTGGGCCAGCGCGGCCCGCTGGTCGGCCGTCTCCACGCCCTCGGCGACCACCCGCAGGCCGAGTTCCCGGCCCAGGTCCACGGTGGTACGGACGATCGCCGCGGCCTCCGGGGACTCGGCCATCGCGGTGACGAACGACCGGTCGACCTTGAGTTCGTCGACCGAGATCCGGGTCAGGAAGGTCAGCGACGAGAAGCCGGTGCCGAAGTCGTCCACGGCGAGCTGGACGCCCAACGTCCGCAGCGCGGCCAGCACCTCGTCGATGACCTCCAGCTCGCTCATCACCACGGTCTCGGTGATCTCCAGGACGAGCAGGTCCGGCGGCACCTTGTGCCGGCGCAGCGACTCGGCGACCTCGGCGGGCAGTCGGGGGTCCAGCAGGCTGCGGGCCGACAGGTTGATCGAGATGGGCACCTCGACGCCGTGCCGGCCCCAGTCCGCGGCCACCGCGAGCGCCTGGTCGACGACGTACCGGGTGAACGCGCCGAGCAGTTCGCTGCCCTCGATGGTGCGGACGAAGTCCGCCGGGTTGAGCCAGCCCCGACGGGGATGGTTCCACCGGATCAGCGCCTCGACACCGGTCGGCGCACCGGTGGTCAGGTCGACCGCGGGCTGCAGCGCGAGGACCAGTTGGTCGGTCACCTCCAGCGCCTCGCGCAGCTCGGCGAGCAGGGCCAGCTGATCGGTGCTGGCGGCGTCCCGGGCACTGTCGTACCAGGCGATGCTGCTGCCGCCCTCCTTCGCCTGGTACATCGCGATGTCGGCCCGGCGCAGCAGCTCGGTCATGTCGGCGGTGCCGGCACCGGCGACCACCACCCCGAGGGACGCCTCCACCGAGATCCGGACCCCGGCCACCTCCAGCGGGGTGGTCAGCAGGTCCACGATGTCGCGCGCCCGGCGCAGCGCGAACGGCATCGGCGACGGCCGGTCGCCGAGCGCCGTCGTGTCGTCCTCGTCCGGCACCAACGTCGTGATCATCAGGGCGAACTCGTCGCCGCCGAGCCGGCCGAGCAACTCGCCGGGCTGGGCCAGGGCGCCCAGCCGGACGGCCATGGCCTGCAGCAGTTCGTCCCCGGCGGCGTGCCCGAGGGTGTCGTTGACCTCTTTGAAGTGGTTGATGTCCAGCAGCAGCAGCGCCACCGGGTGGTCGTGGGTGAGCTGGTGCAGGGCGGCGTCGCCCTTGCCGAGCATCGCCGACCTGTTGATCAGGTTGGTGAGCGGGTCGTGGACCGCCTCGTAGCTGGACCGGGCGGTCACCACCCGCAGCTCCCGGTGGGTGGCGGCGTCGTGCAGGGCGGCGCCCAGGGCGTCCGCGAAGGCGGACAGCGCCGCCTGGTCCCGCTGCCCCGGGACGACCTGGCGGGGGAACCGGACCCGCAGCTCGCCGACGTGCACCGGGCCGACCACCAGCGTGCGGACCAGTTCCTGCTCACAGCCGGCCGACCAACCCTCGGCCGGGGCGGCCGGCCCGTCGTCGGGCTCGTCGTCGGGGTCGTCCCGGTGGACGATCACCCCCTCGGCGTCGCCGCGGTAGCGCCGGAGCTGACCGTCCGGTCGGACCACGTCGATCTCCACCAGCTCCGCGCCGAACAGCGCGAGCGCCCCGTCGACGCCGGCGGTCGCCACGCCGCGCTCGTCGAGCTGGTTGAGCGCGCTGGTGGCCTCGGCCAGGGCCCGCCAGGTGCGGCGCTCGTCGTCGGCGCGCAGCCGGTGGCCGTAGGTCTGCTGCAACAGCCACAGGGCCGGCGGCAGGAGCAGCAACCAGCGCGGTTCCGTGTCGACCATGATGATCACGACGAGGCCGACCACCACGTTGCCGACGACCATGAGCAGCTTGCCGCGCAACGTGGGGACCAGCATCGGGGTCACCGGGTTACCGGTTCGCAGCGCGAAGGAGAGCATCGCCAGCGAAACGGTGGCGACCAGGTAGACCAGCGAGCCCAGGACCAGGGCGCCGGCCACCGCCGGGGTCGGTTCCGACCCGTACGCGGGGTGGACGGCCGTCGTCACGACGGTGGCCAGGGCGGCGGCCACGGACAGCGAGGCGGCGATGTGGGCCACATCGAGGGCGGGCCGGTGGTCGCCGCTGACCGACAGCACGATCCAGGCCAGGGCGGCGCCGACCAGCGTGGCGCCGGGCACCCAGCCGGCGGGCACCAGGAACAGGGAGATGATGAGCGCGGCCTCGCCCCAGGCGACGTTGATCATGCCGATGCCGACCCGGACCCGCAGCCGCGCCAGTTGGGCCAGCATGATGACGCCCACGGCGACGCCCAACCGGGCCAGCAACGACCGTGGGCTGTCCGGCACGGAGACCGGCGAGAGGACGAAACCGGCGCCGGCCGAGGCCAGCGCGGCGGCGACGAGCAGCCCGGTCAACAGCAGCAACCGGGCACGGGACGGTGCGCCGTCGATGGGGGTGGACGTCCGGGCACCGGCCTCGCGGCCGGTCGTCACGGATACCCTCCGTCCACGGTACGACGGCACGCGGTCATCCCGGCCACCACGGACCGGTGGGCGTCGCGTCCGGCGAACATCGGCGCCCCCTTCCACGCACGGCGCGGAGACTTTTGGTCTCCCGGCGGAAGGCTAAGCCAAAGCGATGAAGGGCAACAGGGGGCGGAATCGGCCGGGCACTTGATTCACGGCGTCACGTTCGGGTCATTCCGCAGGTCAGAGCCCTTGGGAGCGCTCCCGGAAGATTCATTCGGGGCGTACCCGTCTGTCGGATCAAGGACATCATCCGCGGACCGGTCGAGCTGCCCGTCCGGCGCCTGTCCCGGCCCGACCGGAGGCTGCCCGGGGAACCGGTCGGGCAGCCGCCGCAGTCGGGCGTTCATGTTACGGATCAACAGCACGGTGGCAACCCCGAGCACGACGATCATGAAAAGACCCATCGGCCCGGCCAGCGACCCCGACCGGGTGTCCCCGAAGTTGTTCGTCGCGAGCACCTGCGCGGTGGTCAGCATTGCCGGATCCCTTCGCCGTCCGTCCCGGGGGCCGTGACGGGGTCGTCCCGCCGGGACGACCCCCGCACCCACACGGTACGCCTAGCGTCGGTCAACTGGCGTGTACGGTGTCCCGCACCCCGGCGAACAGGTCCGTCTCCGGGGTCGGGCTGTCCACCAACGACCGGGCCAGCTGGTAGTCCTCGGTCGGCCAGGCCTCGCGCTGCACCCGCATCGGCACGTGGAACCAGAACCCGTCCGGGTCGATCTGGGTGGCGTGCGCCCGCAGCGCGTCGTCCCGGACCGGGAAGTACTCGGCGCACTCGACCCGCGTGGTGATCCGCGGGCCCTTGTCCGGACGGTCCTCCCAGCGCTTCAGCCAGTCCTGGTACGGCGACTCCAGGCCGGCGGCCAGCATCGCCTCGTGCAGGGCGGTGACCTTGCCCCGGGAGAACCCGATGTCGTAGTAGAGCTTCAGCGGCTGCCACGGCTCGCCGAGCTCCGGGTAACGGTCCGGGTCGCCGGCCGCCTCGAAGGCCGCCACGGACACCTTGTGGGTCATGATGTGGTCCGGGTGCGGGTACCCGCCCTCCTCGTCGTACGTGGTGATCACGTGCGGCCGGAACTGGCGGATCAGTCGGACCAGCGGGCCGGCCGCGACCTCGACGTCCTGCAGGGCGAAGCAGCCCTCGGGCAGCGGCGGCAGCGGATCGCCCTCGGGCAGCCCCGAGTCGACGAAGCCGAGCCACGCCTGCTCGACCCCGAGGATCGCGCGGGCCGCGTCCATCTCCGCCCGGCGGATCTCGGCCATGTTCTCCCAGACCTCGGGGCGGTCCATCTTCGGGTTGAGGACGCTGCCCCGCTCGCCGCCCGTACACGTGACGACCAGGACGTCGACCCCCTCGGCGACGTACTTGGCGGTCGTCGCGGCGCCCTTGCTCGACTCGTCGTCGGGATGGGCGTGGACGGCCATTAGACGCAGTTGATCTGCCAACTCCGGTGCTCCTCGTCCGTGCCGGCGCCGGCCGGGGACCCGGCTGGGTGACCCACGGTTACCGGCTGAGATGATGGACTTTCCGTATTCTTGCCGATGGCACCGACGACAACCGCAGGAGATCGCCCCCGGTGACCGAGACGCACGCCACAACACCGATCACCGCCCCGGTGTTCCCACCGGGTCGCTACGGTCGCCGCCGCGCCGCCCGCCGGCGCCGGCCCTGGGTGGCCGCCGCGCTGGCGGTCGCCCTGGTGGCGGTGCTGGGCCTGGTCTCCGTCCGGCTCTACCGGATGTACGGCGACCCGAACTACCAGGCCGAGGTGCTCACCTACACGCAGATCACCGACCGGCAGGTGGTGGTGGACTTCCGGGTCACCGTGCCGCCCGGCGGTTCGGCGGTCTGCGTGCTGCGGGCCCGGTCCCGGGACGGCGCGGAGGTGGCCCGCGAGGAGGTGCCGGTGACGGCTCCGGCCGGTGAGCGACAGGTCACCGTCCAGCACCGGCTGGCCACCACCGGACGTCCGCTGCTCGGCGAGGTGTTGCGCTGCCGGGCCGCCGGCTGACCGATCCGTCGGCGCCCGGATACACCGGAAATCATCTCGCGCCCGGTGTGTAGTGCCCTGGTAACTTGGTAATTCGTCCCTGTCCGCCTATCCACGAGGAGAACGCCTGTGTCCACCACCGACCGCGGAGGGCCCGCCACCTGGCTGTCCCAGGACGCGTACGACCGGCTGCAGGCCGAACTCGACGAGCTGATCGCGGGTCGGCCGATCATCGCGGCCGAGATCAACGAGCGTCGCGAAGAGGGCGACCTGCGGGAGAACGGCGGATACCACGCCGCCCGCGAGGAACAGGGCAAGCAGGAGGCCCGGATCCGCTACCTGCAGGAACTGCTGCGTACCGCCCAGGTGGGCGAGGCGCCGACCGCCGACGAGGTGGCTCCGGGCACGGTCGTCACGATCCACTTCGACGACGACCCGAGCGACACCGAGACGTTCCTGCTCGGCTCCCGGGAGATCTCCTCCACCACCGACCTGACCGTCTACAGCCCGGAGTCGGCGATCGGCCAGGCCATCCTGGGCGCCCGGTCCGGCCAGACGGTGACCTACACCGCGCCGAGCGGCGCCGACATCAAGGTCACCGTGGTCAGCTTCGAGCCGTTCGGCGGGTGAGGCGGGGCATTCGTCCCGGTGACGACCTCGGGCGACGGCCGGACTCGGCGGACCACACCGCCGACCCGGCCGTCGTCGCATCCGCGGCTGCCGGCCCCGCCGGCGGAGATACGACGGCCCGGCGGCACGACCACCGTGCCGGCCGGACCGACCCGGTCAGGCCGGCTGGTCGGCGAAGGTGACCGTGTAGCCGCTGGCCCGCAGGGCGCTGATCAGCCGGTCGGAGTGCTCGGCGCCACGCGTCTCGACGGAGAGGGCCACCTCGACCTCGCCGAGCCGCAGGCGCGGGTTCTGCCGCTGGTGCTCGACGTCCACCACGTTGCCGCGGTGCTCGGCGATCTCCCGCAGCAGCGAGGCCAGCTGCCCCGGCCGGTCGGTGCACCGCACGGTGAACCGCAGCCAACGGCCGGCCGCGGCCAGCCCGTGCTCGATCACCCGAAGCATCAACAGCGGGTCGATGTTGCCGCCGGACAGCACCGCCACCGCCGGGGTGGCCACCTCCACGGTCCCGGCCAGCAGCGCCGCCACGCCGACCGCGCCGGCCGGCTCGACCACCATCTTGCCGCGCTCCAACAGCATCAGCAGGGCGCGGGAGATGTCCTCCTCGGTCACCGTCACCACGTCGTCGACCAGCTTCGCCACGTGCGCGAAAGTGATCTCGCCGGGCCGACCCACGGCGATGCCGTCGGCGATGGTGCCGAACTCCGGCAGCCGGACCGGCTCGCCGGCCCGCAGCGAGGGCGGGAAGGCGGCGGCCCCGGCCGCCTGCACCCCGATCACCCGTACGTCCGGCCGCAGCGCCTTGGCCACCACCGCGATCCCGGACACCAGGCCGCCACCGCCGACCCCGGTGACGATGGTCCGCACCTCCGGGCACTGTTCCAGGATCTCCAGCGCCACCGTGCCCTGGCCGGCGATGACGTCGGCGTGGTCGAACGGGTGGATGAACACCGCGCCGGTCCGGTCGGCGAAGTCCTGCGCCGCGACCAGCGCCTCGTCGACGGTGCTGCCGACGAGTTCGACGCTCGCGCCGTACCCCTTGGTGGCCGCCACCTTGGGCAGCGGCGCGCCCACCGGCATGAAGACGGTGGCGGCGGCGCCGAGCAGGCCGGCGGCGAGCGCCACCCCCTGGGCGTGGTTGCCGGCGCTGGCGGCGACCACGCCGCGGGCCCGCTCCGCCGGATCGAGCCGGGCGATCCGCACGTACGCGCCGCGGACCTTGTACGACCCGGCCCGTTGCAGGTTCTCGCACTTGAGCCAGACCGGCCCGCCGAGCGCGGCGGTCAACGGCCGGCACGACTCGACCGGGGTGACCCGGGTGACCCCGCTGATCAACTCCCGGGCGACCCGCACATCCTCAAGCCCCACCAGCTCCGTCATGCCCCCGATCGTGCCACCCTCACCCCGCCCCCCACTCAGAAGGGCCGACCGGTATTCGATCTTGGTTGGGGTTCACCGTGCGACGGAGAGGTCAGGTGGCGGGGGTGGGGACGCGGGGCCAGCCGGGGGCGTGGCGGGGCCAGGGGGATTCCATCTCGAACTGGCCGGCGACGGCGAGCAGCAGCAACTCCGAGCCGGGCGGGCCGACCAGTTGCACGGCGACCGGGAGACCGTCGGGACGCAGGCCGACCGGCACCACCAGGGCCGGCAGGCCGGCGATGTTCCAGGGTGCGGCGTAGGGGGCGTACCGGATGCTGGCCGACACGTTGGCCGGCCAGGAGCGGGTGGACCAGCCGGTCGCGGCCGGCGGGCTGGCCGCGAGCGCCGGGGTGAGCAGCAGGTCCACCGCGTTGTCGGTGAAGAAGTCGATGCTGCGTTCCCGCCACGCGGCCCGGTCGGACTCGCGGACGTAGCCGCGCCGCTCGACCCACTCGCCCACCGCCGCGTGCCGGCGGGTGCGGGCCTGCAACGACCGCTTGTCCAGGCCGGCGGTGCGGACCTCCCTGGCCGCCGCGGCCAGCCAGGTGGCGATGGCGCGCAGGCCGAGCGAGGTGGGGTAGACCGGGTCGGCGGAGATGGCGTCGTGCCCGGCCGCGGCCAGCAGCCGGGAGGCGGCGGCCACCGCGTCCCGGTTCGGCTGGTCCGGGCGTACGCCGGTGACCGGTGAGCGCAGCGACACCGCCACCCGCAGCCGCTGCGGCGGCACCAGTTTGTCCGGTCGCCGGCCGGCCAGGACGGCGAA
This sequence comes from Micromonospora zhanjiangensis, assembly GCF_042650605.1. Lineage (NCBI taxonomy): Bacteria > Bacillati > Actinomycetota > Actinomycetes > Micromonosporales > Micromonosporaceae > Micromonospora > Micromonospora zhanjiangensis. The sequence continues at coordinate 85,050 of NZ_JBHSBN010000018.1, read as the reverse complement.
CCCGAGCGCCGCGTCCGCCACCGTGCTGGCCAGCATGCCCTGCTCGGTCAGGCCGAACCAGTCGTCGGCGCCGAGCTGGCAGGGCACCACCCCGCGGCCGGGTTTCAGCCCGACCAGGCCGCAGCAGGCGGCCGGGATGCGGATCGAGCCCAACCCGTCGTTGCCGTGCGCGATCGGCACCAGGCCGGCCGCCACCGCGGCGGCGGCCCCGCCGGACGACCCGCCCGGGGTACGGTCCGGCTGCCACGGGTTGCGGGTCACCGCCGTGTCGTCGTCGGTGTACGCGAACAGGCCCAGCTCCGGCATCCGGGTGACCCCGACGATGACCGCGCCGGCGCCGCGCAGCCGCCGGACGATCTCGTGATCCTCCTCCGCGACCGGGCTCCGGGCCGCGGCCGAGCCGTTCCAGGTGGGGAGGCCGGCGACGGCGGTGTTCTCCTTGACCGCCACCGGCACCCCGGCCAGCGGCAGGTTGGCCAGGTCGTCCTGCTCGTCGACCTTCTCCGCCTCGACGATCGCCTCGCCGCCGCGGACCACCCGGAACGCGGAGACCTCGCGGTCGGCCCGGGCGATGTGGTCGAGATGGTCCGCCACCACCTGTGTCGCGGAGGCGTCGCCCCGGCGCACCGCCCGCGCGATCTGTTTCGCGGTCGCGCCCACCCAGGTAGCCGTGATGTCCTGCACCGCCATGCCTCCCCATCCCACCCACGTAGCAGACGTCCAGCTCGGACGGGTCGCACGCCACCCCGGGCGCCCCGGGGCGCGGACCGCCCCGGGGCCGCGCTCCCGGCCACCGGCGCCGGCCGGCCCGTGGGTCGGGTCGGCTGCGCCGGTGCGCCGGCCGATCCCGGTACGCCGGCTCAGCCCAGCGCCTGCTCCAGGTCGGCGAGGAGATCGTCGGCCGTCTCGATGCCGACAGACAGTCGCACGAGATCGGCGGGAACTTCAAGCGGCGAGCCGGCAGCGCTGGCGTGCGTCATCCGACCGGGGTGCTCGATCAGGGACTCCACCCCACCCAGCGACTCGGCGAGGACGAACAGCTTCGCCCGGTTGCAGATGTCCACGGCCTGCTGCTCGCCGCCGGCCGCCCGGAACGAGATCATGCCGCCGAACCGGCGCATCTGCTTGGCCGCGACCTCGTGTCCCGGGTGCTCGGGCAGGCCGGGGTAGATCACCTGGGCGACCGCCTTGTGCCCGTCGAGGTAGCGGGCGATCCGCTCGGCGTTGTCGCAGTGCCGGTCCATCCGTACGCCGAGGGTCTTGATGCCACGCAGGGTGAGCCAGGCGTCGAACGGGCCGTTCACCGCGCCCATCGCGTTCTGGTGGAAGGCCAGTTCCGCGCCGAGACCGGCGTCCGCGGCGATCAGCGCGCCGCCGACCACGTCCGAGTGACCGCCGACGTACTTGGTGGTGGAGTGCACCACCACGTCGGCGCCGTGCACGATCGGCTGCTGCAGGTACGGCGAGGCGAAGGTGTTGTCCACCACCAGCAGCGCGCCCGCGTCGTGCGCCACCTGGGCCAGGGCCGCGATGTCGGCGATGCCGAGCAGCGGGTTGGTCGGCGTCTCGATCCAGACGATCTTCGTACGACCGGGTTCCACCGCGGCCCGAACCGCGTCGGTGTCGGACACCTTGGCCGGGGTGAAGTCCAGCCCCCAGCGCTGCGCCACCTTGGCGAACAACCGGTACGTGCCGCCGTACGCGTCGTCCGGGATCACCACGTGGTCACCCGGCTGGCAGACGGTCCGCAGCAGGGTGTCCTCGGCGGCCAGGCCGCTGGCGAAGGCCAGCCCGGTCCGGCCGCCCTCCAGCGCGGCGAGCGCCTCCTGCAGGGCGTCCCGGGTCGGGTTGCCCGACCGGCTGTACTCGTAGCCCAGCCGTGGCGCGCCGACCGCGTCCTGGGCGTAGGTGCTGGTCTGGAATATGGGAGTCACCACGGCCCCGGTACGGGGTTCCGGCTCCTGGCCGGCGTGGATGGCGAGTGTCTCGAAGCCGTACGTCATTCGTGTGAGGCTAGTCTGCCGGGATGGCCGACTGCGTCTTCTGTGCGATTGTGGCTGGCGCCACACCGGCGTTCCGGGTGAATCTTTTTCAACCTGAACCGCGCGGCGCGCATGCGCCGCCTTCGACCTCGGCCGGCGACGGCCCGCAAGGGGAGGTTGAGAAAGGTTCAGCGGTCGAGGAGCCCGAGGTGGTGGCCTTTCTCGATGTCCGGCCGGTGTTCAAGGGGCACCTGCTGGTGGTGCCGCGCGAGCACGTGGAGACGCTGGGTGACCTGCCGCCGTCGGCGGTGCCCGGCTACTTCGCCGCGGTCCGCCGGCTCGCCGTGGCCGTCGAGTCCGGCCTGGGCGCCGGTGGCACCTTCGTGGCGATGAACAACCGGGTGTCCCAGTCGGTGCCGCACCTGCACACCCACGTCGTGCCGCGGACCAAGGGCGACGGGCTGCGCGGCTTTTTCTGGCCCCGGCACCGGTACGACTCGGACGCCGAGGCACAGACCTACGCCGACAAGATCGCCGCCGCGCTGTCCTGACCAGGTGGGAGCGCTACGGGCGCGGCGGTTGGGCCGGGTTGCCGTGCGGCGCGAAGCCCGGCGGCGGGTACCCGCCCGGTGCGCCGTAGCCGGCCGGCGGGGGCGGCATCTGCGGAACCGCCGCCGGTGCCGTCGCGAGGTGCCGGTTGATCTGGAAGCCGACCCCGCCGAGCATGGCGGTCAGCCCACCGATGGCCACGACCAGCGCCGTCGTCGTCTGGCTCTGCCCCTCCACCTGGCACTGGACGCTGACCCACGGGGCGGTGCTGGCGGAGAGCGAGTCGCAGGCGTCGGTGGCCATCGCCGCCATGATCGCGGCGGCGATCATGGTCAGCAGGGACAGGATGAAGAACATGATGAAGGCCGGATGAATCTTCGCGTTCACGGTCCGGACCCTACCGCCAACGGCGCAGGCCATGGGTCCCGGCAACTGCGGCGATCCGGTCCGCCTGCGGACGACGGCACCGTCCGCAGGCCTGAGCCGGCCGGCGCCGGGTAAGGAACCGGGGGCGCCCGGCGTTGCAGGCTGGGAGAGGTACGAGAGGAGTCCCACCGTGTTCCTGCGCCGTATGAAGGCCCAGCTGCCCTCCCCCGACCAGATCCTGCCCGGCCGACCGATCGCGATGCCGGTGGCCGACCGGCACGAGGTGCTCGGCACCCCGCTGAAGGGTCCGTGGCCGGCGGGAGCCGAGGTCGCCGTGTTCGGAATGGGCTGTTTCTGGGGCGCCGAGCGGCTGTTCTGGGTGCAGCCGGGGGTGATCTCCACGTCGGTGGGCTACGCCGGTGGGCAGACCCCGAACCCGACGTACGAGGAGGTCTGCTCGGGCTACACCGGGCACGCCGAGGTGGTCCAGGTGGTCTACGACCCGACGAAGATCAGCTACGCGGATCTGTTGAAGGTCTTCTGGGAGAACCACGACCCGACCCAGGGCATGCGCCAGGGCAACGACGTGGGCACCCAGTACCGGTCGGCCATCTACACCACGACCGACCAGCAGGCCACCGAGGCGGAGGCGTCCCGGGAGGCGTTCGCGCCGGTGGTGGCGGCGGCCGGGCACGGCGAGATCACCACGGAGATCGACCGGCTCGGTGACTACTACTACGCCGAGAACTACCACCAGCAGTATCTGGCGCCGACAAAAAATCCGGGCGGTTATTGTAACCATGGCCCCAATGGCATGACTTGTCCGGTTGGCGTGGCCAAGACCGCATAGCACCGGCAGGCTACCGGGCCGATGGCCCGGTAGCCTGATCCGCCAAGCCGCAAAATCTGTACGGACTTCGCGCCAGCAACTGCCTATACTTCGAGCATGACTGTGGTGCCGTTCACCGACGCTCGCAACCGCCTCTCGGAACTCATCGACGAGGTGACCTCGACCCACGAGCGGATAGAAATCACCAAACACGGCCACGCCGCCGCGGTGCTCATCTCTGCCGACGATCTCGCGGCGTTGGAAGAGACGCTGGAGGTCCTGTCCAGCACCGAGGTCATGCGGCAACTTGCCGAGTCCAAGAAAGCCGTCGAGGCCGGTGACATCCTCGACGCCGACGAACTCGCGGCGTTGATGGCAAAGCGGTCGAAGCAGGCACGGTGACTGGCCCAGCCCCCGACCGCTACCGACTTCAGGTCGCCGGCCCGGCCGCACGCGCCTTGGCCGGACGGCTGCCAGAAAAGATCGCCGCAGCCGTCTACGAGTTCGTCACCACCGCTCTCCTCGACAACCCGCATCGCGTCGGCAAACGACTGCTTCTGCCGCCGTTCGAGGGGACCTGGTCGGCCAGACGGGGCACATACCGCGTCCTCTACCAGATCGACGAAGACGACCGCGTCGTGACCGTGACGGCAATCGAACACCGCGTCGACGCCTACCGGTCGCGCTGATCAAGGGCGCGAATCAGTACATCACTGTTCGCCAGGGTTCAAAAATCCGGATGGCTACTGCACCCACGGCCCGAACGGCATGACCTGCCCGGTGGGCGTCGCCAAGGTCGCCACCGACCGCTGACCGCTGACGACGGCAAGATCGTCCGACGGACTCGGTGCCATACGCCGGGCTCCGATCGGACGATCTTCGCTGACGACCGCTGGCATACTCGCCGACGTGGCTTCCGGTGTTGGAGGGTTGAGCGTTGACGTACGCCAGCTGCGAGAGGCGGTCAGCGGCCTGCTCGGTCAGATAGAGGCAGAGCACGGACCGCTGGTGGCGGTCGATCGCGACAATTACTGGCTCGTGGAGCTGCAGGACGCCTTCGACTTCGGTTCGGATGCCGCCGGCACGCCAGTCGGGCTCGGGGTCGGGCAACTCTCCGACGATGTCGAGTCGGTCGACCAGACGGTGCGCAGCCTGAGAGCCGACGGCCGCGTCGTGTCGCCGTGGCACGACCTTGAACATGCTGTGGGTTTGCTGCGGGCTCTGGCCTGGCTCGACCTTCCGTGAATCGAAGCGGCACGCTTTGACTCGCGGGCGGCTGTCCGGCCGGTACGGCGCCCAGAAATACCTCACCGTTCGCCAGGATCCAAAAATCCGAGTGGCTATTGCAACCACGGCCCGAACGGCATGACCTGCCCGGTCGGCGTCGCCAAGAGAAGCGGAGGTCGACCGAACGGCGCGGTCAGCGATCCGCGGCAGGGCGGCACCAATCTGTCCATTTTCCTATACAGTTGGGCCATGGCGATTCTGCACGATCCCCGCGAGGTGACGGTCACCGAAGCCGCCCAGCGAGGTGTGGCGGGCCTGGTGGCCGACGCGGAACACGGCTCCGACATCATCGTCACTCGCAGGCAGCGGCCGGTCGCGGCGGTAGTGAACATCCAACGTCTCACCGAGATGGAACAGACCCTCGCCGACCTGCGCGATCTCGCCCTGGTGCTGGCCCGGTCAGCAACCGATGGGGGTAACCGCACGTCTCTGGACGACGTGCTGAGCGCGTTCGGCCACACCCGGGACACCCTGGACGCCCTGCCGGACGACGACGACTGATGGCGGAGATCGTCTTCACCGACGCGGCCATCGACGATTTGCGCCGCATCGGCCCGGCAGCCGCACCGAAGGTGCTCAAGAAGATCAAGTTACTGACCGAGGACGCGGAAGCGGGACATCCACTCGGTGGTGACTTGACCGGATACCGCAAGCTGGTGGTCGGCCGCAACACCTGGCGGGTGGTGTACCGGGTCACCGCCGACAAGGTCGTCGAGATCTGCGAGGTATGGGCGATCGGGGCACGCGCGGACGCGGAGGTCTATCGCGAGGCGAGCATGCGCGTTCGCGCCGCTGCCGCGACCCAACCTGGCTTCATCCCGCTCGTCGAGCTCATCGAGCGGCTGGGCCGGGTAGCCGGCGACTTCGAGGTCGATCCGTCGCCGAAGCGGGAAGTCGTCCCCGACTGGTTGGCAGATCGACTCATACACACCGTCGGCATGTCACGGGCGCAGGTGGCCGCCTTGGATCTCCAGCAGGCTGTTGATCTCTGGACCGCCCACCTGACCAAGCCCCTGTCGACCGACGGCGAGTGATCTAAAAAGCGTTGCCGGTGCGGGCGGGAAGTGGCTATGTTGGCCGTACACGGGAAGGGAGGTGGTCCAGACTTTGTGTAGCAATCGGACTCGTGAGGTGGCTGTCCGCTAGCCGCTGTCCTTGACAGTTCCGTTCGTCGAGACCGTGTGGCAGCGGTGCGGCGAAACCACGACAGCCACCCGACCCCCGGGGCGCCGGCCCAGTCCAGCCGGTCCGCGTACGCGCGGAAACCCCGGGGGTCGCTTCATGATCAGATCCCGGAGGGCCGGCGTGTCCGTTCGCGAACTGGTGGTGCTCGGCACGGCGAGCCAGGTTCCCACCCGGCGCCGGCAGCACAACGGCTACCTGTTGCGCTGGGACCGCGAGGCGCTGCTGTTCGACCCGGGCGAGGGCACCCAGCGGCAACTCCTGCTGGCCGGCGTCGCGGCCGGTGATCTGACCCGGATCTGCGTCACCCACTTCCACGGCGACCACTGCCTCGGCCTGCCCGGGGTGATCCAGCGGCTCTCCCTGGACCGCGTCGACCGCCCGGTGGACGCCCACTTCCCGGCCGGCGGCGCCGACTACTTCGCCCGGCTCCGGCACGCCAGCTCGTTCCACGAGACCGCGGAGATCCGCGAGCGACCGGTCACCGCCGACGGTCAGACCTTCGCCACCGACGCCGGGACGCTCACCGCCCGCCGGCTGCGGCACCCGATCGAGACGTACGGCTACCGGCTGGTCGAGCCGGACGACCGGCGGATGCTGCCGGAGCGGCTGCGGGCGTACGGGATCGGCGGGCCGGCCGTCGGTGAGCTGATCCGGGCCGGCCACCTGGACCTCGACGGGCGCCGGGTGACCCTCGACCAGGTCAGCGAGCCGCGCCCCGGGCAGCGGTTCGCGTTCGTGATGGACACCGGCCTGTGCGACGCGGTCTACGCGCTCGCCGACCGCGCCGACCTGCTGGTCATCGAGTCGACCTTCCTGGCCGAGGACGCCGCGCTGGCCGCCCAGGTCGGCCACCTGACCGCGGCCCAGGCCGCCCGGGTGGCCACCGAGTCCGGGGTACGCACGCTGGTGCTGACCCATTTCTCCCAGCGGTACGACAGCTCGTCCATCGGGCCGTCGTCGGCGCAGCGGTACGCGGCCGAGGCGGCCGAACACTTCACCGGTGACCTGGTGATCGCCGAGGAGTTGACCCGGGTGCCGGTCCCGCGCCGCCAGCCCGGCTGACCAGCGGCCCGGCGATCGGGTCCGGCTGACCAGCGGCCCGGCGGCCGGGTCCGGGCCGGGCCGGTCTCCGGTCGACCCTCCCGCCCGGCCGGGTGGATCCCGGTCACTAGGCTCGGCGGATGCTCCTCACGTTGCGGCCCGCCACCGCCGACGACCTGATGGACGTCGGAGAGTTGCACCACCGGTCCCGAACCGCCGCCTACCAGGGGTTGGTGCCGGACGACGCGCTGACCGCCCAGTCGGGTGCCATGCTCGGCCGCTGGTGGAGCGAGCGCTGGCCGTACGAGCGGGACACCCACCTGATGACGGTGGCCGAACACGACGACGAGCTGGTCGGGTTCAGCTACGTCGGCCCGGACTCCGACGGCGAGCCCGGGACCGGGATGCTGTACGCGATCCATCTCGACCCGGATCAGCAGGGCCGGGGCGTGGGCCGCGCGCTCATGATCGACGCGCTGGCCACCCTGCACGACCAGGGCTTCCACCGGGCCGCCCTGTGGGTGCTCACCGACAACGCGCACGCCCGCCGGTTCTACGAGCGGGGCGGCTGGTCCCCCACCGCCACCACCCGCACCGACCACATCGGCCCCGCCCTGACCCCCCAGATCCGCTACACCCGCCCCCTCCCCTAACCCCCACCCACCCCCGGGCCTACGGGGTCGATCATGAAGTTGTTGTCGCGACACGCCGGGCCGGACGACAACAACTTCATGATCGACGCTGTGGGGGGTGGGGGTGGGGGTTAGCGGGCGCCGAGGTGGGCCAGGAGGTCTTGGCGGGTGATGACGCCCTTGGGCTTGCCGTCGACCAGGACCAGGGCGGCGTCGGACTTCTCCAGCAGGTTGACCGCCTCGCTGACCGGCTGGCCGCCGCCGATCATGGGCAGCGGCTCGGTCATGTGCCGCTCGATGGTGTCGTGCAGGTGGGCCTGGCCGGTGAACAGCGCGTCGAGCAGGTCCCGCTCGGCGATCGAGCCGGCCACCTCGCCGGTCACCACCGGCGGTTCGGCTTTGAGTACCGGCAGCTGGGAGACGCCGTACTCGCGCATGTAGTCGATCGCGTCCCGGACCGTCTCGGTCGGGTGCACGTGCACCAGCTCGGGCAGGCCACCCGGCTTCTCGGCGAGCGCCTCGGCCACCGTGGCCTCGGCACCGCCGTGCTCCATGAAGCCGTAACGGGACATCCACTCGTCGTTGAAGATCTTGGAGAGGTAACCCCGACCGCCGTCCGGCAGCAGCACCACGACCACGTCGTCCGGCCCGGCCCGGCGGGCCACCTCCAGGGCGGCCACCACGGCCATCCCGCACGAGCCGCCGACCAGCAGGCCCTCCTCGCGGGCCAGCCGCCGGGTCATCTCGAACGAGGCCTTGTCCGACACCTCGACGATCTCGTCGCAGATGTCCTTGTCGTACGTCTCCGGCCAGAAGTCCTCGCCGACCCCCTCGACCAGGTACGGCCGGCCGGTGCCGCCGGAGTAGACCGAGCCCTCCGGGTCCGCCCCGACGATCCGCACCGCACCGCCCGACGCCTCCTTGAGGTAGCGGCCGATGCCGGAGACGGTGCCGCCGGTGCCGACGCCCGTCACGAAGTGGGTGAGCCTGCCCTCGGTCTGCTCCCACACCTCGGGGCCGGTCGTCTCGTAGTGCGACCGGGGGTTGGCCGGGTTGGCGTACTGATTGGGCTTCCAGGCGCCGGGGATCTCCCGGGCCAGCCGGTCGGAGACGTTGTAGTAGGAGCGCGGGTCCTCCGGCGCGACGCTGGTCGGGCAGACCACCACCTCGGCGCCGTACGCCTTGAGCACGTCCTGCTTGTCCTGGCTGACCTTGTCCGGGCAGACGAACACGCACTTGTAGCCCTTGAGCTGGGCCACCAGGGCCAACCCGATGCCGGTGTTGCCGCTGGTCGGCTCGACGATGGTGCCGCCGGGCTGCAGCAGACCGGCCCGCTCGGCGTCCTCGACCATCCGCAGCGCGATCCGGTCCTTCACCGAGCCGCCCGGGTTGACGTACTCCACCTTCGCGAGCACCGTGGCCTCGATGCCGGCGGTCACGTTGCGTAGCCGTACGAGCGGGGTGTTACCGATCATCTCGACGACGTTGTCGTAGTAGCGCACCTCGTTGTGCCCCTTCTCGGCGTCCGCGGCAGGCGGCCCGGGCCTTCGTTTTTGGTTGTCCGGGCCAGCCTACGTGCCTCAGCGCACCGCGTGGCCCGGGACCACCCGATGCCGGGCGGCCTCCCACTCCAGGAAGCGACCGGTCTCGGCGAGCACCGCGCCGGCCAGCCAGGTGATCATGAGCGCGTCGTCGGCCAGGCCGAAGATGGCCAGGAACATCTCGGGCACGAAGTCGATCGGTGACACCACGTAGGCGGTCGCCGCGGCCATCAGGGCGAGCCGCATCCCGCCGTCGTACTCGCCGCGGCTGGTCGCCCTGATCATCCGGGGCAGCGCCGCGAGTCGGGTGCTCAGCGACGGTCCGCCCCGGGCACCGGAGGTCAACGCCCGGGCGAGCGCCGTGAAGGCCGCGGTCCGTTTGAGTGTCCTGGCCATGTCCTGCCTCCCTCGTCCCGCCAATGATGCACACGCCCGCGCAACTGCCGGCCGACCGTCGTCCGCACCGCGCGGGCCGACTTCCGCCGGCGTCGATGGCTCCGTGCCGGGAACGTACCCAGTTCCGGCCCCGCCGAGACACCGCCCGGTCATCGGGGATGGCGGGCTGCCGACAGCGCGACGTCACACCGCCGAGATAGCCTCGAATGTTGCAGGACGAATATCGATGGGCGGGGGGCGCAGAGATGGGTCAGGCCGCGTCAACGGTGCGGACCTCCGGCACGTGGGGCGCCGCGCGACGGGTCGCCAAGATCACGGCCCTGGGCGCGGGCGTCACGGCGGTGACCGCACTGACCGCGACGGGAGTGCTGATCGGGCAGGCCCGGCAGGCCCGCCGGGTCATCCCGCTGGCCGAGGCCCCGCCGCCGCGCGGCGACGGACTCTACGGGGCCAAGTTTCCCGGCCCGCCGCTGTGTCTGGTCGTGCTGGGCGACTCGTCGGCCGCCGGCTACGGCGTGCACCGGCCGCGGGAGACCCCGGGAGCGCTGCTGGCCACCGGCATCTCCCGACGGCTGCGCCGACCGGTACGCCTGCACCGGCTGGCCGTGGTGGGCTGCCTGTCGGCGGGTCTGCGTCCCCAGGTCGAGGCCGCGCTCGAGCACGAGCCGGACCTCGCGGTGATCCTGATCGGCGGCAACGACGTCACCAACCGCACGCCGCTGGCGGTGGCCGTGCGCTACCTGGTCGACGCGGTCCGTACGCTGCGCGCGGCCGGCGCCGAGGTGGTGGTGGGGACCTGTCCGGACCTCGGCGCGATCCAGCCGATCAAGCCCCCGTTGCGCTGGTTGGCCCGGCGGTGGAGCCGGCAGCTCGCGGCCGCGCAGACGATGGCCGTGGTCGAGGCGGGCGGCTGGACGGTGTCGCTCGGTGATCTCATCGGGCCACGGTTCGCCGCCGAGCCGACCCGGATGTTCGCCTGGGACCGGTTCCACCCGTCCGCGGAGGGGTATGCCATCGCCGCGGCGGCCCTACTGCCCACCACGCTCTCCGCGTTGGCCTCGGCCGGCGAACGGCGGGTCAGCCTGGCCGAGGGGCACGGCGTACCGCTGGCGGAGGCCGCGCAGGCGGCGGCCCGGCGGGCCGGCACGGAGGTCCGGGCGGCCCAGGTCGCCGGCCGGGACCGGGGCCCGGCCGGCCGGTGGGCGCAGTTGCGGCACCGCCGGCCCTGGTTCGGCCAGCCGCGCGGTGACGAACCGGATCCGGCGGCCCCCGGCCGCCCGAGCACGTCGACGGTGGAGGAACCGGCATGACCGAGAGCAGTCGAAGGCCCGGCGACACCGGCCCGGGCGGCGGTGCCGGCCTGGCCGGCAAGGCCGGCCGGGCGACCGTGCTGGCCCTGCTCGCCGGCACGGTCGGCGGCGCGGCGGTGCTGGCCGGCGAGGCGCTCCTGGCCCGCAGCCGCCGGTACGCCCAGCCCGAGTTCGGCCTGGCCCTGCGGTCCACGGTCGGTCGGCCCGGCGCCCCACCGCTGCGCCTGGTGCTGCTCGGCGACTCGGCGGCGCTGGGGGTGGGGGTCGACCGGGTCGACGACACCATCGGCGGGCAGCTCGCCCGGCTGCTGGCCGAGGGCGGCCGACCGGGCGGCACCGAGCGCCAGGTCCGGCTCTCCAGCGTCGGGGTGGCCGGTTCCCGATCGACCGATCTGGCGACTCAGGTGGCCCGGGCGCTGCTGGGCGAGCGCCCGGACGTGGCGGTGATCCTGGTCGGCGCGAACGACGCCACCGGCCTGCGCCGCCCGGCCGAGGCCGCCGAGCACCTCGGCATGGCGGTCCGCCGGTTGCGCGAGGCCCGGGTCGAGGTGGTCGTGGGCACCTGCCCCGACCTGGGCGCCGTCCGGGCGATCGCGCCGCCGCTGCGCCAGCTCGCCGGCTGGTACGGCCGGCGTACCGCCCGGGCGCAGACGGCCGCCGTGCTGTCGGCCGGCGGCGCCGTGGTGGACCTGGGGGCCGAGGCAGGCCCGGTGTTCCGGGCCGACGCCGGCACGCTCTGTTACGACGGGTACCACCCCTCCGCGGACGGCTACCGCGTCTGGGCGCACGCCCTGCTCCCGGCGGTGGTCAACGCCGCCACGGTGGCCAGCCAGCGCTGACCGGCCGGGCCCGGCCGGCCTTCCACCCGAAGTTACTCGCGGGTTAACGTTGGTTCATGCCGACTGAGCCGTCCCGCACCGCCGTCATCGTCGCCACCGCCCGGTCCCCCATCGGCCGAGCCGGCAAGGGTTCCCTCCGGGACCTCCGCCCGGACGACCTCGCGGCCACCATCGTCCAGGCCGCCCTGGACAAGGTTCCCCAGCTGGACCCGGCCGAGATCGACGACCTCTACCTCGGCTGCGGGCTGCCCGGCGGTGAACAGGGCTTCAACATGGCCCGGGTGGTCGCCACCCTGCTCGGCCAGGACGGCCTGCCCGGCGCCACGCTGACCCGGTACTGCGCCTCGTCGCTGCAGACGACCCGGATGGCGATGCACGCCATCCGGGCCGGCGAGGGCGACGTCTTCGTCTCCGCCGGCGTCGAGTGCGTCTCCCGGTACGCCCGGGGCAGCTCCGACGGCCTCCCGCCGGAGGCCCAGGCGCTGGTGGGCGGCGGCTGGGAGAACCCGCGGTTCGCCGAGGCGCGGACCCGGTCCGCCGAACGCGCCCGGGGCGGCGCGCCGACCTGGACCGACCCTCGGCGGGACGGCGGGCTGCCCGACATCTACCTGGCCATGGGCCAGACCGCCGAAAACCTGGCCCAGGTGTACGACGTCAGCCGCGCCGACATGGACGAGTTCGGCGTACGGAGCCAGAACCTCGCCGAGAAGGCCATCGCCGACGGCTTCTGGGCCCGCGAGATCACCCCGGTCACCACCCCGGACGGTCGGGTCGTGGACACCGACGACGGTCCGCGTCCCGGGGTCACCCTGGAGGGGGTGGCCGGGTTGAAGCCGGTGTTCCGCCCGGACGGCCGGATCACCGCCGGCAACTGCTGCCCGCTGAACGACGGCGCCGCCGCGGTGGTCGTGATGAGCGAGCAACGGGCCCGCGACCTGGGCATCACGCCGCTGGCCCGGATCGTCTCCACCGGCGTCACCGCGCTCTCCCCGGAGATCATGGGGCTCGGCCCGGTCGAGGCGTCGAAGCAGGCCCTGGCCCGGGCCGGCATGACCATCGCCGACGTCGACCTGGTGGAGATCAACGAGGCGTTCGCCGCCCAGGTCATCCCCTCGTACCGGGAACTGGGCATCCCGCTGGAGAAGCTGAACGTGATGGGCGGCGCGATCGCCGTCGGGCACCCGTTCGGCATGACCGGTGCCCGGATCACCGGCACCCTGCTCAACGCCCTGAACTGGCACGACAAGACCGTCGGACTGGAGACCATGTGCGTCGGCGGCGGCCAGGGCATGGCCATGATCGTCGAACGCCTGAGCTGACCGCCGCCGGCGCCGGTCAGCGCAGGACGGGGCCCGCGGACGTCAGAGCGACGCGCGGGTGGCGGTCACCTGGGCGGTGGCGTCGGCCAGCATCTCGGCCGGGGCACCGGCGGCGATCAGGTCGGTGGCGACCACCCGGAGCTGGTCGGGCAGCGCGAGGTCGTTGTCCAGCCGGGGCACCGCCCGGCGTGGCTCGCCCTCCGCGTCGGCCGCCAGGTCCGCGATCCGCTGCACCAACCGGTGCATCAGTTCGGCCCGGGACACCCCGCCGCCCGGGCCGTGCGGACCGGTCCCACCGGGCACAGCGGGCGGCGTGACCGCACCGGCGCCGGCCCGGGCCGCCGCCCAGCGCGGCGGCTCCCAGTGCGCCACCTGGTTCACCAGCAGTCCGACCACCCGGCTCAGCTCATCCCCGCCCATCGCGGCAGTCTACGACCGGCAGCGGCACGACCCGCGGAGCCCGACCGCAGGAGCACGGCCGGCGGCGGCGGACGGTCCCGGACGGCGGACGCCCGCCCTCCGGGAGCGGAGGGCGGGCGTCCGGGGACGGGCGGCAATCGTCAGTCGTCGCCCTGGAAGTAGCTGATCAGGCGCAGCACCTCCAGGTAGAGCCAGATCAGGCTGACCAGGATGCCGAACGCGGCGGTCCACGAGTAGCGCTGGGGCAGCCCCATCCGGATGCCCTCCTCGATCTCGTGGAAGCTCAGCACGAAGCTCAGCGCCGCCACCACGATGCAGACCAGGCTGAAGCCGATCGCCAGCGGCCCGCCGCTGCGCAGCCCGGTGTCGAAGCCGAACAGCCCGAGCACGAGGTTGATCAGCATGACGGCGAACAGGCCGGCCATCACGGCGATCATGCCCCGGACGAACTTCGGCGTGGCCCGGATGACCCGGGCCTTGTAGAGCATGGCCATCACGAAGAAGACGCCGAACGTGGCGACCACGGCCTGCAGGACGATGCCGCTGTAGAAGTTCTCGAACGCCCGGCTGATCAGTCCGACGAAGACGCCCTCGACCACCGAGTAGGCGACCACCAGCGCCGGATTGGCCATCCGGGAGAACGAGATCACCAGGCCGAGCACCAGGCCGACCAGCATCGAGCCGATCGCCAGGGGGAACGCCAGCGAACCCGGCACCAGCACCCAGGCCGCCGCCGCGGCGACGCCGAGGATGCCCAGCAGGGCGACGGTCTTGACCACCACGTCGTCGATCGACATGGTCTGGCCGGTCGCCGGTGCGGCCGGGTAGGCCGGTGCCGGCGAGAAGGGCTCGGCGTGCCCGGGTTGTTGGTATCCGGCCGGTCCGTAGCCGGGCTGCTGCGGGTAACCGGGCTGGCCGTACGGGCCGGGCGCGTACCCGGCGTGGCGCTCACGCTCGGCCGCCTGGCCGAGCCGGGCCAGCACCGGGTTGGATGTCTTCACTGTTATCAGGCCTCCCTTAGGGGGTCGTCACACGGTAACCGTGTGACTCAAGGGTAATCGGCCTCGACGGGTAAATCCGGGTGCCCGGGGCGGGGATCGAACCCGCACGCCTTGCGGCAGCCGCTTTTAAGGCGGCCGTGTCTGCCATTCCACCACCCGGGCGGGGTGGTCCGGGGCGCCTCGACGGCCCCGGTTCCTGTCACCGTAGCGGGTCGGTACCCACGGGACGCACCCCGCCGGGCGTACGCACTAGGGTCAAGGCCGTGACCAGCAGAGTCCGCGCGACGCAGGACGCCGATCCCGGCACGACGGCCACACCGGGCGAATCGTCCGTCACCACCGGCTCCCGATGGGCGAGATGGGAGTCGACGCCCTTTTCGCGGCGGGGTGGCGCGACCCCACCACCGACGTCCTGGCGTGCCCGGTGGCTGGCCGCCGCCCGGGCCCGCCGGGTCGACCTGGTCGTCTGCCTGTTCTTCGTGCTGCTGGCGGGCTGGCTCACGCACGGGCTCTGGCCCGACCCGGCCGGCCGGGTGCTCGCCCTCAACCCGCAGGACCAGACCCTCTACGAGTGGTTCCTGGCCTCCGACGCGCGGGTGCTGTACGGCGACTTCAGCCTGCTCAGTCACCGGCTGAACGCACCGGACGGGGTGAACCTGATGGCCAACACCACGGTCATCGCGCTGGGTGTGCTGTTCGCCCCGGTGACCTGGGCGTTCGGTGCGGCCACCAGCTTCGCGTTGCTGGTCGCCGGCGACCTGGCCGGTACGGCGATCGCCTGGTACCTGCTCTACCGGCGAGCCCTGGGCGCCGGCCCGCTGGCCGCCGGGCTCGGCGCCGGGCTGTGCGGCTTCGGCCCGGGCATCGTCTCCCAGTCCAACAGCCACCTGCACATGACCGCGCAGTTCCTGATCCCGGTGATGGTGTGGATGATCGTCCGGATGGTCCGCGCCGCGGATCCGGCGGCCCGGCCGGCGGGCGGGGCGCGGACCGACTGGCGCCGGGTGTTCACCTCGGCCGTCGGGCTGGCCGCCACGGTCGTCGTCCAGGTGTTCATCGGCGAGGAGGTGCTGCTCCTCACCGCGCTCACCCTGGCCGCGGTGACCGTGACGTACGCGCTCGCCCGGCCGTCGCTGGTCCGCCGGGTGCTGCCCGGCTTCCTGGCCGGCATGACGGTCGCGACCGGCCTGGCCGGTCTGCTGCTGACCTATCCACTGTGGTTCCAGTTCGCCGGTCCGCAGAGCGTCAGCGAGGGGATGTTCAGCCCGCACTACTTCTCCGCCGACCTGGCGAGCTGGCCCGCGATCTCCCCGCTCTCGGTGGCCGGCAGCAACGCCTCGGCCCGGCTGAGCACCGGACCGGCCGAGTACAACACCTTTCTCGGCCCGTCGCTGCTGATCGTGGCGGTGCTCTGCGCGGCCTGGCTGATCCGGCGTCCCCTGGTGATCGCCTGCGTGGTGGCCGGTTTGCTGATGGCCGCACTGTCGCTCGGGCCGCTGATCGTGCTTGAGGGCGACCAGACCGGCCTCACCGGGCCGTACTCGGCGCTGCTGGAAATGCCCGTGGTGGACGGCGCGTTGCCGATGCGGTTCGCGCTGGCCGTGCTGCCGTTGCTGGCCACCGTGCTGGTGGTCGCCGTCGAGCGGGCCCGGCAGGCCCCCGGGTCGCTGGCCAGTGCGGTGGTACCGGTCGTGGTCGTGGTCGCGCTGCTGCCGATCTTCCCGGCCCCGCTGCCGACCACCGACCGGTCCGCGGTGCCGGAGTTCATCTCGGCCGGCCACTGGCGGGACTGCGTACAACCGGGCGGGGTGCTGGTGCCGGTGCCGCTGCCCACCCCGCCGGAGCCGGAGGCGATGCGCTGGGCGACCACCGCCGACGTGTCCTTCGGGCTGCCGGAGGGCTTCTTCATCGGCCCGTACGGCGAGAACCGGGGACCGTCGATGGGCACCTACAAGCAACCGACCTCCGCCCTGCTGGCCGAGGTCGCCAAGACCGGCGTGGTGCCGCCGATCGGCGAGACGGAACGCCAGCGGGCCCGGCAGGACCTGTCGTTCTGGCGGGCGTCGTGCGTGGTGCTGGCCGACGGCGCGCCGTACCCGGACAGCCTGCGGGCCGCCGTCGAGGCGCTGCTCGGACCGGCCGAGCGGGTCGCCGACGCCTGGACCTGGAAGATCCGTTAGGAGCGGGCGTCCGCCTCGATGCGCGGGGTGGCCTCGAGGAACTCCTCGCGCGGGTCGTGCAGCTGGCCGAGGGCGACCACCTCACGCTTGAGGAAGAAGGCCAACGTCCAGTCGACCACCACCCGCAGCTTGCGGTTGAGCGACGGGATCCGGCTCATGTGGTACGTCCGGTGCATCGCCCACGCCGCGATGCCGGTCATCTTGATGCCGTAGACCTGGGCCACGCCCTTGTGCAGGCCGAGGCTCGCCACGCTGCCGGCGTACTTGTGCGCGTACGGCTCGGGCAGCCGGCCGCGGATCACCGCGCGGAGGTTGTCGGCCAGCTGCTTGGCCTGCCGCACCGCGTGCTGCGCGCTGGGCGAGCAGGTCGCGCCCGGCGGCTTGGTCAGGTCCGGTACGCCCGCGCAGTCACCCGCGCTCCAGGCGCCCTCGACGACGGTACCGCCGTCCACCACCTGGAGGTTGGCGTTGCAGGTCACCCGGCCGCGGCTGTCCCGGGGCAGGTCGGTCCGGTCCAGCATCGGCGCGGGCTTCACCCCGGCCGTCCAGACGATGGTGTCGGCCCGGAACGCGTCACCGTCGGAGAGCTTCACCAGGCCACCCACGCAGGATTCCAGCCGGGTGTCCAGCCGGATGTCCATCTTGCGCTTGAGCAGCTGCTGGACGGTGTAGGCGCCCATGTCCCGGTCGACCTCGGGCAGCACCCGCTGGGTCGCCTCGACCAGCACCCAGCGCATGTCCTCGGGCTTCAGCTCCGGGTAGTACCGCAGCGCGTCGCGGGCCATGTCCTCCATCTCGGCCAGCGCCTCGATGCCGGCGTAGCCGCCGCCGACGAAGACGAAGGTGAGCGCGCACCGACGGGTCTCCGGGTCGGCCGTGGCGGCCGCCACGTCGAGCCGGTCCATCACGTGGTTGCGCAGGTAGATGGCCTCACCGATGGTCTTGAAGCCGATGCCGTGCTCGTGCAGGCCGGGGATCGGCAGGGTCCGGGACACCGAACCGGGCGCGACGACGATCTGGTCGTACTCGATCTCCCGGGGCGGGCCGATGATCGGCTGGACGGTGGCGACCTTGCGGGCGTGCTCGATCCGGGTGACCGCACCGGAGACGACCTGGCAGCGGCGCAACTCCCGGCGCAGCGGCACCACCGAGTGCCGGGGCGAGATGTTGCCGGCCGCCGCCTCGGGCAGGAACGGCTGGTACGTCATGTGCGGTTGGGGGTCGACCACGACGACCTGAGCCTCGCGCGAGCCCAGTTTCTTCGACAGGCGCAGGGCCGCGTAGAGCCCGACGTGGCCGGCACCGACGACAAGGATCCGCTGCGGGTTCACGCCATCCATCTTTCCCCGGTCCGGCCCGGCGTGTGCGGCAGATGCCGCCTTCTGTGACCGAGGACGCCGGTGTGACCTGCGCGACCGCGCGCTGACCTGGGCCGGCCGGCCGCGACCCCGGGCCGCGCCGGACGCCGGGCCGCGCCGGACGCCCTCAGCGGCGGCGCAGCAGGCGGGCGAGCAGGACGGTGGCGAGCACCGCCACCAGCAGGCCGGCCAGGCCCGCGGCGAGGAACCGCGGGCCGCCCCGGTCGCCCACCGCCAGCAGCAGCACCCCCAGCACCCCCGCCGCCAGGACCACCCCGGCCGCCCGGGACAGCCAGCGGACCAGCACCCCGGGGTCCACCACCGCGTCGTACGGCACCAGCGCCGCCAACGCGCCGAGGCTGTGCGTGAGGTAGACGGCGGTGGCCAGGGCGAGCACCCGCCACAGCGGGCGCGACTCGCCGTACCCGGCGGTGGCCAGCAACCAGCCGCCGACCGTGACCAGGACGACGAAGGTCGGCCAGACCCGGCGCGGACCCACCGCCGGCACCACCGCGACCACCACCAGCAGCCCCACGAAGCGGCTGGTCGACACCGCCACCGGGTACGCCAGCAGCAGGCCGGCCAGCGCGCTGGCGAAGACGCCGAACCGGACCAGCAGCGGGGTCAGCGTGGCCCGGGCGACCGTCTCCCGGACCGACCGGATCCGGTCGGTGAGGGCCGTGATCACCGCAGGCCCGCCTTCGGTGCCGAGGCCAACCGGGCCACGTCCCGCAGCACCAGGTCCAGGCTGCCGGCGCCGGCCCAGCCGACCACCGGTACGCCGTGCTCGCGCAACTGGCCGACGGTGTTCTCCCGGTCCAGCCGCCACAGCCGGAACGCCACCTCCGACCAGGCGCCCCGGCGCGGCGGGCCGACCTCGGCGGGCAGCGTGTCGACGGCGACGACGAACCGGCCGGAGCGGGCCAGCCGGGCCAGCATCTCGGCCGACCGGGCGTCCACCAGCGGGGTGAGCACCACCACCAGCGCGTCCGACGACAGCAGATGCGGGCCGAAGACCTGGTCGTACGGCTCGTACTCGGCCTCGTCGACGGTGACGTCGAGCAGCCACTCCAGGACCGTCAGGTACTGCCGGCGGCCGGTGGCCGGGCGCAGCCGGCGGGCGGCCGGCCCGTACTCCAGCATCGACACCCGGTCACCCCGGTGCAGGTAGTGCTCGGCGATGGCGGCGGCGGCCCGGACGGTGGTGTCCAGCACCGAGGCGGCGCCCTGCACGCCGCCGGATCGGCCCGCCTCGGCCAGCACGTCCAGCAGCAGCACCACCTCGGCGTCCCGGTCGGACAGGGTCGCCGCGACGTGCAGCTGGCGGGCCCGCAACGACACCCGCCAGTCGATCCGGCGCAGCCGGTCCCCGGGGCCGAAGATCCGTACGCCGGCCAGCTCGCCGCCCTCGCCGGGACGCCGGGACCGGTGCCCGCCGACCAGGCCGGCGGCCCGGGGCATCGCGTCGACGGCGTCGAACGGGTCGGTGACCGGGTAGACCTTCACCCCGTGCGGGTCGGCCAGCACCGGCCGGCTGGCCAGCAGCCCGTCGCAGGCGGCGGCCCGGGTGCCGGCCGGACCGAACGGGTGCCGCCCCCAGCGGGCCGTCTCGCCGCGCAACTCCACGTCGGTCTCGGTGCCCGCCGGCACGGCGAGCAGGTAGGGCCGCTCGGCGGCGTACGACCGCGGCGGTGGTTCCGGGTCGCCGGCGAAGCCGGCCCGGTCGATCCGCAGCCAGGGCGACACCCGGGTCCGGACCACGGCCAGGTCGTAGCCGACCGGGTCCGGGTTGCCCACCGTGACCGTGCCGGCGACCGGGCCCCCCTCGACCAGGTAGTCGTCCCCGGCGTGCGCCCGCACCCGGGGCGGTTCGGCGGGCCGGCGGCGCAACGCGTACGCGGTGCCCAGGGCCAACGGGGTGGCCAGCACGATCAGGTCGACCCGGCCGAGCAGCACCGCCCCGATCAGCAGCAACCCGGTGAGCAGCACCGCCCGCCCGAACGCCGCGGTCGGCGCCCAGGTCGGCGTCGGGTCCGCCGGCGCCGGCTCCGGCCCGGGTACGGCGTGCCGCAGCGCGACCGACGGGCCCGGGTCACCACCCGGGGCGGCCTGCAGGCCGGCACGCGGGAAGAGGCTCAATGGGCGCTCCGGCCACCGGCGTAGCTGGGCAGCGCTCCGCTGGCCGGCGCGGGCGTCCGGTCGAGCACCTCGTTGACCACGAACGCCGGGTCGACCCGGCGCAGCCACATCTCCGGCCGCAGGGTGATCCGGTGCGACAGCACCGGCACCGCCACGTCCTTGACGTCCTCGGGGACCACGTAGTCCCGGCCGGCCAGCACGGCCTTGGCCCGGGACAGCAGCAACAGCGCCAGCGAACCCCGGGGGGACGCGCCGACCAGCACCGACGGGTGTTCCCGGGTGGCCGCGGTGAGGTCCACGATGTACCGCCCGATGGAGTCCTCGACCGCCACGTCCTCCAGGGCGGCCTGCATGCCGCGCAGGGTGGCCGCGTTCACCACGGGTTCCAGTTCGGTCTCCTCGCGGCGGCGGGACATCCGGCGGCGCAGCACGTCCCACTCCTCGTCCCGGTTCGGGTAGCCGAACGACACCCGCAGCAGGAACCGGTCGAGCTGGGCCTCCGGCAGCGGGTACGTGCCCTCGTACTCGATCGGGTTGGCCGTGGCGAGCACGTGGAACGGCGGGTCGAGCCGGTAGGTCACGCCCTCGACCGAGACCTGCTTCTCCTGCATCGCCTCCAGCAGCGCCGCCTGGGTCTTCGGCGGCGTGCGGTTGATCTCGTCGGCCAGCAGCAGGTTGGTGAAGAGCGGACCGGCCCGGAAGGTGAAGTCGGCGCTGCGCTGGTCGTACAGGAAGGAGCCGGTGACGTCGGCGGGCAGCAGGTCCGGGGTGAACTGCAACCGGCGGAAGTCCAGCCCGAGCGCCTGCGCGAAGGACCGGGCGGTCAGCGTCTTGCCCAGCCCGGGCAGGTCCTCCAGCAGCACGTGACCGCCGGCCAGGATGCCGGCCAGGACGAGTTCCAGGGCGTCCCGCTTGCCGACCAGGACACTGCCGACGGCGTCCAGCACCGCCCGGGCCAGCCCGCCCACCTCGGCGGTGGGTACGACCGGGTCCACGTCGTTCTTCACAGCTTCTCCAATTGGGCGACGACCGCCGCCCAGTCGCGCGGCCCGGGGCCACGTCGGGGACGGACGGTGAGAAAGCTCCACAGGTGCTCGCCGAGCAACTCCCGGGCCCGGGTCGGGTCGGACTCCCGGGTGAGTCCGTGCCGCTGGCGCAGTCGCTCGTCGACCAGCTCACCGAGCCTCGGCAGCACCTTCTCGGCGAACCGGTCCGGCTTGCCCTCGGTCCAGCCGAGGACGCGTTCCCACGGGTTGACCGCACCGCGCAGGGCGTCCCGGGTGGACCACCGGTAGTGGCCGTCCTCCTCGCCCCGGCGGCCGGAACCGCCGGTCCGGACCGGCGGCGGGGCGACCGCCACGGCGACCCGCCGGACGACCAGTACGGCCAGCCAGCCGGCGAACACCTCCACCATGGGCAGTTCGAGCGAGGCGAACCGCAGTCCGACGACGGTGACGGCGGTGAGCCCGGCCGCGGCGGCCACCGCGCCGACCCAGGCACCCGCCCCGGTACGTCGGCGCCGTCGGGGCCGGTCGGGCGAGTCGTCCTCGTCGTGTTGCAGCAGGTCGTCGATGCTCGAAAGCACGCTCATGCCGACACTCCGCTGCGCTCCGTGCCGTCATGAGGCACACCCGCACCGAGCCCGATGATTCGCTCGCTCCGCTCGCTCATGCCGACACTCCGCTGCGCTCCGTGCCGTCATGAGGCACACCCGCACCGAGCCCGATGATTCGCTCGCTCCGCTCGCTCATGCCGACACTCCGGTCAGTTCGGCGCGGAGGCGGCGTAGGGCGGCTCGGGCCTCGTCGCGCATCGCCTGGTCGACGGTGTGGGTGGCGTACCGCGCCTCCCGGTAGACGTGCGCGAAGGCGGCCAGCACGTCGGCGCTGACCACGACCGGGCCGGCGCTCGCAGGGGCGCCGGCCGTCCGTACGGTGGCGTCCGGGTCCGCCGCGTCGTCGGGCCCGCCGGCACCGCGCAACAGCCGGGTGACCAGGTCGGTCGGGGTGTCACCGACCCGCCGTGGCACGCCGGCCGACGCGGCGGCCTGTTCCAGCCGTACCCAGCAGGCGATCACCGCGGTCCGTGGGTCCGTGTCGGTGTCGGAGAGCTCGACTAGACCGGCGTCGAGCGCGGCGACCACCTCCTCGGTGGTGCCCGGACCGGCCCGATCGACCGGGGTCAGCGCCCGGGTCCGCCGGCGCAGCACGTCCCGGGTGACCCGGCGCAGCACCAGGACCACCACCACGACCCCCAGCACGGCGACCAGGACGGCGGCGGCCGTGCCGAGCCACTGCGGCAACCCGCCGTCGTCCGGCGGGGGCGGCGCCGCGGCCGGTCCGGCCGACGGCAACTCGGTCGGGAAGCTGGGCGAGGGCTGCGGGCTGCCGGGCAGGTCCAACTCGTCCAGGCCGTCCGCGGCGACCCGGCTGAATTCCAGCGACGAGTGCCCGGCGGCCAGCGCGGCGAGCCCGAGCAGCGCCACGGTGCCGGCCACCGGCCACCATCTCCGCGTCAACGACAGGGTTCAGACTCCTCAGGGCACCCCGGCCAGCCGCTTGGCCCGGTCGAAGATCTCGTCCAGCATCGCCGGGGTGAGCCGACCGGTGAAGGTGTTCTGCTGACTGACGTGGTAACAGCCCAACAGGTCCGGCGCGTCCCCGTCGGACCAGTGTGCCCCATGGCCGAAGGCGGGGCGAGGGCTGGGCGGGCGCGTCCCGTACCCGGATCGCAGGGCCGGCCACCACGCGGCCCAGGCGAACGCGCCCAGCGCCACCACGACGCGCAGCGTGGGCCGCAGCAACGCGACCTCGCGGTGCAGCCACGGCGCGCAGGTGTCCCGCTCGCCCGGGGTGGGCTTGTTGTCCGGCGGCGCGCACCGGACCGCGGCGAAGATCCGGGTGTCCCGCAGGGCGAGCCCGTCGTCGGCCGCGACGCTGGTCGGCTGGTTGGCCAGGCCCGCCCGGTGCAGGGCGGCGAAGAGCACGTCGCCGGAGCGGTCCCCGGTGAAGATCCGGCCGGTGCGGTTGCCGCCGTGCGCGGCCGGCGCCAGGCCGAGGATGCCGATCCGCGCGTCCGGGACGCCGAACCCGGGCACCGGCCGGCCCCAGTACTCCTGGTCCCGGAACGCGGCCCGGCGGGTCACGGCGACCTGCTCCCGCCAGGCCACCAGCCGGGGGCAGGCGAAACAGTCGGCGACGTCCGCGTCGAGTGCGCCGAGGTCGGCCGCCCGCTGCGCGCGGGCGACCACCTGCTCGGGGGTACGGGACTCAGCCAACCCGGGCCCGGAGGAATTCGAGGGTACGGGCCCAGGCGCGACCGGCGGCCGGTTGGTCGAAGCGCTCCGGCCGGTCGTCGTTGAAGAACGAATGTTTGGTGTCCGGATAGTCGTACAGCCGGCAGCAGCCGCCGGCGGCCTCGACGCCCTGCCGGACGGCCTTGATGTGTTCGGCGGCCGAGGTCCCGTCGGCCTCGCTGCAGTGCACCAGGGCGTCCCGGCCGGCGTAGCCGGACCAGTCCGGGTCCAGCTGCCCCCAGCGCAGGCTCGGGTAGAACGCGGCGGCGGCCACGATCCGGTCGGTGAGGGTGACCGACCACAGCGCCAGGCTGCCACCGGTGGAGAAGCCGACGGCGGCCACCCGGCCGGTCACCTCGGGCCGCCCGGCCAGGAAGCCGGCCGCGCCGGTCAGGTCGCCCGCCGCCCGGTCGGCCGGCAGTTCGGCGACCAGCTTCCGGCCCTGCTCCCGTTCGCTGGCGGTGGCGCCCCGGAACAGGTCCGGCGCCAGCGCGACGAATCCGGCCTCGGCGAACCGGTCCGCCACCGACCTGATGTGCGGCAGCAGTCCCCACGCCTCGTGCAGCACCAGCACCGCCGGGCGATCACCCCCACCCTCGGGTAGGGCCAGGTAGCCCTCGGCATTCCCGTCGGCGCCGGGGTAGCTCACCATTTCGCCCATCGGCCGTCCTCCATGTCGGTCAGTCATCGTTGGCTGGTCGCACAGTGACGCAGTTACGTGCGGGTAGCCTGCCATGCCGGACCGGTACGGCGGAAGCCGGCGGCGACGTGGCATACACCTCGTCTCAACTCGGTGTTTACCGTTGTCGCCGCCGGCCGCGGGCCGGTGTCGTTACCGGCGCCGGTGGCTACTTCTTGACCGGCTCCAGGCAGAGGATGTAGCCCTTGCCGCCCTTCTCGCCCTCCCAGAACGCGCTCTCGGCGGTCGGGTACGCGCTGCACGGGTTGTCGCCCTTGGAGGCGGCGTCGAGATCGGCCTCGGTCTTGTCCTTCAACTTGCCGACCACCTTGTGCCGGGCGGCCGGGTCGTCGCACTTGACCGGCTTGATCTCGTCCTTGTTCTCGCCGGCCAGGCAGTCGCCCACCGCGGCACTGCCGGCCGAACCGGACAGGGCCTTCCAGCCCACGACGCCACCGACGACGAGGACGACGACGGCCACGGCGGCGATCACCAGTGCCTTGACCGGCAGGCCCGACGGCTTCGAGTCGGAGTCCGGGCCGGTGGGCGCCGGGCCCATCCCCTCGTCCGAACCCGGACCGGTCGGCGCCGGACCCATGCCCTCGTCGGAGGCCGGACCGGTCGGGGCCGAACCCAGTCCCTCGTCGGACGCGGGGCCGGGGCGTTCCCGGTTCGGGTCCGTGCCCCCTCCCGACGTGGGCGGGGGCACCGGCGGGCCCGGAGGCGAGCCGGGAACCCCAGGCTCCGGCGTCGGCGCAGCCTGCTCTGTCACTGCTGTTCCTTTCGAGGGGTCGATCCGCGAGCCGGTCCGGCGGAAGTACGCGAATGCCGAACCGGACTCACGGTTTGCAGACGACACCGTAGCCACCCGGGCGGACATCCGCTGACCCGCCCGACGGTCCGTTCCGCGCCGGTCGACCGTCCGCGTCGGTCCGGTCGACCCTCCGGAATGGACACCGCAGGACGGCAGCCGGCGGGCGGAGCGTGGCACGCTCCGCCCGCCGGGACGCCCGACGAGCCGGGGAGGGTCAGCGGGTCGGGGTGGTGCCGACGGTCGGGGTCGACGCCGGGGTGGGCGGCGCCGTCTGCGGGCCGGCGCCCGGTGCCGGCGGCGAGCCTGCCGTGGCGGCCGGGACGGGACTGCCGGTGACGCTCGGAGCGGGGCTGCCGACGGTGCCCGGGTCGGAACTGCCGCTGGTGGTCGGGTCGGAGCTGTCGCTGTCGGTCGGGGACGGCGCCGGGCTGGGCGCGCCGAAGCGGAACGGCGCGTTCTCGGGACAGAGCGGATAGGTCCGCTGTCGCGATGACATGTCCAGGTCGGGCCGCGAGTCGCACCACGGGTTGCCCAGCTGGATCGGCTGGCCGTTCTGGTCGAGCAACCGGACCCCCTGCAGCAGATGTCCCTCCGCGTCGTAGACGTAGACGTCCTGGATCTGCTCGTAGGGGCTGCCGTAGGAAATCTCGGCGTAGTCGGGTAACCGGGACCGGTCGTCGAGGTTGACGAACTGCACCAGTCCGATCAGGACAACGACAGCGGTGCCCGCCCAGAGGGCGTACCGGGGCCAGCGGGGCAGCACGGTCGGCCGGCGACCGAGCCAGATCGAACCGATCACGGCCAGCACCAGCATGGCCGTCCCGGCCAGCAGGCTGCCGCCGAACCGGGGCAGCACGGACCAGCTCCCGGTCAGCATGCCGAGCACCTGGGCCACCAGGTAACCCCGCAGCACCCACCAGGCGGGGCGCAGCAGCGTGAGGAAGTCACTGAGCCGGGCGTACCCGATGACCGGGCCGGCCTTGACGTCGAGCCGCCGCAGCCGGGTCCGGACGGCGGCGACGCCGTCGAGGAACCGCTGGTCCGTCCGGGGCCGGGCCTTCGACGGCGCCGGGATGCCGGCCGCCGTGCGCAGCTCCGCGGCGTACGCCTCGGGCTCGCCGAGCCGTTCGGCCAGGGTGCCGTCCCCCTCGGCCAGCACCTCGGCCAGATGCTCGGGCAGGTCCTCGACCAGTTCGTCACGGAGGGCCATCGGCAGGTCGTCCAGCGCGAGCCGCACCCGGTGCACGTAACGGGCGATCTCCTGCTCCTGCGTAGTCACGCTGATTCACCTTTCGTTCGCGACTGCGGGGCTCGCAAACCCGGCTCACTCCTCGCGCTCACGCTGCGCCAACCTTCCGTTCGCGACTGCGGGGCTCGCAAACCCGGCTCACTCCTCGCGCTCACGCTGCAATCCCCCGATCGTTGCCGAGCAGTGTGTCCACTGTGGTGGCAAAGGCCCGCCACACCTTGCCGGACCGGTCGAGCTGGTCCCGACCGGCGGCGTTGAGTGAGTAGTACTTGCGGTGCGGTCCCGTCTCGCTGGGGACCACGTACGTCGTCAGGAAACCGGCCTGGAAGAGCCGACGCAGGGTGCCGTAGACGGACGCGTCGCCGACCTCGTCGAGGCCGGCGGCACGCAGCCGTCGCAGGATGTCGTAGCCGTAACCGTCCTCGGCGCGGAGCACCGCGAGCACGGCGAGATCCAGCACACCCTTGAACAGTTGGGTGGTGTCCACGCCCGGAGACACTACTGTGCGATCCGTAATACCGTCAACAGCACAGTAGGTCGCCCGCCCCCGCTGGCGCTGGCGCCGAGACGACAATGTCGGAGACTTTGCTGCTTTGCGGTCGCGCGGAAGCAGCAATGTCGGGGATATTGCTGCTTCGGCAGCCGCGCGGCGGCACGCACCAGCCGTCAGTCGGGGAGGCGGCGGAGGAGTTCCGCATCCAGGGCAGCGAGTTGTGCCGACAGGTCCGGGATCCGGCCCAGGTGGTTGCGCCGGGTCCAGCCGACGAACCGGTTGAACATCGCAGCCGGGTCGACGGCGGCCGGGTCGAGCCGGTGCAGGTCGGCGACCGCCTCGTAGAGCACCGTGGTCATCTGGACGGGCAGGTCCGCGCGGCGGTCCCAATACTCGGCCTTGAGCAGCAGCCGGGCCAGGGAACACGGCCACGGGCCGGCGCAGGCCCGGCAGATCCAGAGCGGCCGGACCGGGGTGTGGCGGCCAAGCCGGGGCGGCAGGTTCACCAACGCCCCTGGTTGCGTCGCCAGACCCGGGCCCGCTCCAACTGGGTGAACTCGTCGGTCGTGGCCCTCCCCCAGTACGGCGGCAGGTTCCCCGACCGGGTAGTCGGCACGGCGGCGTACCGGTCCGGGCAGGATCGCCACCGGAAGCCACAACTGCACCACCGCCCCCACCGGCGCCACACCCGCCGATGCCGCGGCCCGAGTGGTACGGACTGATCAATGTGTCGAAAAGACATGCCCACAGCATGCCGCCCCTGTTGACCTGGGTCAAGGCCTCAGCAGTCTTGACCCTAGTCCCTAGTGGGGTTGCCTACGGTCAAGAGCGTGAGACTTGTCGGCGCGCACGAGATCCGCCAGATGCTCGGCGGTATCTCCAAGCAGCGCGTCCACGTGATCACCTCGCACCGAAACTTCCCCGAGCCCATCGCCGTGCTGGCCATGGGCAAGGTGTGGGACGCGGCCGACGTCGAGAAGTGGATCGCCAAACACCGCCCCGAACGCGCCGACGACGACAGGTAACGCACACCCGACCGCAGGCTGGGGACATTTATTGTCGCTCCAGCAACAAGAACCGTTCACAGCCCACCGCCCGACGGACCCACCGCCGGGTTGGCCACCACCGGGCACCGCCGGGCGAAGGATGGTTCGCCGTCAGAGGGGTTCGGGGCGGTGGCGGAGGGCGTTGCGGACGGTCGGTGGGAGCCGGAGGCGGGCGTCCGCCGTCAGCCGGCGCAGCTCGTCGGCGTGCGTGTCCGGGTCGAGGGTGAGCCGGGCCAGCTCGTCGAAGAGTGCCGCCCGCTCGTCGTCGAGCGAGTCGGCCGGCTCGGGCATGGCGCCCCAGCAGTCCCACGGCAACAGCTCGGTCCCGCACAGCGCGGCGGCGTCGCGCATCAGGTTGCCGGCGATCCACCACCAGCCGCCCTCCGGCACGCCGCTGAGCCCGCACCGGTCCGGGTCCAGCGTGCCGGCGCGGTAGCGCGCCCACGCGTCACCGGCCACCACGAACCGGTCCCGGGGTACGTCCAGCACGTCGAATTCGATCCCGAACAGCTCGCGCTGCCGCTCGTCGAGTTGCCCGTCGGTCAACACCCACCGCCCCGACCCCGCATCCCGCCGGCCCGACCCGGCATCCGACCCACCCGACCCGGCGTCCGACCCACCCGACCCGGCGTCCGACCCACTCGATCCGGCGACCCAGCGCTCGGCCACCCAGTGGTCCTCGTGCCAGCCGGTGCCGAAGTAGTTTCCGAACCCGCACCGGGCCCGCGCCGGCACGCCTCGGGTCCGCAGCGCGGTGACCAGCAGCACCGTGAAATGCCGGCAGTTGGCGGCCACCCGCCGCTCGGGCGGTCGGGGTACGTCCAGCGGCCGGTCGTCGCGCTCGGCGATCCGGGCCAGCAACTGCTCCACCGGCCGCAGGTGGACGGTCTCCCGGTCGGCGTCGGTGAGCGTCACCCCGTACACCTGGGTGAGGTGTTCGTGGACGAGCAGGCCGTGCCCGGCGCGGACGGCACCCGGCAGGTCGGCGGGCATGGTGTCCAGCAGGCCCGCGTACGCCCCGGGCGAGGTCATCCGGCCGGGGCGGGTGTGGGGGAACCGGGTGTCGGTCATCTTTGCCTCCTGACGGTCAGCCGCCGGACCGTGGACACCGGCCGACGCGTCACGCAGAGGATGGCCTAATTTCGGCCTGTTCCACCACCCCGCCCAACCGGGCCGGCGGGCGGCATTTTCACTCACTAGCCGTTGAAACGTTCCCAGTCGAGGCGGGAGCGCAGCGGCCGGAGGGCGGAGCGTTGCCGGCTGCCGACGTTCAGCCAGATACCGTCCTCGCCGACGTCGGCGGCCTCGACGACCAGGCCGGGTGTCACCCAGAGGCGCGTCGGGTCGCCGGGCACCCGCATCGGTCGCAGCGGGACCGGAGCCATGTCCGCGACGAACCGGTCCAGGGTCCGCTGGTCGACGGTGGCGAAGCCGGTGAACGGGGCGCTGGACACCGCCTCCTTCACGGCGAACTGGAGCAGGAAGCGGCTGAGCCGTTCCCGCTCCCGCAACCGGTCCGGGCCGCCGTCGTACCAGACGACCGGGTCGTCCTCGGTGGGGTCGATCAGCGCCCACCAGACGCCCTGGTTCTCGGCCGCGAACGTCACCAGCGGCTCGTCGTCCTCGTACTCGATCTCGTCCAGCGGCGTGAGGTGGTCCTGCCGGCCGAGGACGTCCTCACGGCCGGCGGCGACGTCGTGAAACGCCAGCAACGCCGACGGCAGTCGCATGGCCGCCGGTCGGGGCGCGACCGGTGGCACCGGCACGTCGGCGTACCAGCCGGTGACGAACGACCGCAGCGCCCCGACCGGATCCCGCGGTACGTCGGCCAGCCACTCGATGCCGGGCACCGGCAACACCGGCGTCGGGCGCACCAGGTCCAGCAGGTCGTGGGGCAACCGTTCGGGCCAGGTCAGTTCCGCGTACGTGAGGACGCCCAGCTCACCGGTCCAGGGATCCATCCCGTCGTAGCGGCTCACGGCCTGACGGAGCGTGCCGAGAGCGAGGCAGCCGTCGGCCGTCCGGACGAAGCCCAGCAGCGGTTGCCCGGCCACGTTCTTCGCGTGTATCCACCGGCTCAGCACGCCGGGCAGCGGCTCGCGCAGGATCAGGGTGTTCGCGTTGTCGACGGCGCTGCCGCCCGGCCGGTCGCCCGCCTCGACGATGACGACCAGGGCGTCCGCCCCGTACCCGAAGGTCACCCCGTCGCCCCGCTCGACCTCGGCGTCCGGGCCTGCGGCGGTGACCGCCACCCGCTCCGGTACGACCGGCCACCCCTTGATCATCGGGCGAGTATAGGAGCGGTCCGCTGCCGGCGACGCGCTACAGCAGGCCGTAGGCGATGCCGTCGAGGATGTCGTGTTCGCTGGCGATCACCGCGTCCTTGCCGGCCCGCCGCATGATCGTCTGCAGCACCAGCGCGCCGGCGCCGATCACGTCGGCCCGGCCGGGGTGCATGACCGGGATCTCCAGCCGCTGGGCCGAGGTACGCGCCAGCAGGTCGGCGGTCACCTTGGCCACCTCGTCGTAGGAGATCCGGGCGTGGTGGATGCGTTCCGGGTCGTACCCGCCGAGGCCGAGCGCGATGGCCGCGACGGTGGTCACCGAGCCGGCCAGGCCGACCAGGGTGGCCGCCTCCCGGCCCGGCACGGCCGCCAGCGCCCGGTCCACGGCTGCGGTGACGTCCGCCTCGGCCGCGGCCAGTTCGGCCGCCGACGGCGGGTCGTCGTGCAGGTGCCGCTCGGTCATCCGAACACAACCGACATCCACCGAGACCGCCGCGTGCACCGCCACCCCGGCGGCGCCCGCGCCGGCCCGCGCCAGGCCGCCGACCGGGTCGCCGCCGGCCCGGGTCGGGCCGCCGGGCGCGCTGGCCCCGGCGGCCGGGTCGGTCCGGGAGCCGACCACGAACTCGGTCGAGCCGCCGCCGATGTCGACCACCAGGAACGGCGCCGGCACGTCGGCCGGCAGGCCGCGCACCGCGCCGGTGAAGGAGAGCCGCGCCTCCTCGTCGCCGCTGACCACCTCGGGCTCGACCCCGAGGGTACGGAGCACCATGGCCCGGAACTCGTCCGCGTTCTCGGCGTCCCGGGAGGCGGAGGTGGCGACCATGCGCACCTGCTCCGCGCCCAGCAGCTCGATCTCGGCGGCGTAGTCGGCCAGCGTCGCGCGGGTCCGTTCGATCGCCTCGGGGGCCAGCCGGCCGGTCCGGTCCACGTCCTGGCCCAGCCGGACGATCTCCATCCGGCGCAGCACGTCCACCAGTGGCGCGGTCGCTCCGGCCGCCGGATCCGGCAGGTCGGCCACCAGCAGCCGGATGGAGTTGGTCCCGCAGTCGATCGCCGCCACTCTCGTCACGGCTGTCACCTTACGGCCACCGACCCGGCCGAGCGACGACCCGGCCGACGCACCGGATCAGCCCGGCTGGTGCCGGCCGGCCGGCGCACCGCGGGCCCGGCCGGCGGCGGGGCCGCCCGCGGAATCAGAGGCGCAGCAGCATCCGGGTGTTGCCCAGGGTGTTCGGCTTGACCCGGTCCAGCTCCAGGAACTCGGCCACACCCTCGTCGTACGAGCGGAGCAGTTGTTCGTAGACGGCGTGCGGCACCGGGGCGGCGTCGATCTCGACGAAGCCGAACGAGCCGAAGAAACCGGTCTCGAAGGTGAGCACGAAGACCCGGGTCACGCCCAGCTCCCGGGCGGTGGTCAGCAGTTCGGTGACGATCCGACGGCCGATCTTCATGCCCTGGCACTCCGGGTCGACCGCCACCGTGCGGATCTCGGCCAGGTCCTCCCACATCACGTGCAGCGCCCCGCAGCCGACGATCGCGCCGTCGGTCGGGCGCTGCGCCACCCGGAACTCCTGCACGTGTTCGTACAGGGTGACGGTGGCCTTGTCGAGCAGCAGCCCCGGGCCTTGCAGGTCGATCAGCCGGCGGATGCCCCGTACGTCCGCGGTCCGGGCCCGCCGGATCAGGACGTCACCGTCCATCGGGGTTCTCGGGCAGGTCGACGCAGGGGCCGGCGGTCCACCACGGCTCGATCAGGGCCAGGGTCTCGTCCCCGAAGGGATTCACCCCGGGGCCGGCGCCGAGCGCGTGCCCGACGTGCACGTGCAGGCACTTCACCCGGCCGGGCATGCCGCCGGCGGAGATGCCGGCGATCTCCGGGACCTGTCCGACGGCCTCCCGGCGGGTCAGGTAGTCCTCGTGTGCGGCCCGGTAGCGGGCGGCCAGCTCCGGGTCGGCGGCCAGCCGGTCGGCCATCTCGCGCATCAGTCCGGCCGACTCCAGCCGGCTGCACGCGGCGGTGGCCCGGGGGCAGGTCAGGTAGAACAGGGTCGGGAACGGCGTACCGTCGGCGAGCCGAGGGGTCGTCTCCACCACGTCGGGCAGGCCGCACGGGCAGCGGTGGGCCACCGCGCGGGTGCCCCGGGGCGGGCGGCCGAGCTGCGCCTGGACCGCGGCCAGGTCCCGCCCGGTGGCCTCGGTGCGCCGCGGCGGGGGTACGGACTCCGCCGCGCTGGGCCCGGGCCCCGGATCGTTCACCCGGTCGTTCACTGGCGGTGTCCTTCGCCGTCGGCGGCCCGGATGCTCGACCACAGCGTGTCGTACCAGGGGTCGGCCGGTTGGTTCGGTGTGCCGCCGGCCGGCTGGCCGGGGTTCGCGGGCGCGGCCTGCGGGTCGTCCAGCACCACCAGCGGCACCTGGTCGGGATAGACCATGTAGAACCGCTTCCGCGCCTGGGCCTTGATGTACTCCGGGTCGTCCCAGAGCCGGGCCTTCTCCGACAGCTCACCGATCTTCTTGCGCTGCTCGGCCAGGGCCGCCTCGCGCCGGGCGATCTCGGACTGCTGGCTCAGGTAGACCCGGATCGGGTAGGTGTAGGCCAGGGCGAGCGCGATCAGCACCCCGAGCAGGATGGTCGCCCGGCCGGTGAACCGCCGTGGCTCGGCCGCGGTGGTGCGCTTGACCGCGCCGCCGGCCGCCGCCCGCCGGGCCGCCGCCGGCCGGTTCGCCGAGCGCGCCGGGTCACCGGCCCGACCGGCGCCACCGGTACGTCCGGCCGCGCCCCGCCGATCGCCGCGTACCCCGGCGTCGCGGGCCGTCGACCGGCCGCCGCCCTGGGCACCGCCGCGACCGGGTCGACCCGATCGCCGGGCCGGTCGTTGACCACTCGGTGTGCGGCGCTGGTTCATGCCCGCCACACCTCCTCCCCCGAGTCCTCGCTGACTCGCCCGGGCCCGCGCGGAAAACCGGCCTCGCCGGCTCCGGCACCCCGCACGGATCACCACGTCGTACTGGAACACGCCGTGCGGCCGGGCGCCCGCCGGGGCGCCCGGACCGCAAGATCGTGGTTACGCCGAACGGTAACGCGGGAACGCACCGGCGCCGGCGTAGCGCGCCGCGTCGGCGAGTTCCTCCTCGATCCGCAGCAACTGGTTGTACTTGGCCACCCGCTCGGAGCGGGCCGGTGCGCCGGTCTTGATCTGGCCGCAGCCCATCGCCACCGCCAGGTCGGCGATGGTGGTGTCCTCGGTCTCGCCGGACCGGTGGCTCATCATGCACCGGAAGTTGGCCCGGTGGGCCAGGTCGACCGCGTCGAACGTCTCGGTCAACGAACCGATCTGGTTGACCTTGATCAGGACGGCGTTGGCGGCCTGCTCGGCGATGCCCCGGGCGATCCGCTGCGGGTTGGTGACGAACAGGTCGTCGCCGACGATCTGGATCCGGTCACCGATCGACGCGGTCAGGGCGCTCCAGCCGGCCCAGTCGTCCTCGGCCAGCGGGTCCTCGATCGACACGATCGGGTAGCCGTCGATCAGCTTGTGGTAGTACTGGGTCATCTCGTCGGCCGACTTGCCGGCGCCCTCGAAGGTGTAGGTGCCGTCGGAGAAGAACTCGGTGGCGGCGACGTCCAGCGCGAAGACGATGTCCGTGCCGACCCGGTAGCCGGCCTTCTCGACGGCCTCCGAGATCAGGTCCAGGGCGGCCGCGTTGCTGGGCAGGTCGGGCGCGAAGCCGCCCTCGTCGCCGAGACCGGTGGACAGGCCCTTCTTTTTCAGCACCGACTTGAGTGCGTGGTAGACCTCGGCGCCGGAGCGCAGCGCCTCCCGGAACGTCGGCGCCCCGATCGGGGCGATCATGAACTCCTGGATGTCGACGTTGGAGTCGGCGTGCGCCCCACCGTTCAGGATGTTCATCATCGGCACCGGCAGCAGGTGCGCGTTCGGACCGCCCAGGTAGCGGAACAGGCTCAGCTCGGCGCTGCTGGCGGCGGCCTTGGCCACCGCGAGCGAGACGCCCAGGATGGCGTTGGCCCCGAGCTCGGACTTGTCGGTGCTGCCGTCGATGTCCAGCATCCGCTGGTCGATCAGCCGCTGCTCGCTGGCCTCGAAGCCGATGATCTGGTCGACGATCCGGTCCTCGATGTTGGCGACCGCCTTCTCGACCCCCTTGCCCAGGTAGCGGTCGGAGTCACCGTCGCGCAGTTCGACCGCCTCGAACGCGCCGGTGGAGGCACCGGACGGTACGGCGGCGCGGGCGGTGGTGCCGTCGTCCAGCCCGATCTCGACCTCGACGGTCGGGTTGCCGCGCGAGTCGAGAATCTCCCGGGCGACGATTCCCTCGATGGTGGCCACTGTGTCGCTCCTCGTTGTCGATCAGATCCGTCCGGTGGGCCGCGACGGTGCGGCGGAAGGCGTTCCGATGGCAGCGTATCGGTCTGCCGGTGGGTCGCGGAGCCAGGCTCCGCGACCGACCACCCGCCGGGAGCGGGGTTCCGGCGGGCGCCGCGTCGGCGGGCGCCGGTCCGGACGCTCGGCGCGGCCGTGCCGGCCGCCGGCGGTCCCCGGCGGGAACGGGTTTGCGCGGGCTTGATCCGATCGACCAGTCTGGTGTCCATGCCAGTCCTCTCCAGGCCGTTCCGCCGTGCGCTGGCCGGACCGTCCGTCGCCGTGCTCCTGCTCGCCGGCTGCGACTCGTTGGACGACGCGAACCGGGCGGCCGGCGGCCGGACCGACCTGGTCAACGACCTGGCCAGCCAGTTGGACCGGGCCGCGACGCTGACCTGGTCGGCGGAGTACCAACTGCCGGGCGGGCGGACCGGGACGATCGCCCAGGCCCAGCGGCCCGCCCGGAGCGCGTACGTCTATCCGGGCGGCAAGCTGACCGTGGCACCCGACGCGATCGCCGAGTGCGAGACCGGGGGCCGGCCCACCTGCACGCTGAGCGCGCCGGCCCGGTCCGACGGGCGGCCGGCGCTCACCACGTACGCGGGGGTGGGCCGGCACGGCCTGATCGCCCCGCCCGTGGTGATCGGCCTGTTGAACGACGCGGCGCTCGATCCGACCGCCGAGATCACCCAGACCGACACCACGGTCGCCGGCCGGCACGCCACCTGCGTCCGGGTACGGAACCTCACGCACGCCGCCGCGTCGAGCTTCGACGTGTGCCTCACCGGCGACGGGGTGCTCGGCAAGTTCGTCGGGGTGGTCGACGGCAATCCGGTGGACCTCTCGCTGACCGGCTACCGGGTCGGCGTGGACGCTGAGGTCTTCACCCTGCCGGCCGGTGCCGGCGTGACCGACCGGCGGACCGGCGCCCGCTGACTCCCCGGCCGTCCCGGACCGTCAGTGGCCGAGCAGGGTACGCAGGTGGCGGGGCGGCGGCGAGCCGTACGACAGCATCCGGTCGTGCCACCGCCCGGCCGGTACGTCGGCTGGCCGGGCGGCCGCGATGTCGGCCATCTCGGTGTAGCCGACGAAGTACGTCGACAGCTGGGTGGAGGTGAGCAGGGCCCGCCGCCACTTGCCGGCCGCCTCGCTCTCCTCCTGGAAGCCCCGGCCGGTCATCAGCGCCATCGCCTCGGCCTCGGGCAGGTCGGCGCAGTGCGCCAACTGGTCCAGGATGGCGTTGATCGTCATCCGGAGCTGCATCTTGAGCTGCTGCATCCGGACCGCCGGGCCGCCGAAGCCGGCCCGGACCATCAGCTCCTCGGCGTAGACCGCCCAGCCCTCGACGAACACCCCGGAACCGGTCAGCGCCCGGACCCGGGTGCTGCCCCGGTAGCGACGGGCGTGGGCGAGCTGGAGGAAGTGCCCGGGCATCGCCTCGTGCACGGTGAGGTTGCGGACCATCTGGTCGTTGTACTCGCGGTAGAACGACTCGACCCGGTCCGCCGGCCAGTCCGCCGGGGTGGGTGAGATGCAGTAGAACGTCGACACGTCGGCGGGCTCCAGCGGACCGGGCGCGTCGCAGTAGGCGGCGGCCACGCCGCGGGCGAACTCGGGCATCTCCTGGATCACGCACGGGTCGTCGACCAGCGAGACCAGGTCGTGCGCGCGGACGAAGTCGGTGGTCTCGGCCAGGGTGACCCGGGCCAGGTCCACGATGGAGCCGTCGTCCGGGTGCCGGTCGGCGAGCAGGTCGAGCGCCCGGCGTACGGTCGCGTCGTCGGCCGGGCCGCCGACCAGCTCGGCCGCGACCTCGCGGATCTCGGCGGTGACCCGGTCCAAATTGGCCCAGGCCAGCTCCAGCAGCCGCGCGGCGGAGAGTTCGGTGTCCAGGGTGTGCCACAGCCGGGCCTCCCACAACCGGCGGCCCAACCGGGGCTCCCGGGTCGGGCCGGCCGGATCGTCGGCCGGTCCGGCCAGCCAGGCCACGAAGCCGTCCAGTTCCCGGACGGCCTCCCGAGCCACCCGCTGCACGACCACCCGCGACTCGGGCGCCTCGTCGACCAGTCGAGGCACCTCGTCGCGGATCAGCGTCGCCGTGCCGGCGAACTGGCCCATCGCCGTCTCGGCGTGGATCCGCGGCACGTCACGCAGCACCGACCGGGCCGTGGCCAGCGCGTCCGGCACCGCCGCCAGCCGGCCGACCAGCGCGAGCAGCCGCTCCTGCGCGGGCGCGAACGGGCGGGCGAGCAACGCGTGCAGCAGGTCGCCCGGGTTGTGCGCCAACGGGTTCCACTCGTGCTCGCGCAGGTCGGTCAGCTCGAACAGCTCCCCCTCGACCAGCGAGCTGAGCAGGGCGTGGTCCACCTGTTCGGCCGGGTCGAGGTCGAGTTCGTCGATCTCGGAGAGGGCGTGCGAGGCGTCCCGCAGCATCGCCACGTCGGCCGCCACCGCCGAGGCGGACAGATCCGGCAGCCGGTCGTCGAGCCGGTGGTCGCCGACGTGCGTCGCCAGGCGCGGGCGGTGCTCCAGCAGGGCGTCGACGATCCGTTCGGCGAGCGGCACGAATTCCGTCATGATCTCGACCCTAACCACTTTCTTGTCGTAAGTGGATCTGTGCCGCTGATCACTTACAGCCTAGTGTCTAGTGCGTGCGTGTTTCGAACAGCTTGGCCGTACTGCTCTGTGTGGGTGGTATGGCGATCGTCGGCAGCTCCGTCTCCATCAGTCAGCTGCTCCTGGACTATCCCCCGCTCACCGGTCAGGCGGTCCGCTACGCCCTCGCCGCGGTGGCGTTGTTCGCCGTCGCCGTGCTCTTCCCCGGCCTGTCCGCCCCCATCCCGCGCCCGCAGTGGCGGTACGACGCGCGGGCGGCCGGTCGCGTCGCGCGGCACCGTCCGGTCCGGCCGTCGGGGCGGGACTGGCTGACCCTCACCCTGCTCGCGGCGACCGGCATGGCCGCCTTCAGCGCCTGCATCATGTACGCCCTGCCGCACGCCGACCCGGCCGTGCTGGGCACCGTCATCGGCACCGCGCCGCTCGGCTTCGCCCTGCTCGGCCCGCTGCTGGCCGGCCGCCGCCCGGCGGTCCGGCTGCTCGCCGCGGCGGTGCTGGTCGTCGCCGGCACGGTCCTGGTGGAGGGCGGCGGACGGGCCGACCGGATCGGGCTCGTCCTCGCCTTCGGCGCGCTCGGCGGGGAGATCGCCTTCACCGCCCTCGCCGCCGCGATCCTCCCCCGGCTGGGCCCGGTCCGGGTCGCCGCCTACAGCTGCGCGCTGGCCGTGCCGCTGCTGCTGGCAGCCTCCGTACCGGCCGGCGAGGTGGACCGGTGGCGCCTGCCCACCCGGACCGAGGCGGCCACCCTGGTCTACCTGGCGGCGTTGATGACCGTGGTGGCCTTCCTGGCCTGGTTCGTCGGACTGCGCCGGCTCGGCGTGGAACGGGCCGGCATGATCTGTGGCGTGATGCCGATCGCCACCCTGCTCACCGCGGCCGCGCAGGCCGGTGAGCCGCCGCGCCTCGACCAGAGCGCCGGCGTACTCGTGGTGACCGTCGGCCTGGCTCTCGGCCTCACCCGCCGGCCGGACCGTCCCCGGCACGCGCAGCTCGCCCTGAGCGCCGCCCCGGAGGAACCGCCGGCGCCGGCGGACCACGACCGCCCCGGCCCGCCGCCGACCCCACGGCCGACCCCACGGCCGACCCCGCTGCCGCGCCGCCGGCCGATGACCGGGGACGCGGTCACGACCGGGACGGACCTGGCCGTCACGAAGAGATAGGGCCGCCCGCCGGCTCGGCGGCACGCACCGCGTCGGCGTAGCGGAGGGCGACGCGCCGCAGCGCGGCCTCCGGGTCCAGACCGGCCGCGCGGGCCTGGGCCACGGTGGCCAGCAGGTGCGCGCCGAGCCGTTCCGGTTCGTCGGCGGGCTCGGGCAGCGGTACGTCCAGCCCGGCCCGACCGGCCCGGTGCAGGATCTTCGCCGCCAGCGACAGCGCGGGCTGGGACAGGGCGATCCCGTCCAACGCCGAACCGGCGGGCTTCTCCGCCCGCTTGATCCGCTCCCAGTTGGCGGTGATCTCCTCCACCGTGTCGACCCGCTCGTCGGCGAACACGTGCGGGTTGCGCCGGATCATCTTGTCGACCAGCCCGCCGGCCACGTCGTCGACGTTCCACCGCTCGCCGTCCGGCAACTCCTCGGCCAGCCGGGCGTGCAGCACCACCTGCAGCAGCACGTCGCCCAGCTCCTCGCGGAGCGCGGCGAGGTCGCCCGCCGCGATCGCGTCGTACGCCTCGTAGCACTCCTCCAGCAGGTACTGGGCGAGCGAGGCGTGGGTCTGTTCCCGTTTCCACGGGTCACCGCCGGGTGACACCAGCCGGTCCATCACCGCGACCGCGTCGAGCAGCCGGGCGCCGGGCGGGTCCCAGGAGCCGTACATCAGCTCCAGCTCGGCCAGGCCCGGTTCGCGGGCCAGCCGGAGGCCGAGTTCCCGGGCCAGCGACTCGTCACCGGCCGGACCGGCCAGCCACACCGCCGTACCGTGCGCGGTCGCCGCGTGCAGCAGCGCGTCGGCGGCCCGGTCCGCGATCACGGTGACCTCGGCGCCGGCCGACCGCACGGCCGTGGCCAGCGCACCGTCCGCCCCGGTCAGGACCGGATTCTCCCGTACGACGTCCCAGGCCGCCGCGGTCAGCAGCCCGGCCGGCAGCCGGGGCGAGGTGACCAGCAGGACGACCCGGGCCGGCATGCTCAGGGTTCCGGCGTCGCCGTCGGCGCGGCGCTGGTGGGCAGATCGGTCACCGGGCTCTCGGTGCCCCGCACCGGCACGCCCAGCCAGAGGTTCACCTGCCCGATCTGTCCGGGCACCTGGAACACCTGGTCACCGAAGCCCGGGTTGACGGTCACCTTCGCCTCGGCGAACGCCTCCCGCAGCGCGTTCCGGACCCCGACGACCTTGCCGAGCTGCTCCTTGCCCAGGTATTTCTGGACGGCCTCGAACTGGTCGGTGACGGGCTGCCCCTGCACGGTGCTGTTCGCCAGCGCCTCCCGCTGGTCGGCCTCGCTGGGCGCGACCGACGGCGCGGCCTGCTGCAGGGCGGTCAACGACGCCGCGATGCCGGCGAGCAGCTCGGTGTGCCGCTTGTCGGCCGGCAGGCCGCTCTCCTGCGCGTAACCGGCCACGTCCGGGGCGGGGACGGTGATGTCGTGGTTCTTGGCGTACCGGGCGATCGAGTCCCGCACGGCCAGCAGCTGGACGACCTGACCGCGGATGAGCTTGACCTGCTCCGGCTTGGTCTGGTTCGGGATTTCGGCGGCGACGGCGTCGACCTCGGCCCGGGAATAGCTGTGCCCGTCCACGTAGAGAGCGACATCGGGGTCGGTACCGCAACCGGACAGGCTGAGGGCGCCCATCACGGCGACGGCCGCGATCGTGGCGAGACGGCGAGCACGCATGACGGTCACTCTCTCATGACCCGGCGTCGGCCGTCCCGGCGGCCACCGGCTCACCAGAGCCGATCTTCGCTTCGCGACTGCGGGGCTCGCAAAACCGGCTCACTCCTCGCGCTCGCCTGAGCCGATCTTTGCTTCGCGACTGCGGGGCTCGCAAAACCGGCTCACTCCTCGCGCTCGCCGAGAACATCTTTCAGGAGTTGGCCGCACCATTCCAGCAGGGCCTGGTCGCGCAGCGGCTCGCCGCCGATCCGGCGGGTGCTCGGGCGGGGCACGCTGACCTGGTCGGTGGCCTGCTTGTAGACCGCGTCCGGGTGGTAGCGCTTGAGCCGTAGCTGCTTGGAGTCCGGCAACGGCAGCGGGCCGAACCGGACGTGCTTGCCCTGCAGGGTGACCTCGGTCAGCCCGTACCGGCGGGCCAGCAGGCGGAACCGGGCCACCGCGACCAGGTTCTGCACGGCGGCCGGCGGCTCGCCGTACCGGTCGGTCATCTCGGCCACCACCTCGGCCAGTCGGGTGGCGTCCCGGGCCTCGGCGAGCTTGCGGTACATCTCCAGCCGCAGCCGCTCCACGCCGACGTAGTCGTGCGGCAGGTGCGCGTCCACCGGCAGGTCGATCTTGACATCGACCTGCTCCTCCGGCTTCTCGCCCTTGAACTGCTGGACCGCCTCGCCGACCATCCGGACGTACAGGTCGAACCCGACGCCCTCGATGTGGCCGGACTGCTCGCCGCCGAGCAGGTTGCCGGCGCCCCGGATCTCCAGGTCCTTCATCGCCACGTACATGCCGGCGCCCAGCTCGGTGTGCTGCGCGATGGTGGCCAGCCGCTCGTGGGCGTGCTCGGTGAGCGGCTTCTCCGGCGGATAGAGGAAGTACGCGTACGCCCGTTCCCGACCCCGGCCGACCCGGCCGCGGATCTGGTGCAGCTGGGCCAGGCCGAGCAGGTCGGCCCGCTCCACGATCAACGTGTTGGCGTTCGGGATGTCGATGCCGGACTCCACGATCGTGGTGCAGACCAGGACGTCGTACTCCTTCTCCCAGAAGCCGACCATGACCTTCTCCAGGGCGTCCTCGCCCATCTGGCCGTGCGCCACCGCCACCCGCGCCTCGGGCACCAGCTCCCGGATCCGGCGGGCCGCCCGGTCGATCGACTCGACCCGGTTGTGCAGGTAGAACACCTGACCGTCGCGGAGCAGCTCGCGGTGCACGGCGGCGGCCACCTGCTTGTCGTCGTACGCCCCGACGAAGGTCAGCACCGGGTGCCGCTCCTCGGGCGGGGTGGCGATGGTGGACATCTCCCGGATGCCGGTGATCGCCATCTCCAGGGTCCGCGGGATCGGGGTGGCCGACATGCTCAGCACGTCCACCGAGGCGCGCAGCGTCTTGAGATGCTCCTTGTGCTCGACGCCGAACCGCTGCTCCTCGTCGACGACCACCATGCCCAGGGACTTGAACCGGGTGGCCGCCTGGAGCAGCCGGTGGGTGCCGATGACGATGTCCGCGCTGCCGTCGGCGGCCATCTCCAACGTCTGCTCGGCCTCCTTGGGCGTGGCGAACCGGGACAGCTGCCGGATCTGCACCGGGAACTGGCCCATCCGCTCGGCGAACGTGTTGTAGTGCTGCTGGGCCAGCAGCGTGGTGGGCACCAGGACGGCCACCTGTTTGCCGTCCTGGACCGCCTTGAAGGCCGCCCGGACCGCGATCTCGGTCTTGCCGTAGCCGACGTCGCCGCAGATCAGCCGGTCCATCGGGACCGTCTGCTCCATGTCCCGCTTGACCTCCTCGATGGCGGCCAACTGGTCCGGCGTCTCGGTCCACGGGAAGGCGTCCTCCAGCTCCCGCTGCCACGGGGTGTCCGGGCCGAAGGCGTGCCCCCGGGACGCCTTGCGGGCGGCGTAGAGCTGGATCAACTGGGCGGCGATCTCCCGGACCGCCTTGCGGGCCCGGGCCTTGGACTTCTGCCAGTCCGAGCCGCCCATCTTGTGCAGCGTGGGCTGCTCGCCGCCGACGTACCGGGAGAGCTGGTCGAGCTGGTCGGTGGGGACGAACAGCCGGTCGCCGGGCTGGCCGCGTTTGCTCGGGGCGTACTCGATGACCAGGTATTCCCGGTCGGCGCCGTTGACCTTGCGCTGCACCAGCTCGACGTACCGGCCGATGCCGTGCTGTTCGTGCACCACGTGGTCGCCGGCCCGCAGCTCCAGCGGGTCGATGGTGTTGCGCCGCCGGCTGGGCATCTTGCGCATGTCGCGGGTGGTGGAGCCGCGCCCGCCGGTGATGTCGTTGCCGGTGATCACGGCGAGCCGCCGCCCGGGGTCGACGAACCCGTGGTTCAGTCCGCCGCAGGTGACCAGCAGCTCACCCGGGCCGGGCGGGGTCAGGATCGTCTCGGTGGACGCGGCGCCGATGCCGGCGTCCCGGAGCACCTCGACGGCCCGCTGCGCCGGCCCGTGCCCCTCGAAGACCAGGGCCACCGACCAGCCGTCGCCGGTCCAGCGCTTGAGGTCGTCGACCAGCCGGTTGGTCTCGCCGTGGTAGAGCGGAACCGGCTGCGCGGCGGCGGCCAGCGCCGCGCCGTCGTCCGGCGTGACGGTGACCGGCTCGGGCTCGGCCAGCCACGGCTCGGACCCGCCGCCGGCCGCCGGCTCCGCCTCGGTCAGCCCGAACGGGGAGGTCGACCACCACGGCTGGCCCAGCACCGCGGCCGCCGCCCGCACGTCGGCGAGGGTGCGGAAGGCGGCCGCGCCGAGGTCCACCGGAGCCTGGCCGCCGACCGCGGCCGCGGCCCAGCTGGCCTGGAGAAACTCCTCCGAGGTACGCACCAGGTCGTGCGCCCGGGTCCGGATCCGCTCCGGGTCGCAGAGCAGTACGTGGGTGCCGGCCGGCATCCGGTCCACCAGCAGTTCGAGGCTCTCGGTGCCGAGCAGGGCCGGCGCGAGCGACTCCATCCCCTCCACCGGGATGCCCTCGGCCAGCTTGTCCAGGATCTCGGCCAGCTCCGGGTGCCGCTCGGCCAGCGCGGCGGCCGCGCGCCGGACCGCCGGGGTGAGCAGCAACTCCCGGCAGGGCGGCGCCCACAACTGCGGCACCTGGTCGATGGTCCGCTGGTCGGCGACGGCGAAGGTGCGGATCTCCTCCACCTCGTCGCCCCAGAACTCGACCCGGGACGGGTGCTCGTCGGTGGGCGGGAAGACGTCCAGGATGCCGCCCCGGACGGCGAACTCGCCGCGCTTGGTGACCAGGTCCACCCGGGCGTACGCCAGGTCGGTCAACCGGCGGGCGACCTGGTCCAGGTCGGCCTCGGCGCCGGCGGACAGGCGTACCGGTTCGAGGTCGCCCAGGCCCTTGAGCTGTGGCTGCAGCATCGACCGGACCGGCGCCACCACCACCTGCAGCGGCCCGGCCGGGCCGGTCGTACCGGGTCCGTCGGCGTCCGGGTGGGCCAGCCGGCGCAGCACGGCGAGCCGGCGCCCGACGGTGTCCGAGCGGGGCGACAGCCGCTCGTGCGGCAGCGTCTCCCAGGCCGGGAAGACCGCGACCTGGTCGGCCGGCAGCAGGCTGCCCAGCGCCGAGGCGAGGTCGTCGGCCTCCCGGCTGGTGGCGGTGACGGCCAGCACCGGCCGCCCGGCGCCGCCGGCCTCGGCCCGCGCCGCGACGGCCGCCACCACGAACGGGCGCAGCGCCGGCGGCGCGGTGAGGTCCAGCCCGTCGGCGGCCGCGAAATCACCCCGGGCGAGGTTCCTGGCCCGGGTGAGGGCGGAGTCGCCGAGGGCTGCGGTGAGCAGGCCGGCGAGCGTCGTCATGATCACAACCTTCGATTCGGCACACGACAATTGCCCCACGTCCGGCCGGGGACGGGGGTGTCACCTCCCGAGACTATCCCCCGCCAGGGACAATCCGCCGGGGCAGCCGGACTCTCCGCCGGCGCGGTCCGACGCGGAGCCGACGCGGTCCGACGCGGAGCCGACGCGGTCCGACGCGGAGCCGGCGCGGTCCGACGCGGTCCGGCGGCCCGGTCAGGCCCGCAGGTGGCGCAGCACGGCCAGCACCCGGCGGTGGTCGACCTCCGACGGCGGCAGGCCGAGCTTGGCGAAGATGTTGGTCACATGCTTCTCCACCGCGCCGACGCTGAAGTGCATCGTCGCGGCGATCGCGACGTTGGACCGGCCCTCGGCCATCAGTCGCAGCACCTCCTGTTCCCGAGGGGTGAGCCCGGCCAGCGGGTCGTCCCGGCGCGGCGCCCCGAGGAGCCCGTCGACCACCTCCGGGTCGAGCACCGTGCCGCCGCCC
Source organism: Micromonospora zhanjiangensis (assembly GCF_042650605.1). NCBI lineage: Bacteria > Bacillati > Actinomycetota > Actinomycetes > Micromonosporales > Micromonosporaceae > Micromonospora > Micromonospora zhanjiangensis. Next base: position 40,696 of record NZ_JBHSBN010000018.1, on the reverse strand, counting down.
GCCACCCGACCCAGCGCGGCGACGAACTCACCGACGTCGGCCACCCGGTCCTTGAGCAGATAGCCGACCCCCTCCGCGCCGGTGGCCAGCAACCGCGTGGCGTACCGGGGCTCGACGTACTGGGAGAAGACCAGGACGGCCGGACGCGGCTCGCCGGCCCGCAGCGCCACGGCGGCGCGCAGCCCCTCGTCGGTGTGCGTGGGCGGCATCCGGATGTCCACCACGGTCACGTCCGGACGGTGCTCCGCGACCGCCCGGCGCAGCGCGTCCCCGTCACCCACCGCGGCCACCACCCGGTGTCCCCGATCGGCCAGCAGATGGACCAGCCCGTCGCGCAGCACCGCGGAGTCTTCCGCGACGACCACCCGGAGCGCGGTCACCGGCGGGCCGGCAGGTCGACGGTGACCACCGTGGGGCCGCCGGGCGGGCTGTCGATCTCCAGGTCGCCGTCCACGGTCCGGACCCGGTCCCGCAGGCCGGCCAGGCCGCCAGTGACGCCGGGCCGGGCGCCGCCGGACCCGTCGTCGGCCACCCGCAGCACCAGCCGCGGACCCCGGCCGAGCACCGCGACCGTGGCCTGACCGGCGCCGCTGTGCTTGGCCACGTTGGTCAGCAGTTCCGCGACGCAGAAGTACGCGATGGTCTCGACCGCCGGTGCCGGCCGGTCCGGTACGTCCACCCGCAGGTCAACCGGCACCGACCCGCGCCGGACCAGCGTGGCCAGCGCCGGTTCGAGCCCGGTGTCGAGCTGGGGCGGGTGGATGCCGCGGGCCAGGTCGCGCAGCTCGACGATCGCGTCCTTGGCGTCCTGGTGCGCGGTGTCGACGAGCCGGCGCAGCTCCGGCCCGGCCACGCCGTCCAGTTTCTCCCTGACCAGGCCCAGCCGCATCGCCAGGGCGACCAGCCGGGCCTGGGCGCCGTCGTGCAGATCCCGCTCGATGCGGCGCAGCCGGGCCGCCGAGTCGTCCACCGCGTACGCCCGGCTGCGCTCCAGGTCGTCCACCCGACCGGCCAGGCCGGTCGGGCCGAGCAGGCCACGCGCCAGCAGCCGGTCCAGCAGCAGGACACCGTGCAGCAGCCATGGCCCGACCAACAGCAGGACGACGCCCACCAGGGCGAGCAGCAGGGCCCGCGGCCAGCTGTCGAAGAAGAAGTCCCCCAGTTGCAGGGCGGCCCGGTGCGGACGGCCCCGGCTGTCGAGGTTGACCGGCCGGACGGCCCGCCACCAGAACGGGAAGCTGACGAAGACCAGCCCGTAGCCGGCGAAGGCCACGCCCAGCACGGCCGCGACGATCGCCACCGGTGGCTTGAGCACCAGGTAACCGACGGCCCGCCAGCCCGTACGGTCGGTCAGCCCGGCCCGGATCCAGCCGATCATCGGGCTCGCCACCGTGGTCGTCCGGGCTGCCGTCCCGGTGCTCGCCGCCCGGGCGGTCGAACGGCCCGGCGGGCGGGGTGCGGCGACGTCGGTGCCGAGCATCCGGCGGGCCAGCCCCCGGTGCACGGCGCCCCAGCCGCGGGCGCCACGTACCGCACCGGCCAGCACCGGCAGGCCGAGCAGCGTCACCGACAGGACCGCGCCGACCAGCACCCCGACCACCACGTACGCCAGGCCGGCCACCGCCAGCGGCAGGCCGAGCAACGCGTACCCCAGTTCCCGCGGGGCCCGGCGGTATCGCGACATCGGTCCCTCCCCGGCGTTCCGCTGGTCGGGCGGCGCCTCGTTACCCGGCGGACGAGGGCCGGCCGCCGGTCGGGTGTCAGCCTGCCCAACGGGGGCGGGCGATGGCCATGGGGTTAACCCCCGGGTTTCCTCGGGCTGCCCGGACCGCGGCGTCGGGCTGGCCGGATCGACCCGGGCGACACCGGGCGGCACGGTCGAAGGGTCAATTTCCGCGCAATCGAAGGGAGGACCCGATGCGTCGTTCGTTGCGGGTTCTGGTGTCGGGTGGGACGGTGGCCGTCCTGCTGGTCGGCGGGATCGCCGCGCCCGTACCGGCGGGAGCCGCCGCCGGGGCCGGTGTGCCGGCCGGGCTGCGGGCCGCCGTCGAGCAACAGGTGGCGGACGGCTACCCGGGGGTGGTCGCGTACGCCCGGGTGGGCGACCGGAACGGGCGGGTCTCGGCCGGGGTGGCCGACCTGGCGACCGGCGCGCCGGCCCGGCCGGACGACCGGTTCCGGATCGCCAGCAACACCAAGGCGTTCGTCGCCACCGTGCTGCTGCAACTGGTCGGCGAGGGGCGCCTGTCGTTGGACGATTCGGTGCAGCGGTGGCTGCCGGGCGTGGTCCGGGGGAACGGGAACGACGGATCGAGGATCACCGTCCGACAGCTGCTGAACCACACCAGCGGGATCTGGGACCCGACCGGCGAGCGGGACTTCTGGGCGCCCTGGCTGGACCGCGACGACCGGGGATACGTCTACCCGCCCCGGCGGGTGGTGGCCGACGCGATGGCGCACCGGCCGGACTTCCCGCCGGGCAGCTCGTGGCACTACTCCAACACCAACTACCTACTGATCGGCATGATCATCGAGTCGGTCACCGGGAAGCCGGCCCCGGCCGAGGTGCGGCACCGGCTGATCGACCGGCTCGGCCTACGGGACACCTCCTTCCCGGTCACCGATCCGGAGATCCACGGCCGGCACCTGCACGGCTACGACCTCGCGCACCGGGACCTGACCACCTTCAGCCCGTCGTACGACTGGACCGCCGGTGCCATGATCTCCACCGTGGCCGACCTGGCCCGGTTCCACCGGGCGCTGTTCGGCGGCCGGTTGCTGCGGCCGGAGCAGCAGCGCGAGCTGCTGACCGTGGTCCCGGACAGCGGGTACGGCCTGGGGGTGCAACGGATGGCCCTACCGTGCGGGTCGGGCCCGGTCGACGTGTGGACCACCGACGGCGGCGGCCCCGGCTTCACCAGCCTGGCCGCGACCACGGTCGACGGCGCCCGGCAGGTCGTCCTCGCGACCAACGTCTTCGACATCGACCGGGACGTGCGCGGCCTGCCGCCGGTGCCACCGAGCCAGGGGCCACTGGCCGCGCTGCGCGCCGTGCTCTGCGACTGAGCCGGAACCGTCGCCGCCCGGCGGCTCAGGCCGCCGGCGCGACGGCGGGCGTGGAGAGGCGGAGCAGGCCGCCCAGGACCGGCACGAGATTGGCGGCCTGGGCCAGACCGATCGGCCACCGCTCGACGTGGTCACCGGCCGACAGCTCCAGCAGTACGCCCTCCGGCGTGGCCGGACCGACGTCCATCCGCCACCGGGCGGCCCCGACCTGGATCACCTCCGTGCCCAGCGGAGCGGCACTGACCAGCCGGGACAGGTGCAGGCCACCGGACGACGCGCAGTCCGGACCGCGCAGACACCAGGGTGGGTGGGCAGGGGTGGGTAGATTGCGCATGGGCCGGGCTCCTTCCCGGTCAAGGCCCGGGGATCGGAGCTGCAACTCCACCCCGGGCACCTGCCACGGAAGCCTGCCCATGCCTGCGTACACGAAGAAGCAGAAGCTCATCGACGCCCTGACCGAACGGATCGAGTCGGGCGTCTACCCGCCGGGATCGAAGCTGCCCTCCGGCACCGAACTGTGTGCCGAATTCGGCGTCTCGCGTCAGGTCGTCCGGTCGGCGGTCGACTGGCTGAAGGCGCGCGACCTGGTGGACGGGGCTCCCGGAGCCGGCGTCTTCGTCCGCGAGCAGCGGTAGGTCGGGAGTCGAGCGTGGCGATCGTGCCGGCGAGCGCCACGCACCTCGGCACCTTCTCCGCCCAGGCGCACGGGCATCCGGACGGCCTGCTGGTCCGGATGACCTGTTACGGGGCCGACTTCACCGGCGACCTGCGACCGGACAGCGAGATCGAGGAACTCGTCTGGCTCACCCACGCCGACCGCCACCGCGTCTCCCCCGTCGACCAGATCATCTTCGACCACCTGCACGCCACAACCCGCCTCCGCTGACCACCGCCCCGCGCCACCGCGGTTTGTGCGCATCCAGTGTCGCGATGACCGCAGTGGATGCGCACAAACCGAGCGCCGCCGCCGTGGCAGAGTCGGCGGCAAGCCGAGCTGGGTGCAGTTGTTGTCGCTCCAGCAGCAAGAAGTGCACCCAGCCCAGCCTGGCCAGCCGCGACGCGGGTGGCGGCACGGCGGGACCTACATGTGGTCGACGGTGTCGCGGAGGGCGGTCAGCACCCGGGAGCGCCAGCCGCCGGACATGATCTGGCGGGCCCGCTGCTGGACGGGGTTGTCCGGATCGAAGCCCTCGTGGACGACGAACAGCCGGGTGCCTCTCCCCTCGGCGCGCAGGGTCCAGGTGATCGTCCAGTCCACCTGGGCGCCGGGCGCCGGGTCGGCGTCCCGCCAGCCCAGCCGCAGCATCCGTTCCGGCTCGAAGGCCAGCACCTCGGCCCGTACCGTGCCGGAGAAGCCGGTGGCCGGCACGGCCAGCCCGCGCATGGTGTAGCGGTGACCGACCTCCAGCCGGAAGTCGCCGGGCATCAGCCACCGTGCGATCAGCTCCGGCTCGGTCAGTGCCCGCCACACCTTCGCCGGCGGATGCGGCAGGAACTGATCGACCCGCACGACGGTCGGATCCGGGTCGTCAGCCATCGGCGTCCTCGTCCATCGTGTCGAGGACGGTACGCAGGTCGGTGAGCTTCCCGCGCCAGAACCGCTCGAACGGGTCGAGCCAGTCCCGCACCTCGGTCAACGGTACGGCCTCCAGCTGGTAGAGCCGCTGCCGGCCGACCCTGCGTTCGCTGACCAGCCCGCACTCGCGCAGCACCCGCAGGTGCTCGGAGAAGCTGGGCCGGGCCATGTCGAAGGATCCGGCCAACCGGGCCACCGGCTGCGGCCCGGCGTCCCGCAGCAGCCGCAGCACCTCCCGGCGTACCGGGCTGGCCAGCGCCGCGAAGACCCGGTCGGCGGGGGCGTCCGTGGTCGGCATCGCGGCGCTCAGAAGCCGACCGGCGTCGGGGTGGCCAGGACCAGCCGGTTGCCGTCCGGGTCGGTGAACACGGCCTGTCGACCCCAGGGGTACTCGGTCGGGCCCTTCACGAGGGCGCCGCACTCGGTCAGTCGGGCGCAGTCGGCCTCCAGGTCGGCGCTCTCCAGCACGATGCCCTGGGCGCTGCCCGGCTCGAAGCCCGCTGCGGTGGCCAGCGTGAAGCTGGTCTGGGCGCCCTTCGGCGCGACCTGGATCCAGCGGACCGGCCCGACCCGGCGGTCGACGACCACCTCGAAGCCGAGGGTGTCCACGTAGAAGGCCCTGGCCCGGTCCTGGTCGGTCACGGGCACGGTGACGAATCTGGTGTGGGTGATGTTCATGCCCGAAGAATAGGTAGGAAATTTCCTACCTGTCAACACCGACCAGGCCGGGGCCCCGGGATCAGTAGCGGGCGTGGACGCGACGGGTGGTGCCGTCGACCCGGACGGTGCCGCCGTACGGGAGGATCAACTGCGGGTCGGTGTGCCCGACGTCGAGGTCGAAGACCACCACCGCGTCCGGGGCGTACTCGGCCAGGGCGCGGGTGACGGCGGCGCGCTGGGCGGTGACGTACGCCCGCTTCTCCGGCCCGGCGAGCGGGCGCTCGTGGTGCCACGCCTTGGCCCGACCGACCAGAACGGCCGGGAAGCCGGCCAACAGGCCGCGCTCGCCGAGGTTGCGCAGGATGCGGTAAACCTCGACGTCCGGGGGCAACTCCTCCGAGGTCTCGATCAGGAAGACGCAGCCGGCGAGGCCGGCGGTCGGGCCGATCCGGTCGGCCTGCGCCAGCCAGGACAGGATCTCCAGGTTGCCGCCCCAGAGGGTGCCCTCGACCAGCCGCTCCGGGCCGGCCCAGGTCCACCCCTCGCCGGGGAACATCCGCGGCGGGCCGGCCAGGACGTCGTGGTCGCGCCAGTCGCCGGGCTCGTCGGTCCAGTCGACGGACGGGCGCAGTTCGTACCAGTCGGAGTCGAACAGCGCGGCGCGCAACGAGTCGGCCGTGGCCGGGTGCAGGCCGCCGGCGCGGCCGAGGTGGACCATGACCGAGCCGCCGTGGTAGCCGACGAGGCCCAGCCCGTACAGGTGGTTGAGCAGGTTGGTGTTGTCCGAGAAGCCGAAGAACGGCTTGGGGTTGGCCCGCAGCACCGCGTCGTCCAGGTGCGGCAGGACGGTGATCTGGTCGTCGCCGCCGATGGTGGCCAGCACCGCGGCGATCGACGGGTCGGCGAACGCGGCGGTCACGTCCCGGGCCCGGTCGGCCGGGTCGGCGCCCATGATCCGGGTGGTCGGGTACTCGACCGGGATCAGCCCGAAGGTGTCACGCAGCCGGCGCAGGCCCAGCTCGTGCACCTCGGGGAAGATCGCCGGCAGGCCGGCAGACGGGGAGAGCACGGCGACCCGGTCGCCGGGTCGCGGCTTCGGTGGATAGGTCAACGGGGACATGACCGCACGCTATCGGCCAACCCAAACGGTTAAAACTACCATATTATGACGAAATGAGCAGCGAGGAACACCGGGCCGGCGAGAGCCTCGGCGTCCGCGCCGAGCCGACCGGAAACCGCGAGTTCCGCCGGGCGACGGTCCGTGGCGCGGCCCTGCTGTTCGGCACGCTGGTGCTGGCCACCGCGTTCATCGCGGCCTACGCCGGCGCGCTGCACAAGCCAACGCCGCGCGACGTACCGGTCGGGGTGGTCCGCGACGACCGCGCCGCGCGGGAGCTGACCGACACCGTCGTGACCCGCACCGACCAGATCACGACCTTCCAGTACGCCGACCGCGCCGCCGCCGACGCCGCCCTCACCGACCGCGCGGTCTACGCGGTGCTCACCTCGAACCCGCCCGACGGGACACCCGGGTTCACCCTGACCACCGCCAGCGCCGCCGGGCCGATCGCCGCCGACCTGGTCGACCAGGTCATCGGTACGGCGGCCCAGCGGGCCCAACTGCCGCTGACCGTCACCGACCGGGTGCCGGTGTCGCCCGACGACCCGCGCGGGCTGGTGCCGTTCTACCTGGCCATCGGGTTGGTGCTGGGCGGCTACCTCGGGTCGGCGGTGCTCGGCATCTCGATCGGCACCACCCCCGCCACCACCCGCCGGGCCGGCCTGCGGGTCGCCGCGTTCGCCGGCTACGCGGCGCTGCTCGGGCTGGCCGGGGCGCTGGTCACCGGCCCGCTGCTGGGCGTGTGGCAGACCCGGTTCGCCAGCGTCTTCGCCGCGAACGTGCTGATCGTCTTCGCCGCGGCCACCGCCGCCGCCGCGGTGCAGGCCTGGCTCGGCCTGCTCGGCACCGGCCTGGTCATCCTGCTGCTGGTGGTGATTGGCAACCCCGGCTCCGGCGGGATCTACCCGCCCGAGTTCCTGCCCGGTTTCTTCGCCGGCATGCACCGCTGGAACCTGCCCGGCCTGGCCACCGACCTGATCAAGTCGGTCGCGTACTTCCAGCCCCGGGCCGCCGGCTGGCCGCTGGTCTGGCTGGCGGTGTGGGCGCTGGTCGGCCTGCTCGCCCTGTTCGCCGCCACCGTGCTGTCCCGCCGCCGGGCCGACCGGAGAGTACGGTAGCCGGCCGAAGTGTGAGGTAGTCCTCACCGAAACCTCCCGGCCCTGCGCGTAAGGACTTTTCGGGTCGTGCACAGAGCGACAAACCCGGGTCCGCTCGGCACCGGGGGCCCGGTCACGGCTACGATCCAGCATGTCGGACAGCGCGGTCCAGCCCCACCAAGGTTAGGAGCGGACCGTGACTGACTCCCCGCGACATGACGGCCCCGACGCGGCCCTCCGGGCCGACATCCGCCGACTCGGCACCCTCCTCGGCCAGACCCTCGCCCGGCAGGAGGGTCCACCCCTGCTGGACCTGGTCGAGGAGATCCGGGCCCTGGTCCGGTCCGACGCTGACGCCGCCGCACAGCGGCTCGGCACGATGGACGTCGGCACCGGCACCAAGCTGGCCCGCGCCTTCTCCACCTACTTCCACCTGGCCAACATCACCGAGCAGGTGCACCGCGCGCGCGACCTGCGCCGGCAGCGGGCCACCCACGGCGGTTGGCTGGACCAGGCGGCCAAGCTGATCGCCGAGCGCGGGGTGCCCGCCGAGGAGGTGGCCGCCACCGCGCGTCGGCTGGCCGTACGGCCGGTCTTCACCGCGCACCCGACCGAGGCGGCCCGCCGGTCGATCCTGTCGAAGCTGCGGGCCGTCGCCGACGAGTTGGACGCGGAGACCGCCGCCGCGATCCTGTACGGCGCCAGCGACGAGGGCCCGGCCAACCGACGGCTGGCCGAACTGCTCGACCTGCTGTGGCAGACCGACGAGCTGCGGTTGGACCGGCCGGACCCCACCGACGAGGCCCGCAACGCCATCTACTACCTGCGCGACCTGTACGCCGAGGCGGCCCCGCAGGTGCTGGACAACCTCGCCGAGACGCTGCGCAGCGTGGGCGTGGAGACCTCACCCACCTCCCGGCCGCTCACCTTCGGCACCTGGATCGGCGGCGACCGGGACGGCAACCCGTTCGTCACCCCGCAGGTCACCCGCGAGGTGCTACTCATCCAGCACGAGCACGGCCTGCTCGCCGCCGACGCGGCGATGGAGTCGCTGATCAACGAGGTGTCGGTGTCCCGCCGGCTGCGCGGGGTGTCCCTGGACCTGTCCGCCAGCCTGGCCAAGGACCTGGACGCGCTGCCCGAGGTGGCGACCCGGTTCCGCCGGATCAACGCCGAGGAGCCGTACCGGCTCAAGGCCCGGTGCGTCCGGGCCAAGCTGGCCAACACCCGGCTCCGGCTGCGCCAGGGCACCCCGCACGTACCGGGGCGGGACTACCTGGGCTCGGCCGAACTGATCGCCGACCTGGAGCTGATGCGCGCCTCGCTGGCCCGCAACTCCGGGCAGCTCACCGCGATCGGCCGGCTCGCCTCGGTGATCCGTACCGTGTCGGCGTTCGGGTTGCACCTGGCCACGATGGACGTCCGCGAACACGCCGAGGCGCACCACGTCGTGCTCGGCCAGCTGTACGGGTTGGTCGGCGAGGTGGCCGACTACCACGGCCTCAGCCGGGCCGACCGGACCAAGCTGCTCGCCGAGGAGCTGGCCGGCCGCCGCCCGCTGTCCCGGCTGGACACCCCGCTGACCGAGCCGGCCCGCAAGACCTTCGACGTGTTCGGCGCCATCCGCGACGTCCAGGACCGGTTCGGCGAGGAGGTCGTCGAGTCGTACATCATCTCGATGACGATGGGCGCGGACGACGTGCTGGCCGCGGTGCTGCTGGCCCGCGAGGCCGGCCTGGTGGACGTGCACAGCGGCCGGGCCCTGATCGGGTTCGTCCCGCTGCTGGAGACCCCGGCCGAGCTGAAGGCCGGCGGCGACCTGCTGGACGAACTGCTCTCCATCCCCGCCTACCGGGCCGTGGTGTCCGCCCGGGGCAACGTGCAGGAGGTGATGCTCGGCTACTCCGACTCCAACAAGGAGGCCGGCATCACCACCTCCCAGTGGTCCATCCACCGGGCACAGCGCGCGCTGCGGGACGTGGCCCACCGGCACGGCGTACGGCTGCGGTTGTTCCACGGCCGGGGCGGCACCGTGGGGCGCGGCGGTGGGCCGACGCACGAGGCGATCCTGGCCCAGCCGTACGGAACGCTGGACGGCGCGATCAAGGTGACCGAGCAGGGCGAGGTGATCTCCGACAAGTACACCCTGCCGTCGCTGGCCCGGGAGAACCTGGAACTGACCCTGGCCGCCGTGCTGCAGAGCGCGCTGCTGGTGACCGCGCCGCGGCAGCCGGCCGAGACCCTGCAGCACTGGGACGCGACGATGGACACCGTCTCCGAGGCTGCCTATCGGGCGTACCGGTCGCTGGTGGAGGACCCGGACCTGCCGGCGTACTTCTGGGCGTCCACCCCGACCGAGCTGCTCGGCGCGCTGAACATCGGTTCCCGGCCGGCCAAGCGGCCCAACACCGGGGCCGGGCTGGCCGGCCTGCGGGCCATCCCGTGGGTGTTCGGCTGGACCCAGACCCGGCAGATCGTGCCCGGCTGGTTCGGCGTCGGGTCCGGCCTGGCCGCCGCCCGGGAGGCCGGGCTGGCGGACGTGCTGGCCGAGATGCACCGCAGCTGGCACTTCTTCTCCACGTTCCTGTCGAACGTCGAGATGATGTTGACCAAGACCGACCTGAACATCGCCCGCCGGTACGTCGAGACGCTCGTCCCGGAGCCGCTGCGGCCGATCTTCGACAAGATCAGCGAGGAGTACGAGCTGACCAAGCGCGAGGTGCTGGCCATCACGTCGTCCCCCGCGCTGCTGGAGAACTCGCCGGTGCTGCAACGCACCCTGGCCGTCCGGGACACCTACCTGGAGCCGCTGCATCACCTCCAGGTGGCCCTGCTGCGCCAGTACCGGGAGTCCGGCGCCCCCGGTCGGGCGGTGGCCACCGCGCCGGGCGGTCGGCGCGCCCCCGGCGACGGCACCGCCCTGGAACGCGCCCTGCTCACCACGGTCAACGGCATCGCCGCCGGCATGCGCAACACCGGCTGAGCACCGGAACCGCCCGGCGACCCCGCGTGGCGCGGGACCGCCGGGCGTGGCCACCGGCCCCGCTGGGTGGGGCCGGTGGTCGTCGCGTCGGCCGATCGGCCGGCCGGCAGCGCCCGCGTCGCCGGGGACCGCGGTCAGCTCGTCTCGCCGGCCACGCTGAACGAGCGGAGCCGGTCGACGGCCAGCGCGGTGAAGCCGACCGTGATGACCGCGCACATCGCGACCGACACCCCGAACGAGACCGTGGTGCCCAACAGCGGCGTTGACGCGATCTTGTCGGCGATGGCGATCACGTAGTGCTGGATCGACAGCACCCGGGTGCCGGTGACCAGGTTGCTCAGCAGGCCCTCCCAGATCAGCACGTAGACCAGGCCGAGCAGCACCGGCCGCCGGGTGACCAGGCTGAGCGCCAGGAACAGCGCCGAGTAGGCCAGCGCGCCGACCGCGCTCGCCGCGGCCAGGGCCAGCCCGAGCCGGGCCGAGTCGGCCAGCACCCCCGCGACGTACAGCGGCAGGGCCGCGGTCAGCGCGGTCACGCCGGCCGCGACGGCCAGCTTCGGCAGCACGATCTGCCAGCGTGGCAGCGGCTTGGTGAGGATGTGCACGATCGTGCCGTCGTCGATCTCCGAACCGAGCACGCCGGTGCCGACGATCAGGGCGATCACCGGCAGCACCACGCCGAGCCCCAACCCGACCAGCACGGGCTGGGCCCACTGTGCCCCGTCCACGCCGGCCGTCCGGGCCACCACGGCCAGCCCGACCAGCAGTACGGGCAGCGGCAGCAGCAACAGCACCCGGCGACGGCCGAACAGTCCGCGCGCGGTGATCCAGGCGATGGTCGCGTTCACCGTTAAACCTCCACCAGGTAGCTGAAGACGCTCTCGAGGGACTCGTCGGAGGGCAGCAGTCGGCGTACCCGGATCCCGGCGCGTAGCGCGATCTTGGGTAGCGCCCGGGTGAAGCTGCCGTAGTCGCCGGCCCGGACGGTCAGCCCGGCCCGGTCGATCTCGACGCCGGTGACCGACGCCTCGGCCATCAGCGCCACCGCCAGCGCCCGGTCGTCGGTGGACTGGACGGCGAAGACGTGCGGCCGGTTGGTCATCAACCGGCGGATCGTCCGGAAGTCGCCGGAGGCGGCCAGCCGACCGGCCACGATCACCTGCACGGTGCCGGAGAGCTGCTCGACCTCCTCCAGGATGTGCGAGCTGAACAGGATGGTCCGGCCCTGGCCGCCGAGCGCGTGCAGCAGCTCCATCATGTGCAGGCGCTGCCGCGGGTCCATGCCGTTGAACGGCTCGTCGAGCAGCAGTACCTCCGGGTCGTGCACCAGCGCGGCGGCCACCCGGGTCCGCTGCCGCATCCCCTTCGAGTACGTGGCGATCCGGCGGTCCTGGACGTCGGTCATCTCGACCAGTTCGATCGCCCGCCGGGCCGCCGCCTCCGGCTCGTCCAGCTTGTGCAGTTTCGCGCTGGCCAGCACGAACTCGTAGGCGCTGAGGAAGCCGTGCACCGCCTCCCGCTCGGTGACCAGCCCGATCTGCCGGTAGACGGCCGGGTTGCGCCAACTCGGCGTGCCGCCGACGGTGACCGCGCCCCGGGACGGGGACAGGAACCCCGCCATCATGTGCAGCACGGTGGTCTTGCCCGCGCCGTTCGGGCCGAGCAGGCCGGTCACGCCCGCGCCGAGGGTCATCGTGATGTCGTTGACCGCCACCACGTTGCCGTACCAGCGGGACACCCCGCGCAGTTCCACGTTGGTCATGACGAGGCGACCTTCCGGTAACGCAGGAGCAGCAACAGGGTGCAGGCGACGACCAGGACCATGGCGACCGCGCCGTAGACCGGCCCGAAGTGGCCGGTCGACAGGCCGCCCTCCCGGCCCGCGGTGATCAGCTGGCCGTGGAACAGCCAGCCGCCGACGCCCTGCACCAGGCTCGACGGCGAGACCAGGCCGGCCAGCTCGTTGACCGTCCGGGACGGCAGGACCGACAGCACCCCGGCGACCGGGGTGGTCATCAGGAACACCGCGACGATGCCGCCGGCGGCGAACGCCCGCTTGCCGGTCAGCGAGGCCACCAGCAGGCCGACCGAGGCGAACACCGCCGCCCAGATGCCGGCGTAGGCCAGGCCGGGCAGCAGGTCCAGGAACTCGTCCCAGACGCCGCGCAGGCCGTTGCCGGTGGTGAACGCCGCGCCGAGGAACATCAGCAGCTGCGGGCCGCCGAGCAGCAACCAGACCGCGGTGAACATGGCGCCGAGCTTGGCCAACGCGTAGTCGCCGCGGCGCAGCGGCCGGGAGAAGTGAAGCGGCAGCACGCCGCTGCGGATGTCCCGGGAGACCAGTTCCGGACCGATCACCGCGACGAAGAAGATCACCAGCCAGCTCATCGAGTCGGCGAACTGGGCGTAGGTCATGATGACCTGGCCGAACTGGGCCCGGACCGCGGTCAGCACGGTGGCGACCACCACCACGATGCCGACGATCAGCCACGGGAAGATCTTGGCCTTGGCGCTGCGGCCCAGGCCGAAGGCGGTCCGCAGCGCGTGTCCGTAGAGCGCGCCGACCACGTGCCGCCGGCCCAGCCGCGGCCCGGCGTAGCGCTGGTAGCCGATGTCGTGGATGACCCCGTCCGGTGCCGAGGTACGGGTCTCAAGCGTTGGCACTGGCGGTCTCCCTGCTGGCGAAGAGCTCGGCGACCCGGTGCCGGCGCTGGTCGAGCCGGTGCAGCGGCAGGTCCAGCTCGGCCACCGCGGTCAGGATCTGGTCGTACGTGCCGTCGTCGGCGAGCGGCACCAGCAGCAGCCGGCCGTCCCGCTGGACCGGCAGGTCGAGCGCCGCGAGGCGGGCGGCCAGCTCGTCGGCGCCCTCGCTGACCTCGATCGACAACACGTCGGTGGCGGTGGTCATCGCGGCGATGTTGTCCGACCGCAGCAGCCGGCCGCCGTCGATGGCCACCAGCGAGTCGCAGATCCGCTCGACCTCGCCGAGCAGGTGCGAACAGACCAGCACCGAGATGCCGAACTCCCCGCCGATCCGCTGGATCAGGGCGAGCATGGCGTCCCGGCCGGCCGGGTCCAGGCCGTTGGTCGGTTCGTCGAGCAGCAGCAGGTCCGGATCGTGCACCAGCGCCTGGGCCAGTTTCACCCGCTGCTTCATGCCGGTGGAGTAGCCGCCGACCTGGCGGTAGCGCTCCTCGTAGAGGCCGACGTGCCGCAGCGCCTCGGAGGCCCGCTCGCGGGCGGCGGTCCGGGGCAGGCCGCTGATCCGGGCCATGTGGGTGACGAACTCGGCCGCGGACAGGTCCGGCGGCAGGCAGTCGTGCTCGGGCATGTAACCCACCCGGGCCCGGACCGCCATCGGCTCGGTCGTCGGGTCGAGGTCGAGCACGCGGGCCTGCCCGCTGGTGGGTTCGAGCAGGCCGAGCAGGATCTTGATGAAGGTGGACTTGCCGGCGCCGTTGGCGCCGACCAGCCCGACGATGCCGGGTTCGACGGCGACCGTGAGGTCGGACAACGCCGTCACCCGCCCGCCGTACGTCTTGGTGAGCGACTGGGTCGCGATCAGGGTCACGCCCACAGCGTATTGACCGCGCGCACCACCGTGGTCCAGGCTCGACCCTGGTCGCTCCCTGGTTCCCCCGGCCGACCCGCCCCTAGGGGGACACCGCCGCAGCCGGCTTCGGCCCGCCCGGACCGGCGTCGACGGGACGAGCCGTAAGCACCCGGTAATCCCGGCCGGCCCCGCGCCGGGGCCGCACCACGGTTGACTGGGGGCCATGTTCGCTCGTCTGCTCCGCGCGCCGCTGACCTGGATCGTGCTCGCCGTTCTCCTGGTCGGTGCCGGCGCCGGTCTGTACTGGTTCCAACCCTGGAAGCTGGTCACCGACCAGCAGGTCACCGAGAGCCTGGCCACCCCGGAAGCCGGGCCGTCGGCACCGGCCGGCACCCCGGGTACGACCGCACCGTCCGGCGCGCCGGGCAGCACCGCGACCGCCGGGCCGGCCGCGGGGGCGACCCGGCCGGTGCTGGTCAGCCGGGGTGAGTTCGTCAGCCACGAGCACCGGACGACGGGCGCCGCCCGAATCGTCCGGCTGCCCGACGGGTCGCACCGGTTGGAGCTGGTCGGCCTGGCCACCTCGAACGGTCCGGACCTGCGGGTCTGGCTGACCGACCAGCCGGTCCGTACCGGTCGGGCCGGCTGGCAGGTCTTCGACGACGGCCGCTGGGTCGAGCTGGCCCGGTTGAAGGGCAACCGCGGCGACCAGAGCTACCCGATCCCGGCGAACGTCGACCTCACCGACCTGGGCAGCGTCACGATCTGGTGCAAGCGGTTCGCGGTCTCCTTCGGCGCCGCCCCGCTCCAGCCGGCCTGACGACCCCTTCCGCACCTGGTACCGGGCCCGCTGCGGCACCGCCGCCGGTCCGGCCCGGGCCGGCGGCACGGCCCTCGTCGGCACCCGTTCCGATCAGGTCGGTGGGCACTCGTGGAGTGGCGCTCTCGACCGACGGGCCGTGTACTGCGAAACTGTGTGCCGGTCGGAAGGTGGGGGTGCGATGAGCAACGGGTGGACGTTGCCCGACGAGGTGCTGCGCGACGCGCCGGCGTACACGCCGCGTCCGTACGAGCTGGCCGATCTGGAACTGCTGGTCAACGGGGCGTACGCGCCGTTGACCGGGTTCATGGGCCGGGCCGACGTCGCCTCGCTCGGCCGCCGGGGACGGCTCGCCGACGGTACGCCGTGGCCCGCGCCGGTGACCCTGCACGTGCCGACCGCCGTGGCCGAGGAACTCGACCCCGGTGACCCGGGGCGGCGGACCCTGGTGCTGACCGACACCGAGGGCGCCCCGATGGCGCTGCTGGAGGCCACCGACGTCTGGTCGGTCCGGGAGGGCCTGTCCGGTGTCGGCGGTCCGATCCGGCGCATCGGCGACGGCGGGCACGGTCCGTTCCAGCGGTTGCGCCGGATGCCGGACGAGGTGCGCGGCCTGCTGCCGCCGGGGCGGGTGCTCGGCGTCATCGCCGACCGGCCGCTGCACCGCCCGCAGCTGGCGCAGATCGCCCACGCGGCCCGTACCCTCGCCGCGCACCTGCTGGTCCTGATCCCGATCAGCGAGCCGGCGGCGGACGGGCTGCCGCCGGAGGTGCTGGTCCGCAGCGTGTTCGCAGCGAGGGACCGGATGCCGCCGGCCACCCTGGTGGCGGTGCCGCTGGCCCGCCGCGGTGACGAGATCCGGGACGCGCTGCTGCGCGCCCGGGTGGCCGCCGCCTTCGGCGTCACCCACCTGCTGTCCACCGGCGAGATGCTCTCCGGCGGTGGGTTGCGGGTGCTGGTGCCGCGCGAGCTGGCCTACGACAACCGGGACGGTCAGTGGCGCTGGCGGGACGACATCCCGCCGCGCAACCGGCGGTTGGCGCTGCGCGCCGAGGAGATCGAGGACCTGCTCGACCGGGGCTTCCCGCTGCCCGAGTGGCACACCCCGCCGGCGGTGGCCAAGGAGCTGGCCCGGGCCCGGCCGCCCCGCCGGCACCGCGGCGTCGTGGTGTTCTTCACCGGCCTGTCCGGTTCCGGCAAGTCCACAATCGCCCGCGGCCTGGCCGACGCGCTGCGGGAGAGCGGGGACCGGACGGTCACCCTGCTGGACGGCGACGTGGTCCGCCGGGAGTTGTCCGCCGGGCTCGGCTTCAGCCGCACCGACCGCGATCTCAACGTACGCCGGATCGGCTGGGTCGCCGCCGAGGTGGCCCGGCACCGCGGCATGGCGCTGTGCTGCCCGATCGCCCCGTACGCGAAGGCCCGCGCGACCGCCCGACAGATGGCCCTGGCGGCCGGTGCAGGGTTCCTGCTGGTGCATGTCGCGACCCCGCTGGAGGTCTGCGAGCGGCGCGACCGCAAGGGCCTGTACGCCCGGGCCCGGGCCGGCCTGCTGACCGGGATGACCGGTGTCGACGACCCGTACGAGGAGCCGACCGACGCCGACCTGGTGCTGGACACCAGCGCGCTGACCGTGGAGGAGGCGGTGCAGGCCGTGCTGGCCCATCTGACCGACACCGGCTGGGTCGAGCCCCGGCTGCAACCGGCCTGATCACACCCCACTTACCGCCGCCGCGACGGGCGCGCTAGCGTTCGTCGGCATGAGACGCACCGCGGTCCGACTCGCCGACGGGCGCGAGTTGATCTATTTCGACGAGCGCGACGACGCCGTCCGGGAGGTGCCGGACCGGCGGGACCTGCCACCGCCACCGCCGGCCTCGCAGCTGCGCTACGACCCGCTGGTGGACGAGTGGGTGGCGGTCGCCGCGCACCGGCAGACCCGGATCTTCCTCCCGCCGACCGACCAGTGCCCGCTGTGCCCGTCGACGCCCGAGCGGTCCACCGAGATCCCGGCGTACGACTACGACGTGGCCGTCTTCGAGAACCGGTTCCCGTCGTTCAGCGACCGGCCCGGGGAGCCCGCCGGTGAGCTGACCCCGCTGTCACCGACCCGGCCCGGGACCGGGCGGTGCGAGGTGGTCTGCTTCACCGCCGAGCACGACAGCTCGTTCGCCCGGCTGGCCCCGCCCCGGGTACGTACCGTGCTGGACGCGTTGGCCGACCGGACCACCGCGCTGTCCGGGTTGCCCGGGGTGGAGCAGGTGTTCTGCTTCGAGAACCGGGGCGTGGAGATCGGCGTGACGCTGCACCACCCGCACGGCCAGATCTACGCGTACCCGTTCGTCACGCCGCGTACCCGGGCGATGCTGGCGGCGGCGCGGCGGCACGCCGAGCGCACCGGCGGCGGCAACCTGTACGCCGACGTGCTGGCCGCCGAGCGGGCCGCCAAGGACCGGGTGGTCGCGGAGAACGAGCACTGGACCGCGTACGTGCCGGCGGCGGCCCGCTGGCCGTTCGAGGTGCACCTCGCCCCGCACCGGCCGGTGCCGGACATCCCGGCGTTGGACGACGCCGAGCGGGACGCGTTCGGCCCGCTCTACCTGGACCTGTTGCGCCGGTTCGACCGGCTGTTCGACAAGCCGATGCCGTACATCTCGGCCTGGCACCAGGCCCCGGTCCGGACCGACCGGGAGCTGGGCCACCTGCACCTGCAGCTGTTCAGCATCCGGCGGGCGGCCGACAAGCTGAAGTACCTCGCCGGTTCGGAGTCGGCGATGGGCGTCTTCATCAACGACATCGCCCCCGAACAGGCCGCGGACCTGCTCCGCCAGGCGGCCTGACCGCCGCCCCGGACGGGGGCGCGGGGGGCCCGGGACAGGGCCCCCCGCTGGGAAGGGACGGCTGGCTGTGCGCGACAGCCGGAGAGACCTCCGGGCGTCCACCCCAGGCGGGGTGGACTCTCGATCGGCCGGTTCTCCCGGACGCGACTGGCATCGCATCCACCTAGTCCAACGAGCCGAGGCCGCCCCGGGTGACGTACCGGCGTCCGCTCGGGCCCGCGCGGGGCGGCCCCTTTTTCCCGTACGCGAAAAGGCCCGCCGCCCCGATCGGGTCGGCGGGCCTTCGCGGCGGGTGACCGGGGTCAGCCGTTGATCTTCTTGGCGAGGTTCTCGTCCAGGGCGTTCATGAACTCGTCGGTGGTCAGCCACGGCGCGTCCCGGCTGATCAGCAGGGCGAGGTCCTTGGTCATCTGGCCGCCCTCGACGGTGTCGACGATGACCCGCTCCAGGGTGTCGGCGAACTCGGTGACCGCCGGGGTACCGTCCAGCTTGCCCCGGTGGGCCAGGCCCCGGGTCCAGGCGTAGATCGAGGCGATCGGGTTGGTCGAGGTCTTCTCGCCCTTCTGGTACTGCCGGTAGTGCCGGGTCACCGTGCCGTGCGCGGCCTCGGCCTCGACGGTACGTCCGTCCGGGGAGAGCAGCACGGAGGTCATCAGGCCCAGCGAGCCGAAGCCCTGGGCGACGGTGTCGGACTGCACGTCACCGTCGTAGTTCTTGCAGGCCCAGACGTAGCCGCCCTCCCACTTGAGCGCGGCGGCGACCATGTCGTCGATCAGCCGGTGCTCGTAGGTGATGCCGGCGGCGTCGAACTCCGACTTGAACTCGTTCTCGAACACCTCGGCGAAGATGTCCTTGAACCGGCCGTCGTAGGCCTTGAGGATGGTGTTCTTGGTGGACAGGTAGACCGGGTAGCCACGGTCCAGGCCGTACCGGAACGAGGCGCGGGCGAAGTCCCGGATCGACTCGTCGAAGTTGTACATGCCCATCGCGATGCCGCCGCCGGGGAAGTTGGCGACCTCCATCTCGATCGGGTCGCCGCCCTCGGACGGGGTGTACGTGATGGTCACCGTGCCCGGGCCGGGGACGACGAAGTCGCTGGCCTTGTACTGGTCGCCGTGCGCGTGCCGGCCGATGATGATCGGCTTGGTCCAGCCGGGCACCAGCCGCGGCACGTTGGACATGATGATCGGCTCGCGGAAGACGACACCGCCGAGGATGTTCCGGATCGTGCCGTTCGGCGAACGCCACATCTTCTTGAGGCCGAACTCCTCGACGCGGGCCTCGTCCGGGGTGATGGTCGCGCACTTCACGCCCACGCCGTGTTCCTTGATGGCGTTGGCGGCGTCGACGGTGACCTGGTCGTCGGTGGCGTCGCGGTGCTGGATCGACAGGTCGTAGTAACGCAGGTCGACGTCGAGGTAGGGCAGGATCAACTGCTCGCGGATCTGCTTCCAGATGATCCTGGTCATCTCGTCGCCGTCGAGTTCGACGACCGGGTTGGTCACCTTGATCTTCGCCACGGCCGGGCGCTCCTCTCGGGGGACGGTAGTCAACAGTACGAGCGTACTGGATGCCCTCCGGCGCGCCACCCCGGCCCGGGCCGACCGCTGCCGCAGGCTCTCCGGCTCGATGCTCTCCTTACCCGTACCCAGGTAGACCAGGTTGAAGCCGACCCCGTCCCGGAAGCGGACCGCCCCGCGACCCGGTGCGGGTCGCGGGGCGGTGTCGGTCTGCCGCCGAACGGGCGGCTGAGCCGTCGTCAGAGGTTGGCGATGTCCGACTGCTTGGCCCGGACGGCCTCGGCGGCGGCGTTCAGCGCGGCCAGCTCGTCGGAGTCCAGCGGGGTTTCGACGACCTTGCGGACGCCCTCCCGGCCGATCTCGGCCTCGACGCCCAGGTAGACGCCCGAGATGCCGTACTCACCGTCGACCCAGGCGCAGACCGGCATGACCTCGCCGGAGTCCTCGATGACGGCCCGCGCCATCCGGGCCGCCGCCGCCGACGGCGCGAAGTACGCCGAACCCGTCTTCAGCAGCGCGACCACCTCGGCGCCGCCGTTGCGGGTCCGGACCACGAGCTCCTCGATCTGCTCGGCCGGCATCGCCTCGCGCAGCGGCTTGCCGTCGACGGTGCTGCGGGACGGGACCGGGACCATGGTGTCGCCGTGCGAGCCGAGGGTCAGCGTCCGCACCGAGCCCACCGGTACGTCCAGCGCCTCGGCGACGAAGTTGCTGAACCGGGCGGTGTCCAGCATCCCGGCCTGGCCGAGCACCCGCTGCTTCGGGAACTGGGTGGCCAGCTGGGCCATCGCGGTCATCTCGTCGAGCGGGTTGGAGACCACGATCACGACGGCGTTCGGGGCGAACTTGGCGACGTTCTCGGCGACCTGGCGGACGATCTTGGCGTTGGTCTCCAGCAGGTCCATCCGGCTCATGCCCGGCTTGCGGGCCAGTCCGGCGGTGATGACCACGACGTCGGAGCCCTCGATGACCTCGTAGCCCTCGCCGCTCGGGCCGGTGGTCTTTCCGACGACCTTCGTCTCGAAGCCCTCGATCGGGCGCGACTGGTTGAGGTCCAGCGCCAGCCCCTCCGGCTTGCCGTCCACGATGTCGGTGATCACGACCGTGTCGAAGACGTTGTACTCGGCCAGGCGCTGCGCGGTGGTCGAGCCGTAGAAACCGGCACCGACGACGGTGACCTTACCCTTACCCATGGTCGTCCCACTCCCTGTACGCGACGGCTTTTTCCGGACCGTATCAGTCATGTTGGCACTCAACGGGTCAGGGGCGTCGGCCGTTGACCGGATCACCCATCCCGGGACCGCCGGGTCGGCCGGCGTCAGCCGCGCTCGGCGCGTTCGACCACGTTGGTCAGCAGCATGGCCCTGGTCATCGGGCCCACTCCGCCGGGCATCGGGGCGACCGCCCTGGCCACGTCCGCCACCTCCGACGCGACGTCGCCGGTGTAGCGGCCCTTGCCGTCCGCGCCGACCACCCGGGTGATGCCGACGTCGACCACCACCGCGTCCGAGCAGACCATGTCCGCCGTGAGCAGCCCCGGTACGCCCGCGGCGACGATCACCACGTCGGCCGTCCGGGTGTGCTTCGCGAGGTCCAGGGTGCCGGTGTGGCAGAGGGTGACGGTCGCGTTCTCGCTGCGCCGGGTCAGCAGCAGGCCGAGCGGACGACCGACGGTGTTGCCCCGGCCGACCACGGCCACCTCGGCGCCGCGCAGCGGTACGTCGTACCGGCGGAGCAGCTCGACGATGCCCCGGGGGGTGCACGGCAGCGGCCCGGCGTAGCCGAGCACCAGCCGGCCGAGGTTGACCGGGTGCAGCCCGTCGGCGTCCTTGTCCGGGTCGATCCGCTCCAGCACCCGTTGGGTGTCCAGGTGCTCGGGCAGCGGCAGCTGGACGATGTAGCCGTGGCAGGCCGGGTCGGCGTTGAGTTCGGCGACGACCGCCTCGACCTGGTCCTGGGTGGCGTCCGCCGGCAGCTCCCGACGCAGCGAGGCGATGCCCACCTCGGCGCAGTCCCGGTGCTTTCCGTTGACGTACGCCTGCGAACCGGGATCCGCGCCGACCAGGACGGTGCCCAGACCCGGGACCACTCCCCGCTCCGCGAGCGCCTTGACCCGGATCCGGAGCTCGTCCTTGATCTCCGCCGCGGTTGCCTTGCCGTCCAGAACGATCGCTGTCACGCTCCTGATCGTCTCACGCGCGCCACCCGGCCGGACCGCCACCACCCGATGCCGTCACCCGCCGATCGGCACGCGGGAACCGGGAATGGAACCGGGAGACGGAGGGCGGACTCGTGATGGGCATGAGTCGACCGCCGCACACCCCTCCCCCGCCTGGATCGCCATCGGTGCACCGGCCGGTCCGGGCCCGCCGGGCACAGCTGTTACTCGCGCCGCTCCTGCTGCTCGCCGGCTGCACCCCGGGCGCCACACCACCGTCGACCACCGGTCCGGCGACGAGCGCCGTACCAGCGTCGACGACCGCCGGCTCACCGGCGGCGGGCAGCCCGCTGGCGGCCGGCGCCGCGCCCGTGCCACCCACCGGCGGGCCGGCGCCGGCCTGTCCGGCCGGCCCCCGCTACTCCCCCGGTCCGAACGGTTTCGAGGTCGAGGGCGCCGGCGACCGGTCGTTGTGGGCGCTGCTGTTCCTCACCCCCGACCACCAGGGCGGCATCCCCGCCGGTCGGGAAGTCAAGATCGTGCTACGGATGACCGGCGACGGTGACCTGGCCGTCCTCGCGACCGGGCCCGACGGGCGGCAGGTCCGGCCGCAGTGGGGCCCGGACAAGCACGGCGGCAGCACCTGGACCCGACCCGGCGACGAGTGGGGCACCGGTTGGACCTTCCCGCTCGCCGGTTGCTGGGTCATCCGGGCCGCCCGCGCGGACGGCGGCACCGCTGCCCTGACCCTCCGCTCGGCCTGACCGGCCGCCCGATCCCGTGCGACCCAACGGGGGCACAGCCCGGTGCGCGGGAGGGTGCGGTGTCGGTCAGTGGAAGAAGTGGCGGGTGCCGGTGAGGTACATGCTGACGCCGGCGGCCTGGGCGGCGGCCAGGACCTCCTCGTCGCGTACCGAGCCGCCGGGCTGCACGACGGCCCGGACCCCCGCGTCGATGAGCACCTGCAGGCCGTCCGCGAACGGGAAGAAGGCGTCCGACGCGGCCACCGCGCCCCGCGCCCGCTCGGCACCGGCGCGGCTGACCGCCAGGTACGCCGAGTCGACCCGGTTGACCTGTCCCATCCCCACCCCGACGGTGGCCCCGTCGCGGGCCAGCAGGATGGCGTTGCTCTTCACCGAACGGATCGCCCGCCAGGCGAACGCCAGGTCGCGCAGCGTCTCGGCGTCCGCCGGGTCGCCGGCTACCAGCCGCCAGCTGTCCGGGTTGTCGCCGGGGGCGTCGATCCGATCGGCCAACTGCACCAGTACGCCGCCGCTGACCTGCCGCCACTCGGCCGGCTGCGGGCGCCAGGCCGGTGCCCGCAGCAGCCGCAGGTTCTTCTTGCCGGAGAGCACCTCGATCGCCTCGGCCGCGAAGTCGGGCGCGACGACCACCTCGGTGAAGACGTCCGCGATCTGCTTGGCCAGCTCGACCGAGACGGTGCCGTTCACGGCGATCACCCCGCCGTACGCGGAGACCGGGTCACAGGCGTGCGCCTTGCGGTGGGCCTCGGCCACGTCCGTGCCGGTGGCGATGCCGCACGGGTTGGCGTGCTTGATGATGGCGACCGCCGGCAGGTCCGGGCCGAAGTCGTTGGCCGACCGCCACGCCGCGTCGGCGTCGACGTAGTTGTTGTAGGACATCTCCTTGCCGTGCAGCTGCTCGGCCTGGGCCAGCCCGGCCGGCGCGTCCGGATCGGTGTAGAGCGCCGCCCGCTGGTGCGGGTTCTCCCCGTACCGCAGGGTGGCGCGCCGACCCAGGGCGAGGCCGGCGAACTCGGGCCAGTCCCGCTCGGGCGCCGCGGGTGCCGAGGCCGCCGCGGGCTCCGCCGTCGCCGCGAACCAGTTGGCCACCGCCACGTCGTACTCGGCGATGTCGGCGAAGGCCCGCGCCGCGAACGCGCGGCGCTCGGCGAGGGTGAAGCCGCCGCCGGCCAGGGCGCGCAACACCATCGGGTACGCGGCGGGGCTGGTCACCACGGCCACCGAGGCGTGGTTCTTGGCGGCCGCCCGCACCATCGCCGGACCGCCGATGTCGATCTGCTCGACGCACTCGTCCGGGCTCGCGCCGGCGGCCACCGTCTCCCGGAACGGGTAGAGGTTGGACACCAGCAGGTCGAACGGCCGGACGCCCAACTCGTCCAACTGCCGGACGTGGTCGTCCAGGCGCAGGTCGGCCAGCAGGCCGGCGTGCACCTTCGGGTGCAGGGTCTTGACCCGCCCGCCGAGGCACTCCGGGAAGCCGGTGACCTCCTCGACCGGGGTGACCGGGATGCCGGCCGCCGAGATGACCCCGGCGGTGCTGCCGGTGGAGACGATCTCCACCCCGGCGTTGTGCAGAGCCTGCGCGAGGTCGGTCAGTCCGGCCTTGTCGTACACGCTGACCAGGGCGCGCCGGACCGGACGGCGGCCGTCCGAGGAGGGGTTGCTCACGCCGATCGAGACCTTTCGTCCGGTGATGGTCCAGCCCTCGCGGACCAGCCGGCCGACCTGCTCGACCAACTGCTGCCGCTCGGCCTGCTTGATGCGTTCGGTGAGGGTGTCCTCGTCGTCGTCGTCGAGCACCGGCACCGCCACCTGGGCGACGATCGGGCCGGTGTCGACGCCCGCGTCGACGAAGAACAGGGTCGCCCCGGCGACCTTGACGCCGTATGCGAGCGCGTCCCGCGGGCCGTGGATCCCGGGGAACGCGGGCAGCAGGGCGTTGTGGGTGTTCAGGTATCGGTCGCCGAAGGCGGCGAGGAAGTGCGCGCCGACGAGCTTCAGGAAACCGGCGGAGACGACCAGGTCGGGCCGGTACTCGGCGACCCGCTCGGTGAGCGCCCGGTCCCAGTCCTCGCGACTGGGATAGGACCTGACCGGGCAGACGAAGGTCGGCAGTCCTGCCGCCTCGGCACGCTCCAGACCCGTGATACCGTCCCGGTCCGCGCCGACCGCGACGACCCGAGCGCCGTACGCCGGGTCGCGGCCGGCGTCCAGAAGCGCCTGGAGATTGCTGCCCGATCCGGAGACCAGTACGACGACGCGGGCGGCCGATCCGGGCTCAGTCACGCTCAGCACCCTAACCGGCGCACCGGTCCGGGCGGTCGGCGGCACCGCCGGATTTCATCCGGAGAACCGGCCGGGACCGCTCCCATCGGCATGTCGCCGTTCGCGGGCCCCCGCCAGTGGCATTGAGCAGGTACGCTGCCGGTCGCTCGGGCAATGAGGCCCGAACCCATCCACACTCACCGTCATATTATATTGACGTTGAGTAGCGCTCTTGAGGAGTTCGTCAACCAATGCAACCCGGCTACCCCTCACAGCAGCCGCAGCAGATCGACAACAACATGACGATGTCCATCGTCGCGATCTTCCTGTGCTGGCCGCTGGCGATTCCCGCCATCATCAACGCCTCCAAGGTCAACCCGGCTCTCCAGCAGGGTGACTACGCCGGGGCCCAGGCCGCCGCGGCCGAGTCCAAGAAGTGGTCGAAGCTGGCTCTGATCATCGGCGCCTGCCTGTGGGCCGTCAGCATCATCTGCTGCATCATCTATTTCGTGGTCCTCGCCAGCGCGGCGAACTCCGCGAGCAGCTACTGAGCCACTGCCTAGTTAGGAGCTTCCATGCAGCCCGGCTACCCCGGCCAGGACCCGTACGGCCAGCAGCCGCCGTCCCAGGACCCGACTGCGCCGCAGCACCACGACCCGTACGCGCAGCAGCCGTACGGCCAGCCGACCTCGGGACAGCCGGCGTACGGGCAACAAGGTCCCACCTCCGGCCAGCCCTATGGTCAGGACCCGTACGGCCAGCCGCAGTACGGGCAACCGCAGTACGGCCAGGACCCGTCGGGCCAGCCCCAGTACGGCCAACCCACGTCGGGCCAGCCGTACGGCCAACCCGTCTCGGGGCAGCCCCAGTACGGCCAGGATCCGTACGGCCAGCCCGCCTCGGGACAGCCGTACGGGGCCGCTCCCGGCTACCCGGCGTACGGGCAGCCGGGCCAGGGTCAGAACAACACCCTCGGCCTGCTGTCGATGATCCTCGGCATCGCGGCGATTCCGCTGCTCTGCTGCTTCAACGTCGGCATCCTGGTCGGTATCGCCGCGGCGGTGCTGGGCTTCCTCGGCAAGCAGAAGGCGGACCAGGGGCTCGCCTCGAACCGGGGCCAGGCCATGGCCGGACTGATCTGCGGCGCGAGCGCCGCGGCGCTCGGCATCGTGCTGATCATCCTCAGCGTGGTGGCCCGGGTCAGCCTGCCGGGCACGATCGGCAACTGACCTCCACCCACCGCACCTGGCGGGGCGTCCCGGATCCGGGACGCCCCGTCCCGCTTTCCCGGCCGGCCCCACTCCGCGAACTCACCCGGCCGCCATACACACCGGCCGGGCGCCACCCGGCGATCCCGCCGGGCCGCCGCACACACCGGCCGGGCGCCACCCGGCGATCCCGCCGGGCCGCCGCACACACCGGCCGGGCGCCACCCGGCGATCCCGCCGGGCCGCGTCCCCGGGGTCGGGGTGGCCGGCGAACCACGGCCGGCCGGGTGGCTCAACCGCGGCCGCGGGTGTCGCCGCGGTCGGGGGTGGCGAAGGCCCGCACGGCGGCGGCACCGATCATCGCTCCGACCGCCACCACCAGCGCGGCGACCAGGGCGACCTGCCAGCTCACCGGACCGATCCGGGCCAGCCGACCGGCGCCGAGCGAACCGCCGGAGACCAGCGCCGCGAGGCCGAGCAGCACGGCCGCCACCGGACCGGCCGTGGCCGCCGCGCCGAGCAGCGGTCCCCACCCGACCTCGGTGCCCGCCCCCGGCCCGGTCGACCGCCGGATCCGCCGGTACAGCAGCACGCCGGCACCGATCCCGGCGAGCACCGGCACCAACAGCAGGGCCGCCCCGAAGCCACCGACCGGGCCGTGCGGAAGGCCGGCCAACAGCGGTACGGCGGGCAGCCCGCCGAGGGTGACCTCGGTGGTCCGCACGGCGGTGCCCACGCCGACCGCGAACCCGGGTCCGAGCAGGTAACAGGCGGCCCAGACGGCGGCGTTGGGCGAGTAGGCCAGGCTGACCAGGGTGATGCCGGCCTGCCCGGTGACCCCGGTCCGGTAGGCGGCGATCATGTCGCTGGCCTCGCCGCCCCCGGTCGCCACCGCCAGCCCGGCGACCGCCGCCCCGGCGGCGAGCACCAGCAGCGCGGCGACCAGACCGGTACGTACCCCGTCCCGCAGCACGGCCGGGGTGGACCGGGCCAGCAGGCTCAGCACGCCGGTCCGGCGCAGGGCGCCGACCAGGGCGGCCGCCGCACCGAACCCGGCCAGGGTGAGCCCGGCCCGCAGCGGGTCGGCGACCGGTGCGTCGTCGGCGACGAGCGACGCGGCAAGGGCACCCAGCAGCCCGTACCAGAGGCCTACCGTGACCGC
The DNA here is from genome assembly GCF_042650605.1 of Micromonospora zhanjiangensis. Lineage (NCBI taxonomy): Bacteria > Bacillati > Actinomycetota > Actinomycetes > Micromonosporales > Micromonosporaceae > Micromonospora > Micromonospora zhanjiangensis. The sequence continues at coordinate 13,904 of NZ_JBHSBN010000018.1, read as the reverse complement.
GACGCCGAGCGCCCGGCCCGGCGGTGACCCGCCCCGCCGGTTGCCGGCGGCCCGGCTGACGTGCAGTCCGGCCCGGGCCACCCGCCAGGCGGCGAACGCGCCCAGCGCGAGCGGCGGCAGGGCCAGCGGCCCGGCGCTGGTCTGCAGCGGTACGCCGTGCCCGAGCAGCCAGGCGGCGAGGCCGACCCGGGCGGCTCCGACCGGGGTGGTCGCCTCCCCGGCGAACCGGGCGAGTCCCATCACCAGCGCCACCGGCAGGTACGACACCAGGGCCGCCCAGCCGGTGGCCACGGCGGCCGCGACGATCAGCGGTGCCCGGCGCGGACCGGACCTGCCGACGTCCGGCCGCTCGGGCCGACGTGCGGCCGGCCCGAGCCGAGCCGGCGGATCGACGTCCGGCCGACCTGGACGGTGGGGGTGATCGGGGGTGACGGCAGACATTGAGCCCTACTCTGGCACGTCACCCGCTTCCGAGGGGGTCGACACCACCGCCTCGCGTCGGTGACTTTCTCCGAATATCCGCCCCAACCGCCAGGTACCGGATTAGCCTCGGTGCCGGGAGTTCGATCATGAGACGTCGGCAGGCCGGAGGTCCGGATGACTGGTCCATATCCCGCACAGCCGCGCGCCGGCAACGACCGTTCGGTCCTGTGGGGCGTTCTCGGCATCGTGCTCGGCCTGATCTGCTGTGGACTGCTCGGGTTCCTGTTCGGCTACCTGTCGATCCGGGACGCCAAGCGGTACGGCAGCTCGCCGACGCTCGGGTACGTGGCCATCGCGGTGGGCGTGATCAACCTGGTCGCCAGCCTCGTCCTGCGGGCCACCGGCTCCTACCCGTACTGGCGCTGATTTGCCGCCGTCGGCCGGATCGGCCGGTGGTGGGACGACGAAGCGGGGGCCGGCTGTGCCGGCCCCCGCTTTGCGTGCCTGTCGCTCAGCTGCCGGACATGATCTCCCGCATCAGGTTGGCGGTCTCGGTCGGCGTCTTGCCGACCTTGACGCCGACCGCCTCCAGCGCTTCCTTCTTCGCGTCGGCCGTGCCGGCCGAACCGGAGATGATCGCGCCGGCGTGTCCCATGGTCTTGCCGGGGGGCGCGGTGAAGCCGGCGATGTAGCCGACCACCGGCTTGGTCACGTTGGCCTTGATGAACTCGGCGGCCCGCTCCTCGGCGTCGCCGCCGATCTCACCGATCATCACGATCGCGTCGGTCTCCGGGTCGTCCTGGAACGCCTTCAGCGCGTCGATGTGGGTGGTGCCGATGATCGGGTCACCGCCGATGCCGACGCAGGTGGAGAAGCCGATGTCGCGCAGCTCGTACATCATCTGGTAGGTCAGCGTGCCGCTCTTGCTGACCAGGCCGATCCGGCCGGCGCCGGTGATGTCGGCCGGGATGATGCCGGCGTTCGACGCGCCCGGCGAGGCGATGCCCGGGCAGTTCGGACCGATGATCCGGGTCCGCCCGCCCTGCGCGACGTTGTACGCCCAGAAGGCGGCCGTGTCGTGCACCGGCACGCCCTCGGTGATCACCACGGCGAGGTCGATGCCGGCGTCGATGGCCTCGATCACCGCGGCCTTGGTGAACTGCGGCGGCACGAAGATGACGGTGGCGTCCGCACCGGTGGCGGCCATGGCGTCGGCGACGCTCGCGAACACCGGAAGTTCGGTGCCGTCGAAGTCGACGGTCTGCCCCGCCTTACGCGGGTTGACCCCACCGACCACGGTGGTGCCGGCGGCCAGCATCCGTCGGGTGTGCTTGGACCCCTCGGATCCGGTCATCCCCTGGACGATGACCTTCGAGTCCTTGGTCAGCCAGATTGCCATTGTCAGACCCCCGCAGCCGCGAGCTCGGCGGCCCGCTCGGCCGCTCCATCCATGGTGTCGACCCGCTCGACGAGCGGGTTGGCCGCGCCTTCCAGGATCGCCCGCCCGGCCTCGGCGTTGTTGCCGTCCAGCCGGACGACCAGCGGCTTGGTCACCTGCTCGCCGCGCTGCTCCAGCAGGGCCAGCGCCTGGATGATGCCGTTGGCGACCTCGTCGCAGGCGGTGATGCCGCCGAAGACGTTGACGAACACGCTCTTGACCGAGGGGTCGGACAGCACGATCTCCAGGCCGTTGGCCATCACGGCGGCGCTGGCGCCACCGCCGATGTCGAGGAAGTTCGCCGGCTTGACCCCACCGTGCCGCTCACCCGCGTAGGCCACCACGTCGAGGGTGGACATGACCAGCCCCGCGCCGTTGCCGATGATGCCGACCTCACCGTCCAGCTTGACGTAGTTGAGGTCCTTCTCCTTGGCCCGCTGCTCCAGCGGGTCGACCGTGGCCTGGTCGACCAGGGCCTCGTGGTCGGGGTGCCGGAACGCGGCGTTGGCGTCCAGCGTGATCTTGGCGTCCAGCAGCAGGACCGTGCCGTCCGCGGTCCGGGCCAGCGGGTTCACCTCGACCAGCGTGGCGTCCTCGGCGACGAACGCCTGCCACAGGCCGACGGCGATCTCGGTGATCTGGTCCGCGACGTCGGCCGGGAAGCCGGCCGCGTCGACGATCTCCCGCGCCTTGGTCCGGTCCACCCCGGTGTTCGCGTCGATCGCGACCTTGACCACCTTGTCCGGGGTCTCGGCCGCGACCTGCTCGATGTCCATGCCGCCGGCGACGCTGGCGATGCACAGGAAGGTGCGGTTCGCCCGGTCCAGCAGGTAGGAGAAGTAGTACTCCTCGGCGATGTCCGCGGTCACCGTGATCATGACCTTGTGGACCGTGTGGCCCTTGATGTCCATGCCGAGGATGTCGGTGGCCCGGGCCACCGTCTCGTCCGGCCCCTCGGCGAGCTTGACCCCACCGGCCTTGCCCCGGCCGCCGACCTTTACCTGGGCCTTGACGACCACTCGGCCGCCGAGGCGATCGGCGATCGCGCGGGCCTCCTCCGGGGTAGTGGCGACGCCGCCGGCGAGCACGGGCAATCCGTGCCGCTCGAACAGCTCGCGCCCCTGGTATTCGTACAGGTCCACGATTGCGCGTCCCGTCCCGTCTCCGCGGCGCGCCGTCGCGCCGCCGCCAGCGTGAAAAAAGAGTTGACCCCTGTTGTTGAGTGAAACAGGCCGTCGGCCGCAGCCTAGCGAGGACGCCGATACCGGCAACCGAGCGGGTACGCGGTGTGCGGTAATCCACACGCGGTGGTGCTCGCGCCCGGGCCGCCGGAAATCTTCCGGTGATCCGACCGGCAACCCGCGTAACCCCGTCCGCGACCCGTCGTTGAGTTCTGTGTCGGAGCGCTGATCAGCGCGATGACAGGCGGCCGATGCCCTGTCGGTCGAGGGGTGGCGGCGGGGCATCGTGCATAGAGGGGCCGGACGTGTGAGGGGTGCGTCCGGCCCCTCCCCCTGTCCAAACCCGACCGGACCCCGACGGCCACGCCGCGGCCGGACCCCGACGGCACGCCGCGATCCGGATCCTGGCGGTACGACGCGGTCGGGCTCAGCCGACCGGCTGGCCGACGTGTTCGCGGACCCACTCGACGATCGACTGCGTGGTCGCGCCCGGAGTGAAGATCTTGGCGACGCCGAGCCGTTCCAGCTCGGGAATGTCGGCCTCGGGGATGATCCCGCCACCGAACACGACCATGTCCTGGGCGTCCCGCTCGGCTAGCAGCTCCACCACCCGCCGGAAGAGCGTCATGTGCGCCCCGGAGAGCACCGACAGGCCCACGGCGTCGGCGTCCTCCTGGATGGCCGCCTCGACGATCTGCTCGGGCGTCTGGTGCAGCCCGGTGTAGATGACCTCCATGCCCGCGTCCCGCAGGGCCCGGGCGACCACCTTGGCGCCGCGGTCATGCCCGTCAAGGCCCGGCTTGGCGACGACGACCCGAGTCCGTGAGCTCATCAGCGCAACACCCTTCGAGGACATACCCGGCAACGACCTGAACGAACGGTAACGCGGGCCCGGCCGGCGACGGAATCCGGGACCACCGACAGCGCCCGGGCGACCCGGTCGAAACCAGAGTGCGAGAACCGACCGACCGAGCCCGACCGGACCCACCGGCGTCGCCCGAGGGTGCCGGCCAGGGCCCGGGACAGACCCCGAATCCCCTAAGGGAAACCCGGAGAATGACGCCAGCGGTGGCCGAACGGATGACCAGCCGTCATACGCATCGTCACAGATAGCCACTATCGAGCCCAACCACAAAAGACCACAAAACCGGATGATATAGAACGGACAGGAACACAGCGTGTCAGGAATTCGGCGGTGCAACTTGTGACTTGACTAGGGGTTGGCTACCGTGGCTGACGGTCGTCACACCAGTCCCACCGGACCGATGCGCGACAAGGTTTCACCGGAATTTCACCGCAACCCAGGCCGGTGACAACCGCCAACGAGCAGACAACGGAGGGTGTTCGTGCGTCAGCGCCTGTCGTCTGAGCCCGATAGATATCGCGGCCGACGCCGCGTTCCCACCCCTCCCCGCACCCGCTACGCAGCGGTCGTCACCGGTGCCGTCGTCGGTGCCGGTCTGGTCGCCCTCGGCGCCGCCGGGATGCCGGACGCCAAGACGGTCGACCCCTCGGTCCTGTCGGACCTGCAGCACGCCGCCGCCGCCAAGGCCGACCTCAGCGCCCGGGCCGACGACGCCAGTCGCGCCTCCCGGGGCGTGGACCGCGCCGACCTGGCCAGCTCGATGGCCACCACGCAGGACGTGTGGATGCTGCCGGTGGAGGACTTCAACTTCACCGCGCCCTACGGAGTGCGCTGGGGCAAGCTGCACACCGGCATCGACCTGTCCGCCAAGGAAGGCACCCCGTACCAGGCCATCCACGCCGGCAAGGTGGTCAAGGCCGGCTGGTTCGGTGGCTACGGCTACGCCGTGATCCTGCAGCACCCGGACGGCTCCGAGTCCATCTACGGCCACTCGTCCCGGCTGCTGGTGCAGGAGGGACAGCAGGTCAAGGCGGGCCAGCAGCTCGGCCTGGTGGGCAACACGGGCCACTCGTACGGCTCCCACCTGCACCTGGAGATCCACGTCGACGGCGCTCCGCAGGATCCGATCCCCTGGCTCGCCGAGCGGGGTGTGGACATCCAGCTGCAGACCGACAACTCGCTCGGCGCCGCGTCCTGACCCTGGGCGTCGCACGCCCGACCGCCCGGACCGCTGGTTCGGGCGGTTTTTTCGTGCCTGGCGGAAAGCCCGGAAGTTGTCCTTCGCCACACCCGAAACCGTGACCGGCGCCACCCTGGGACACCCGCTGGTTACCGGTCAGTAGGGTTCAAAGACGGGCATAGCCGACCACCCGGGCCGAGGCGACGGTCACCCAACCCGTACCCGGGCGGCGCCGGGCCAAACCGGGTCGACCACCATCTCCCGGTCAGTGTCCCCGACCTCGAAGGTTGCTCGTGCAGGAGAACATCCCGACCGACAGCGCAACCCCGAACGACGACCGGACCCCGCGCCACGCCGCCGGCCGGCGCCGGTATGCGATCGGCGCCGTCGCCGCGGCCGGTCTGCTCGGCCTCGGCGCGACCGGCGTCACCCTCGCCACCGCCGACCGGGCCGCCAGCGAGACGCCCCCATCCAGCTCGGTCGCCGCCGAGGTGCAGGCCCGGGCCGACGCCGCCCAGCGGGCCGACCGGTCCGACCGGCAACCGGCAACCCCCACGGGGAGCCCCACCGCCACCCCCAGCGCCCGGGCCACCACCAAGGCACCGGTGCGCAGGAGCACGCCGAAGCCCAAGCCCAAGCCGCGGCCCGCCTGGGTCAGCCCGATGCCGGGCGCCGGGACGACCTCCTGCTTCGGCCTGCGCGGCGGCGTCCAGCACGCCGGCATCGACCTGGCCGAACCGGCCGGTACGCCGATCCACGCCGCCGCGGCGGGCACGGTGACCGACGCGGGCTGGGCGTTCAGCGGCTACGGCATCTCGGTGGTGATCGACCACGGCAACGGTTACCTGACCCACTACGCCCACCAGGAGCGGACCGTGGTCGCCGTCGGCCAGCGGGTCAAGGCCGGACAGCTCATCGGCTACGAGGGCGCCACCGGCGACGCGAACGGGCCGCACCTGCACTTCGAGGTGCACCAGGGCACCCTGTGGAACCAGATCGACCCGACCCCGTTCATGCGTCAGCGCGGGGTGAACCTGGGCTGCTGAGCGCCGCCCCGGTCAGAGCTTCTCGATCGGGGCGTGCCGCAGCACCAGCCACATGGTCTGGTCACCGAAGTCGATCTGTGCCCGGGCCCCGGGGCCGTGGCCCTCCACGGCGAGCACCCGGCCCAGGCCGTACCGCTGGTGGTTGACCCGGTCCCCGGCGGCGACCTTCGGTGCCTGCGGCAGCTCGCTGGCGGTGGCGAGCCGACTGCCGTCGACGCCGAGCCGGGCGGCGAGTTGCGCGGCCTTCGGCGTACCGCCGGCGAAGCCGCCGCCCCGACCGGCCGGCATCCGGTCGCCGGCCGCGCCGCGACCGCCGACGCCGCCCCGGCCGCCGGACCAGGAGGTGTACGCGGCCTCGGTGCGCTCCCAGCGCAGCAGGTCGCCCGGCAGCTCCTCCAGGAACCGCGAGGCCGGGTTGTACGACGGCTGGCCCCACGCCGAGCGGGTGACCGCCCGGGACAGGTAGAGCCGCTGGCGGGCCCGGGTGATGCCGACGTAGGCGAGCCGGCGCTCCTCCTCCAGCTCCCGGGTGTCACCGAGCGAGCGCAGGTGCGGAAAGACGCCGTCCTCCAGCCCGGTCAGGAAGACCACCGGGAACTCCAGCCCCTTGGCGGTGTGCAGGGTCATCAGGGTGACCACGCCCTGGTGGTCGGGATCGTCCGCGGGGATCTGGTCGGCGTCGGCGACCAGCGCCACCTGTTCGAGGAACCCGGCCAGGGTGGCCCCCGGGCCACCCTCCTCGGCCAGCGCCTCGGCCCGTTCGGTGTACTCCCGGGCCACGCTGACCAGCTCCTGGAGGTTCTCCACCCGGCCGGCGTCCTGCGGGTCGAGGCTCTCCTCCAGCTCGGCGAGGTAACCGGAGCGGGTCAGCAGCGCCTCCAGCACCTCCTCGGGCGGCGCCGTGGCGGCCAGCTCGCGTACCCCGTCCAGCAGGGCCACGAACTCGGCGATGGCGTTCGCCGCGCGGGTGGAGATGCCCGGCGCGTCGCCGGCCCGGCGCAGCGCGGCGCCGAACGAGATCCGGTCCCGGCCGGCGAGGGCCTCGACGCAGGCCTCGGCGCGGTCGCCGATGCCCCGGCGGGGGGTGTTGAGGATCCGCCGGATGCTCACCGTGTCGTCGTCGTTGACCACGGCACGGAGGTACGCCAGCGCGTCCCGGACCTCCTTGCGTTCGTAGAACCGGACCCCACCGACCACCTTGTACGGCAGGCCGACCCGGATGAACACCTCCTCGAAGACCCGGGACTGCGCGTTGGTGCGGTAGAAGACGGCCACGTCACCGGGGCGGGTGTCGCCCTCGTCGCAGAGCCGGTCGATCTCCCGACCCACCCAGTCCGCCTCGGCGTGCTCGGTGTCGGCCACGAAGCCGACGATCTGCTCGCCGGCGCCGGCGTCGCTCCACAGCCGCTTCGGCTTGCGGGAGGTGTTGTTGTCGATGACCGCGTTGGCGGCGTTCAGGATCGTCTGGGTCGAGCGGTAGTTCTGCTCCAGCAGGATGGTGCGGGCGTCGGTGAAGTCCCGCTCGAACTCCAGGATGTTGCGGATCGTGGCGCCCCGGAAGGCGTAGATCGACTGGTCGGCGTCACCCACCACGCACAGCTCGGCCGGGTCGATCCCGGCGGTGCCGCCGTCGGCCGCGCCGGACCCGCCGACCAGCTCCTTGACCAGTGTGTACTGCGCGTGGTTGGTGTCCTGGTATTCATCCACCAGGACGTGCCGGAACCGGCGGCGGTAGCTCTCCGCCACGTGCGGGTGGGACTGCAGCAGGTGCACCGTCGTCATGATCAGGTCATCGAAGTCGAGCGCGTGCGCCTCGACCAACCGGCGCTGGTAGAGCGCGTACGCCTCGGCCAGGGCGCGCTCGTTCGGCCCCTTCGCCCGGTCGGCGAACTCCACCGGGTCGACCAGCTCGTTCTTGAGGTTGGAGACCTGTGCGGCCAGCCCGCGGGCCGGGTAACGCTTCGGGTCCAGGTCCAGCTCCCGGGCGACCATCTGCATCAGCCGGCGGGAGTCGTCCGCGTCGTAGATCGAGAAGGTGGACTTCAGCCCGGCGTGCTCGTGCTCGGCCCGCAGGATGCGCACGCAGGCCGAGTGAAAGGTGGACACCCACATCAACCGGGCCCGGGGGCCCACCAGGGCGGCGACCCGCTCCTTCATCTCACCGGCGGCCTTGTTGGTGAAGGTGATCGCGATGATCTCGCCCGGATGCACCTGCCGGGCCGCGAGCAGGTAGGCGATCCGGTGGGTCAGCACCCGGGTCTTGCCCGAGCCGGCACCGGCGACGATGAGCAGCGGCGAGCCGGCGTGGGTGACCGCGTCCCGCTGCGGGCCGTTCAGTCCGGCCAGCAGCGCTGCGGGGTCCAGACCGGCCGCGGCCACCGGGCGGGCGGGTCTGGCGGGCAACGGTGGGGTTTCGAAGAGAGCATGCATCGCACCGCGAGTCTATGCCGACCGCCCGACATCCCCGCCGCCCGCCGTACCGTCCGGGTCCCCCGTACGGCGGGTCGGTGCTGCGCCATCTCGCGGCGCCCGCCCTCGCCCTGGCCGTCGTGGCCACCCTGCCGGTGGCCGGCACCGCCCGGACCACCGCACCCGGCTTCGACGTCGACGCGCTGGTCGGCTACCTGGGCGCCGGCACGCCGGTCGCCCCGGGACCCGCCAACCGGATCACCAAGCTGGGCTGAGCCACGCCGTACCCGGTCCGGGCCGTCCCCGTGACGACCCGGACCGGGTACGCCCGGCGGGCCGCCCGCTCTGCGGGAAAGCTTGCGGGAGGCGGCCCGGCTTGGGCATACTCGACGGCGTGCGGACGCGATTTTACTTTTACTACGGCTCCGGGAGTCCGGCAGCCGTGGGTCGCGCCTGATCAACTGACCTACGAAAGCCCCGGGCTCTTGGAGCCCGGGGCTTTTCGCTTCGGGATCCGGACAGACGGTGGCCCCAGCAACGAGGGAGCACCACATGCCTACCGACGTCGCAGACTCCTCGACCGGTTCCGCCGGCGCCCAGACCGGCACGAACTCGCCCGAGGCGTCCCAACGCATCCAGGCCATCCGCGAGCGGATCGACGAGATCGACGAGACGCTGATCGCGCTGTGGCAGGAGCGGGCCGCCCTGTCACAACAGGTGGGCGCGACCCGGGTCGCCAGCGGCGGCACCCGGCTCGTGCTGTCCCGGGAACGGGAGATCCTGGACCGGTTCCGGACCGCGCTGGGTGCGGACGGGACGCAACTCGGGCTGCTGATCCTGCGCGCGGGCCGCGGCCCGCTCTGAGCCCACCCGGCCGGGAAAACGCACCAGGGCCCGTCCGGCACGGACAGACCCTGGTGCGTTCGTGGACCGTGCTCCCGGCCGGACGGACCCGGCGCGGGCGGATCAGACCTCGTGCGTGGCGACGATCTCCCGCTTCTCGGCGAAGTGGCAGGCGCTGGGGTGGTCGGTGCCGGGCCGCTCGACGAGCAGCGGCACCTCCTTGGCGCAGATGTCCTGCGCCTTCCAGCACCGGGTGCGGAACCGGCAACCCGACGGCGGGTTGGCCGGGCTCGGCACGTCGCCGGTCAGCCGGATGATCGCCTTCTTCTCCCGGCTGGTCGGGTCCGGCACCGGCACCGCCGACAGCAGCGCCTGCGTGTACGGGTGGGTCGGCCGCTCGTAGATCTCGTCCTCGGTGCCGATCTCGGCGATCTTGCCGAGGTACATCACCGCGACCCGGTCCGACAGGTGCCGGACCACCGACAGGTCGTGCGCGATGAAGACGTACGACAGGCCGAACTCGCTCTGCAGCTGTTCCAGCAGGTTCATCACCTGGGCCTGGATCGACACGTCCAGGGCGCTCACCGGCTCGTCGCAGACGATGATCTCCGGCCGCAGGGCCAGCGCCCGGGCGATGCCGATCCGCTGCCGCTGACCGCCCGAGAACTGGTGCGGGTAGCGGTTGATGTGCTCCGGGTTGAGCCCGACCACGTCCAGCAGTTCCCGGACCTTCTGCCGCCGGCTGCCCCGGGGGGCGACCTCCGGGTGGATCTCGAACGGCTCGCCGATCAGGTCGCCGACCGTCATCCGGGGGTTCAACGAGGTGTACGGATCCTGCATGACCAGCTGGATCTGCCGGCGCATCCGACGCAGGGCGCTGCCCTTGAAGCGGGAGATGTCCTGCCCCTTGTAGAGGACGCTGCCGGCGGTCGGCCGTTCCAGGTTCATCAGCACCCGGGACAGCGTGGACTTGCCACAACCCGACTCGCCGACGATGCCGAGCGTCTCCCCCGCCTTCAACTCGAAGGAGACCCCGTCCACCGCCTTGACCTGGCCGATGGTCTTCTTGAAGACCACGCCCCGGGTCACCGGGTAGTGCTTGACCAGGTCACGTACTTCGAGGATCGTCTCAGACACGGTTCACCAGCTCCTCGGCGAAGTGGCAGGCGCTGGCCCGGCTCGCGCCGAGCTGCAGCAGCGGGGGCACCTTCTCCTGGCACACCTGCTGGGCCATGGGGCAGCGCGGATGGAACGGGCAGCCGGTGGGGATCCGCATCAGGTTCGGCGGCAGGCCCTTGATCGTACGCAGCTCCTGGCCCTTCTCGTCGATCCGCGGGATCGAGTTGAGCAGACCGATCGTGTACGGGTGGGCCGGGTTGGCGTACAGCTCGTGGACGTCCGCCTGCTCGACGATCCGACCGGCGTACATGACCGCGATCCGGTCCGCCACGTCGGCGACCACGCCCAGGTCGTGGGTGATCAGGATCATGCCCATCTGCCGCTCGCGCTGCAGTTCGGCGAGCAGGTCCATGATCTGCGCCTGCACCGTCACGTCGAGAGCCGTGGTCGGCTCGTCGGCGATCAGCACCTCCGGGTCGAGGGCCAGCGACATCGCGATCATGACGCGCTGCCGCATACCGCCGGAGAACTGGTGCGGGAACTCGGTGACCCGCTGCTTGGCGTTGGGGATCTTGACCAGGTCGAGCATCTCGACGGCCCGCTTCTTGGCCTCCTGGCGGCTGAGACCCTGCCGGATGCGGAACTGCTCCCCGATCTGGAACCCGACGTTGAAGACCGGGTTCAGCGCGGACAGCGAGTCCTGGAAGACCATGGCGATGCCCGCGCCGCGGATCTTCCGCCGCTCCTCGGCCGACATCTTGAGCATGTCGCGACCGTGGAACCGGATCTGGCCGCCGGTGACGAAGCCGGGCGGGGTGTCGAGGATGCCCATGATGGTCTGGGCGGTGACGCTCTTGCCGGAACCGGACTCACCGAGCACGGCGAGGGTCTCTCCCGCGTCGACGTGGTAGGTCACCCCGTTGATGACCTTGGCGACGCCGTCACGGGTACGGAACTCCACCCGGAGGTCTTCGACCTCGAGCAGCCGTCCGGCCGGCCGGCCGGAGCCTTCTGAGCTCGGGCCGGACCGCTGGGAAACGAGTATGTCGGACACTGGATCTCCTACCGGAGTTTCGGGTCGAGAGCTTCGCGGACCGCCTCACCGAGCATCACGAAGCTGAGCACGGCGAGGACGAGGAACGCGGCCGGGAAGTACAGCAGGTACGGGGAGACCCGGATCCAGTCCTGCGCCTCGTTGATCATGATGCCCCACGAGACGACCGGCGACTGCAGGCCCACACCGAGGAACGACAGCGTCGCCTCGGCACCGATGAACGCCCCGATCAGGATCGTCGAGTAGACCAGCAACGGCGCCAGGCAGTTCGGCAGCAGGTGCCGGAACACGATCCGGCCGGCACCCGCGCCGAGCGCCCGGGCGGCCATGATGTAGTCCGCCTGCTTGGTGGCGAGCACCGACGACCGCATGATCCGCATCGACACCGGCCAGGTGAGGATCACCAGCGACACGATCACCAGCATCATGATCTTGAACTTGCTGTTGTTCGAGCCCGGCTGGTTGAACGTGGTGAGGATGACGATCGCGCCGAGCAGGAACGGCAGGCCGAAGAAGATGTCCGCGATCCGGGACAGCAGGGCGTCCACCCAGCCACCGCGGTAGCCGGCGACGATGCCCATCGCACCGCCGAACAGGATCGTGCCGAGCGTGGACAGCAGTGCCACCACGATCGAGGCGCGGGTGCCGTAGATGACCCGGGCGAAGACGTCCCGGCCCTGCACGTCGTACCCGAACCAGGCGTTGCCGCCCGGCTCGACCCGGCTGCGGGCCAGGTCGCCCTGGGTCGGGTCCACCGAGGAGAACAACGACGGGAAGGCCGCCATCACGACGAACAGCGCGATGAACGCCATCGAGATCCAGAACATCGGCTTGTGCCGCAGGTCGTACCAGGCGTCACCGAGCAGACCACGCGGCTTGTCGGCGCGCCGCTTGCCGGATTTATTCGGCGGCGCGGTGGTGTCCGCCGCGCTAGGCTGCTCCACGGTCGGTGTGGTCACCATCGATCCGGCGGTCGGGTCACTCATAACGGATCCTCGGGTCCAGGGCGGCGTAGAGCAGGTCCACGATCAGGTTCATCAGCAGATAGACAAGGACCAGGATGACGACGATGGAGACCACCGTCGACCCCTCCTTGGTGATGATTCCGCGGAAAACCTCTCTACCGACGCCGTTGATGTTGAAGATGCCCTCGGTCACGACGGCGCCGCCCATCAGGCTGCCCAGGTCGGTGCCGAGGAACGTTATCACCGGGATCAGCGAGTTACGCAGCAGGTGCACCCCGACCACCCGCCGCATCGGCAGGCCCTTGGCGATGGCGGTGCGGACGTAGTCGGCGCGCCGGTTCTCGGCGATGCTCGTTCTGGCCAACCGGGCGATGTACGCCATCGAGATGCTACCGAGCACCAGGCCGGGTATCAGCAGCTCGTCGAACCGGACCTCGCTGGAGACCGTCGGCTTGATGATGTGCCACTGGACACCGAGCAGGGTCTGCAGCACGAAACCGGTGACGAAGGTCGGCAACGCGATCAGGAACAGCGTCGAGACCAGGACCAGGTTGTCCAGGAAGCCGTTGCGGCGCAGGCCGGTGAGCACGCCGGCGGTCAGGCCGATGATCGCCTCGACGGCGAGACCCACCAGGGCGAGCTTGATGGTGTTCGGGTACGCCGCGGCGATGATGTCGTTCACCGACCGGCCACCGAAGGTGGTGCCGAAGTCTCCGGTGAGCAGGTTCTTCATGTAGTTGCCGTACTGCACGATGACCGGCTCGTTGAGCTTGTACCTCTCGGTCATCTGCGCGACGTACTGCTCCGGGCAGCGCCGGTCGCCACACTTGCCGGCGAACGGATCACCGGGCACCGACCAGACCAGGTAATAGATCATGAATGTGGTCCCGATGAACACCGGGATCAGTTGGAGAAGCCGCCTCAACAAGTAACGGCCCATGGGTCGTCCTCCAGGTCAGCGCGTCGGACGCCCGACACGGATAGCGATACGACGACGAGCGCGCGGTCCGCGCGCCCTCGGCAGGGGACGGCCCCGGGCCGGGCCCACCGATAGGTGAGGCCCGACCCGGGGCACGATCGCGTTACTTGAGTTCGACCGAGGCCAGGTCGATCGGGCCCTTGGCGCTGAGCTCGACCTTCTTGAGCTTGTCGGAGTAACCCGACTGCTGACCGTAGAAGTAGATCGGCATGGACGGCACGTCCTTGTCGACCAGCGCCACGGCGTCGGCGAACTTGGCGTGCGCCGCCTCGACGTCGGCCGCCGCGGTGCCCTCCTTGTAGAGCTTGTCCACCTCGGGGTTGGTGTACTGGCCGTCGTTGGAGGAACCGCCGGTGACGAACAGCGGACCGATCCAGTTCTCCACGTCCGGGTAGTCCTGCT